>JBEVNC010000017.1:0-25228 GCA_040508315.1 Sphingobium sp.
AACTTCGAACGGCTGCTCTACGATCTGGGCGGGCGCGACGGCGTGGCGCTGGGCGCGCAGATGCGCGGGTTCGAAGGGGCGCGGGCGATGCGGCTGACCAACGCGCAATCGCAGGGCGCGGCATCGCTGTTCCAGAGCGCGCGGGTCGATGGCGACCGCATGGCGCAGGCGATGCGCTGGGCGTGTGACCATGCCGCGCAGACGATCGACCCGCATACCGCGATCGCGCTGGCCGCGGCGCTCGACAGCGGGATCGACGCGCCGATGGTGACGCTGGCGACCGCGCATCCGGCGAAATTCCCCGACGCGGTCGAGCGCGCGATCGGCACCCGTGCGACGCTGCCGCCGCGCGTCGGCGACCTGTTCGAGCGTGAGGAACGCTATGTCACGCTGCCCGCGACGTTCGAGGCGGTGACGGCATGGATCGCCGAACGGGCGACGCCCCGCGCATAATGGAGCCGATCGCGCTTATCGGCGAACCATGGGGCGATTACGGGCTGATCGATTGCGGCCATGGTCGCAAGCTGGAACGCTACGGCCCCTACCGCTTCATCCGCCCCGAACCGCAGGCGATGTGGGCGCCCGCCCAGGAAGACTGGCGCGCGGCGGCCGAGTTCGTGCCCGGATCCGACGAGGACGGTGGCGGCCAGTGGCGCTACGCCGATCAGGTGCCGCGCGACGGCTGGACATTGCGCTGGAACGAGGTGGCGTTCACGTCGCAATGCACGCCGTTCCGCCATCTCGGCTTCTTCCCCGACATGGCGCCGGTGTGGGACTGGATGCGCGGGCAGATCGCCGATGTGGCCGATCCGCAGGTGATGAACCTGTTCGGCTATACGGGCGTCGGCACGCTGGCGCTGTCGGCGGCGGGCGCGTCGCTGACCCATGTCGATGCGTCCAAGAAATCGGTAGCGCAGGCACGCGCCAATGCGACGCTGTCCGGCATGGACGCCCGGCCGATCCGCTGGATGGTCGACGATGCGGGCAAATTCGTCGCGCGCGAAGGGCGACGGGGCAAGCGTTACGACGCGATCCTGCTCGACCCGCCCAAATTCGGGCGTGGGCCGGAGGGCGAGGTCTGGCGGCTGGAGGAGGATCTGCCCGGCCTGATCGCCGGATGCCGGACGCTGATCGATGCGGACAGCCGCTGCGTGTTCCTGACCGTCTATGCGGTGCGCATGTCGGCGCTGGCCATCGGTGCGTTGCTGGCCGAGCATTTCGGGGATCTGCCGGGACGCGTGGAATGCGGCGAACTGGCGGTGCGGGAGGAGACGCGTGGACGCCTGCTGCCGACCGCCATCTGGGCGCGCTGGTCGCGGGGCTAGGGCGGATCGATATTCGGCCAGTCGTAGGAAGACTTGGCTTAATGCCCGTCATCCTGAACTTGTTTCAGGATCCATCCCTCCTCCGCACCCTTCGGTGTTGGGAGACACCATGGATCCTGAAACAAGTTCAGGATGACGATCTTGAATGGCGGTGCGCTTGAATAGCGGCGCAGAATCTTTCCAGGAAACGGAAAGTCGATACCGCCTGGGCAACCGCCCGTCAGTCCAGCGCGAACCGGATCGGCTGCGCGCCTTCCCACAGAGTCAGCTTGCCCAGCGGCCTGACATTTTCCAGCCCCTCGACGATGGTCAGGAAGTGGTTGCCCGCGAGCGGCCCGGCCTTGCTGGAAAAAGCGACGCCGCCATAAGCCATCAGGATTTCGGTCTCGCTCACCCCCTTGGGATAGAAGATGAATTCGCCCGGCGCGGGATGGCGGGTGGCGTTTTCCCAGGGCAGGTCGAACGCCTGATCGCCCATCGGAATCCACACGCCCTCGCCGCTCCAGCGGACGTGGATCACTCGCTCCTCATAGGGCAGCATGGCCAGAAACGCCTTGCAGGTTTCCGGTGCCAGTTCCTCTTCCAGCCGCGCCCTGAACGAAAACGGGCCTGCGGTGATGGAGAGAAAGCTGGTCATGGGAGGATCGTCCTTCGCTGGGCCGACGGGGCATGGAATGAATGGCGGCGATCATGCCCGCCCCTTTGCGATGCTGCAAGGCAGCAGAAGCCAAAATGCCGCAGATCGGCATGGCCCACAGCGCCACTGTTGCTCAAAAGCCATGCTGTTGCCGCATCGCAGCGAGAGCCCCTCTACGCCCTTGTGGCTGTCCACATTCGTGTTACGTTTCGATGATTCACAGAAAAAAAGACGTCCGCAGGTAGAGGAGCAGAGATAAGAAAAGGGGGACTTCAAGTCATGTACGATTTCCATAAGCGCCGCCGTTTGTCGCGAACGCTGCTGAGCGGCGTCACGGCCATCGCAGCCATTGCCGCGGCCCAGTCCGCCGCTGCCCAGACATCGGCGCCGGAGGATGTGGCCGCCGATGACGGCACCGAAATCCTCGTCACCGCATCGCGCCGTTCCGAGCGCTCGATGGACGTCCCCGTCGCGGTCACCGCGCTGGGCGGCGACAAGCTGGCCGCCGCCAATTCAAGCGGCCTCGACATTCGCTTCCTGTCCGCGCGCACGCCCAGCCTGCTGGTCGAATCGTCCTTTGGCCGCACCTTCCCGCGCTTTTACATTCGCGGCCTCGGCAATACCGACTTCGATCCCAACACCGCGCAGCCCGTCGCCGTCTATTATGACGACGTCGTGCTGGAAAATCCGATGCTGAAGTCCTTCCCGGTCTTCGACGTGGCCTCGGTCGAGGTGCTGCGCGGTCCGCAGGGCACGCTGTTCGGCCGCAACAGCCCCGCAGGCGTGGTCAAGATCACCAGCGCCAAGCCGACCGATACGCTCAGCGGCCATGCGCAGGTAAGCTGGGGCACGTTCAACACCGTCAATGGCGAGGCCGCGATCAGCGGTCCGCTGGGCGAGAATCTGAGCTTCCGTGCATCCGGCATGTGGCAGCGGCGCGATGGCTGGGTCGAGAATGTCTCCACCCAGCCCGGCAATCGCTCGCCCGACAATCTCGAAGGCTATAGCGACCTCGCCGGCCGTTATCAGCTTGCCTATGAAAATGGCGGGTTCGAGGCGAACTGGAACCTGCACGGCCGCAACCTGAAGGGCACGGCCCGCGTGTTCCGCGCGGCGTCGATCACGCCCGGCACCAACCGTTTCGCGCCGGGCTTCGACGTCCGCAAGACCACGCTGGACGCCAATAACGACCAGGACCTGAGCAGCTGGGGCACCAACCTGCACCTGAGCTACGAGGTCGATGGCCTGGGCACCTTCTACTCGGTCACCGGCTATGAGACGTTGAAGATCTTCACCACCAGCGACATCGACGGCGGCGATATCTACGCGCCCTTCGGCCAGTCACCGCGCACCTTCCCGCTGGGCACGGCAGCCTTCGCGGTGGAGACCGGCAACATCACGCGGCCCAAGGAGTTCAGCCAGGAGCTGCGCTTCCAGACCGCCGATCTCAACGGCCTGCGCCTGCAGGGCGGCGCCTATTATTTCCACCAGTCGCTCTATTATGAGGAATATGACAATATTCCCGGCTCCAACTATCCGGGCCGCGTGGCGGATGGGACCGATTACGGCCTGATCACGCACGACAACACCAACGAGAATTACGGCTTCTTCGCGTCGGGCGAATATAAGGCGACCGATGCGCTGACGCTGCGTGCAGGCGTGCGGTACAGCCATGACAAGAAGCACGACTTCACCGATCGCGTCCGCAGCCCGAACGCGTTCACCTTCCCGCCGAATGTCGTGGCCCTGCCGAACCGGACCTTCGACGTCAGCGTGACGGGCAGCAACGTGTCGTTCGACGCGAGCGCGACCTACAAGGTGAGCGACGAGGTCAACATCTATGGCCGGTTCGCCACCGGCTATCAGGGTCCGGCGATCGAGGACCGCGTGGCGCTCGATAACCTGACCACGACCGCGCCGTCCGAGAAGGTTTATTCGGGCGAGTTCGGCATCAAGACGAACCTGTTCGACCGCAAGCTGCGCTTCGACCTCACCGGCTATTATTATGAGGTGAAGGACTTCCAGCAGACGGCAGTGGGCGGCGGCGGCAACACCGCCAACCTCATCTCCATCGACAAGGTGCAGGGCTATGGCGTCGAGGTCGACATGGATGCGCGGCCCGTGGACGGTCTCGTCCTGAGCGCGTCGGGCAGCTACACCCATACCGAGATCAAGGATCCCGGCCTTAATGTCGGCATCTGCGGCGGCGGCTGCACCGTTCTCGATCCGCTCGTCACCTCGGGTGAGTTCACCGGCAATGCGCTCATCAACGGCAACGCACTGCCGCAGGCGCAGAAGTGGATCGGCAATGCGTCGGCCCGCTACACCGTGCCGGTCAGCGACACGGTGTCGGTCTTTGCGATGGGCGATGTCGCCTATACCGGATCGGCCAATATCTTCCTGTATGAGTCGATCGAGTTCAAGACGCGGCCGTTTACGGAGGTTGGCGCCCGCGTCGGCTTCACCACGCAGGATGGCCTCGAGGTGGCGGGCTTCGTTCGCAACCTGCTCGACCAGATCCGCGTGACCAGCGCCGTCGACTTCAACAACATCACGACCATGGTCAACGAGCCGCGCACCTACGGCGTCTCGCTCAGCAAGAGGTTCTGATAGCCTGGCCCGGCAGCCATCCTTCACATAAGAGTGGCTGCCGGATCATGGGACCTTGCGACGACGATGGAAATGAGCGCCCTAATCAGGGCAACGCTGCGTTCCAAATTTAACGTTTGATTGGGGCCACTACTGGCCGCAAAACTCTCCCGATCCGGCCAACCAGCCGGGCGCCACCGAGGGGCAGCATATTGGACGATCTTCAGCAACAGCAGGACGGAACGGTTGCGGCGACGCAGCCATCCACTGCCGGTACTGCGCCAGCACCCTCGGGCTGGCTGGAATCGCGTTTTCAGCTGAGCGCGCGCGGCACCAATACGCGCACCGAGATCGTGGCCGGGGTGACGACCTTCCTCACCATGGCCTATATCGTTCTGGTCAATCCGGCGATCCTGGGCCAGGCGGGCATGCCCGTCGCGGCCGTGGCAGCGGCGACCTGCCTCGCCGCCGGTTTCGCCAGCATCATGATGGGGTTCGTGGCCAATACGCCGCTGGCGCTCGCGCCCGGCATGGGCCTGAACGCCTATTTCAGTTTCACCGTCGTCCAGCAGATGGGCGTGCCCTGGCAGGTGGGTCTTGCCTGCGTGCTGGTGTCGGGCATCGTGTTCCTGCTGCTGACATTCGTGGGCCTGCGACAATTGATCGTCGCGTCCATTCCGCCGCACCTGCTTGCCGCGACGGCGGGTGGCATCGGCCTGTTCATCGGCTTCATCGGCCTGCGCAATGCGGGAATCGTGGTCAGCAACCCGGCAACGTCCGTGGCGCTGGGCGATCTGCGCGCGTCGGGACCGGCGCTGGCCTTGCTGGGCCTGCTCATCATCGCTGGGCTGAGCGTCTGGGGGATGCGCGGCGCGGTGCTGGTCGGCATCGTCGTGACCACGCTGGTCGGTGCACTTCTGGGCCTCGTGCCGTTCAAGCCGGAACCCTATGATCTGGGCGCCATTGGGCAGTCCGCCTTTCACCTCGACATTCCCGGCATGCTGGGGACGGCGGGGACGCATGGGCTGGGGCTGTTCGAGATATTGTTCGTGTTCCTGTTCGTCGACCTGTTCGACAATATCGGCACGCTGGTCGCGGTGACGAAGCGGGCCGGGCTGATGGACGCGGACGGCAAGATACCGCGCCTCAACCGCATTCTGGTCGTCGACGCCATCGCCACCATCTTCGGCTCCTTCGCGGGAACGACGACGGTGACGAGCTATGTCGAGAGCGCGGCGGGCGTGCAGGCGGGCGGGCGCACCGGCCTGACCGCCGTCGTAGTGGGCGTGCTGTTCCTGCTCACCATGTTCGTGGCGCCGTTCGCGCAGTTGATCCCGCTGGCGGCGACGGCGCCCGCGCTGATCCTGGTCGGCGGCCTGATGATGGCGCCGCTGGTCGAGATTGCCTGGGAAGATCCGATGGAGGCGATCCCCGCCTTCCTGACCCTCGCGATCATCCCCTTGAGCTTCTCCATCGCCAACGGGCTGGCGTTCGGCATCACCGCCTATGCGGCGCTGAAGATGGCGCGGGGGCAGGCGACGAAGAAGGATCTAGTCCTGTTCGTGCTGGCGGCGCTGTTCGTCGTGCGCTTCGTCTATCTGTCGGCGGGCTGATGGGCGGCGTGCGCGCTGTCGAACGGTGCGACCTGATCGGCCTGTCGCCTTATAGCGACATGGCGGGCGGGCTGTTCCGGCCCTATCTCGGCCCCGCGCACCGCGCCACCCTGAGCCTGGTCGAGGGGTGGATGCGCGAGGCGGGGATGACGACGCGCATCGACCCCGCCGCCAATCTGGTCGGCCATTATGCGGGCACCACGGACAGCGCGCCTATCCTGCTGATCGGCAGCCATATCGACAGCGTGAACGATGGCGGGCGCTATGACGGGCCGCTGGGCATCATGCTGGGCATCGAATGCGTGGCGTCGCTCAGCGAGCGGGGCATGCGCCTGCCCTTCGCCATAGAGGTGATCGCGTTCGGGGATGAGGAGGGATCGCGCTTTCCCGCCTCCATGCTGACCAGCCGGGCTGTGGCGGGGACGCTCGATCCCGCGGCGCTGGCTATCGCCGACCGGGAGGGCGCGTCGCTGGGCGAGGCGCTGGCCGGGTTCGGGCTGGACGTAGCGACGATGCCGACGGCCGCGAAGGCGCCGGGCAGCGTGTTCGCCTATCTGGAGGCGCATATCGAGCAGGGGCCGGTGCTGGAGGCAGAAGGGCTGGCACTGGGCGTGGTGACGGGGATCGCGGCGCAGCGGCGACTGGCCGTGACCATGACGGGGACGCCGGGCCATGCAGGCACCAACTCCATGGCGCTGCGCAGGGATGCGCTGACCGCCGCCGCCGAGGCGGTGCTGGCGATCGAGGCGGTGGCGCGCGCGGGAAAGTCCGATCTGGTGGCGACGGTCGGGCGGATGATCGTGGGGCCGGGCGCGACCAATGTCGTGCCGGGCCGCGTGGATTTTACGGTCGATGTGCGCGCCGGGCTGGACGCCGACCGCGATGCGGCGACGGCGTCGATATTGGCGGCTCTGGACGAGGTGGCGGCGAAGCGCGGCATCGGCCTGGGCGTGGAGGAGACACAAGCGCTGGAAGCCAGTCCGTGCGATCCCGGCCTTACCGACAAACTCGCCCGCGCCGTGGCATCGACGGGGCAGGAGCCGATGCGGCTGGTGAGCGGCGCGGGACATGACGCGATGGTGATGGCAGATCTGGCCCCCACCGCGATGCTGTTCATCCGCTGCGGCGGCGGGATCAGCCATAATCCGCTTGAAAGCGTGATCCCTGAGGACGCCGACCGGGCGCTGGCCGCCATGATCGCCTTCATCGGGGATCTGGCGGCATGAGCCGCGATCTGGTCGGCTATGGCGCAAGCCCGCCAGAGGCACAGTGGCCGGGCGGCGCGCGCGTCGCGGTGCAGTTCGTCATCAATTATGAAGAAGGGGCGGAGCGCAGCGTCGACAATGGCGACGGCGAATCCGAGGCTTTCCTGTCGGAGATGGTCGGCGCGGCGAGCCACAAGGGCGCGCGGGCGATGGCGATGGAGAGCCTGTACGAATATGGCAGCCGCGCCGGTTTCTGGCGGCTGCATCGTCTCTTCACGTCGCGTGGCGCGCCGGTGACGGTGTTCGGTGTCGCGGCGGCGCTGGCCACGAACCCCGAAGCGGTCGCCGCGATGAAGGCGGCGGATTGGGAGATTGCCAGCCACGGGCTGCGCTGGATCGATTATCAGCATCTGCCCGAGGAGGTGGAGCGCGCGCATGTGGCCGAGGCGATCCGGCTTCATACCGAGGTCACGGGAGAGCGGCCGCTCGGCTGGTATCAGGGGCGCACCAGCCCGAATACGGCGCGGATCGTGGCGGAGGAAGGCGGCTTTCTTTATGATGCGGACAGCTATGCCGACGATCTACCTTATTATGACCGGCAGCATGGCCGCGCGCAGTTGATCGTGCCCTATACGCTGGACGTGAACGACATGAAGATGGTGGCCTATAATGGCTTTACCGAGGGGGAGCAGTTCTTCCGCTATCTGCGCGACACGTTCGACATGCTGCGCGCCGAGGGCGGGCGGATGATGTCGGTCGGGCTGCATGGGCGGATCGCCGGCAAGCCTGCGCGCGCGATGGCGGTCGCGCGGTTCGTGGATCATGTGCAGGCGTCGGGCGATGCGTGGATCGCGCGGCGGATCGACATTGCACGGCATTGGCTGGAGGTGCACCCGGCGTGAGACAATCAGTTCGTCCGTTGGGGACTATGCATGACTGAAGCCGAGGCCCTGGCGCTGTCCGATGCCACGTTCGTGGAACGCTTCGGCTTCCTGTTCGAACACAGCCCTTGGGTGGTGGCGCGTGCCGCCGCCGCGCGCCCCTTTGCCGATCTGCATGCCGGGATGATGCAGGCGGTGTACGACGCCTCGCCCGAGGAGCGCCTTGCCCTCATCCGCGCGCACCCGGAACTGGCGGGCAAGGCGGCCATCGACAGGACGCTGACCGCCGAGTCCGCGGCCGAGCAGGCGTCGGTGGGACTCGACCGGCTGACCGGCGAGGAATATGATCGCTTCCACGCGCTCAACGCCGCCTATCGCGAGCGGTTCGGCTTTCCGTTCGTCATCTGCGTGCGGCTGACCGACAAGGCGGGAATATTGGCCGCGATGGACGCGCGTCTGACCAACGACCGCGAGACGGAAATCGACACGGCCATCGCGGAGGTCGGCAAGATCGTGAAGCTCCGGCTGGAGGAGGTGCTGAGGCCATGACATTGGAAGCCCTCGAACGGCAGGTCGGCTGGGATCTCGCGGCGCTTGGCGATGGCGGCGCGACGTGGGTGCGGCCGCGCGTCAGCAGCGAGGGGCATGTCCATGACGTGCTGATCGTGGGCGGTGGGCAGAGCGGCCTTGGCACCGCCTTCGGCCTCAAGCGCGAGCGGGTGTCCAACATCGTCGTGCTGGACGAGAATCCGGCGGGATATGAGGGGCCGTGGGAGACCTATGCGCGGATGATCACGCTGCGCACCCCCAAGCATATCACCTCCATCGACCATGGCATCCCCTCTCTCACCTTTCGCGCCTGGTATGAGGCGCAGTTCGGCGCCGATGGCTGGGATGCGCTGGACAAGATACCGCGCGGCCAGTGGATGCAGTATCTGCGCTGGTATCGCCGCGTGCTGGACCTGCCGGTGGTCAACGATACGCGCGTCACGCGGATCGAGCCGGTGGGCGGGGGCATCTACCGCGTGCACACCAATCGCGACGCCTATCTGGCGCGCAAGGTCGTGCTGGCGACGGGCATACAGGGCGGCGGCAACTGGCATGTGCCGCCGATGATCGAGGAGGCGCTGCCGCCGCATCTCTACGCCCATACATCCGGCCCAGTCGATTATGGCGCGCTGGTCGGCAAGCGGATCGCGATACTGGGCGGCGGCGCGTCCGCGTTCGACAATGCGCAGTTCGGGCTGAAGGCAGGCGTCGCGCAGGCGCATGTCTTCATCCGGCGCAAGATCTTCCAACGGGTGAACCCCATCCGCCACATGGAGGCGACTGGCATTACCGGGCGCTATATCGGCCTGTCGGACGCCGAGAAATATCGCTTCATGGCGAGCTTCTTCTCGCGCAACCAGCCGCCGACCAACGACACGTTCGATCGGGCCTGCGCCTTGCCGGGCTTCTTCCTGCATCTGGGCGCGCCATGGCTGGACGTGGCGCAGACGCCGGACGGGCAAGTGGAGGTCACGACGCCGCACGGGTCGGAGATATTCGACTTCGTACTGCTATCGACCGGCCTGATGACCGATCCCGCGTTGCGACCGGAACTGGCGGATGTCGCCGACGAGATATTGCGCTGGCGCGACCGTTACGACCCGCCGGAGGATCTGCGCAACGCGATGATCGACGATCATCCCTATCTGGATGCGGGATTCCAGTATCAGGGCAAGACGGCCGAGGCGTCGGCGCGGTTGCGCGGGCTGTTCGCGTTCAACTATTCTGGGCTGGTCAGCCTGGGCCTGTCGGCATCGGCGCTGTCGGGCCTGAAATATGCGCTGCCGCGACTGGTGGAGGGGATCGTCGGCGACCTGTTCGTGGAGGATGCCGGGCCGCTGCTCGACGAGCATATCGCCTATGACGAGGAGGAGTTCACCGGGGCGCGGGAGGAAGTGGGATCATGACGACGCTCAGTACCCATGTCCTCGACACCGCCGCCGGGCGGCCCGCCGCTGCGATGACGGTGCGGCTGCTGGCGGGCGGCGAGCTGATCTTCGTGGGCGAGACCAATAGCGACGGGCGCTGCCCCGGCATCCCCACGCCATTGCCGACCGGCCGATACCGGCTGGAATTCGGCGTGGCCGACTATTTCCGCGAAGAGGGCTTCGTGCTGCCCGACCCGCCCTTTCTCGACATTGTGGGGATCGATTTCGGGGTGGCAGACAATGGCCATTATCATGTGCCGCTGCTGGTCTCGCCCTTCTCCTACTCCACCTATCGGGGGAGCTGAGCCGTGGGCGTGCGCTTCCTTCTCGACGATCAGGTCATCGATACCGGGCCGGTCGATCCGACGCTGACGGTGCTGCAATTCTTGCGTGAGCGGATGCGGCGGACGGGCACGAAGGAGGGCTGCGCGGAGGGCGATTGCGGGGCCTGCACCGTGCTGGTTGGCGAACTGGCGGGGGACGGGATTTCGTGGCGCTCGCTCAACGCGTGCATCCTGTTCATCGGCATGATCGATGGCAAGGCGCTGATGACGGTCGAGAGCCTGTCGCCGGGCGGTGCGCTCAATCCGGTGCAGCGGGCGATGGTGGATTGCCATGGGTCGCAATGCGGTTTCTGCACACCGGGCTTCGTCATGTCGATGCAGGGCAAGGCAATGAGCGCGGCGGGGACGGCGGGCGCATCTTCGGCCGACCTGATCGCGGGCAATCTGTGCCGCTGCACGGGCTATGGCCCGATCCTGACCGTGGCGAACGATGTCGCGCCGGAAGTGCGGGACGATGCCCCGGTCGTGGCGGCGCTGACGGCGCTCAAGCATGGCGAGATGCTGCGGCTTACATGGGACGATCCTATCGGCGGGATCGCTCGCCATTGGCTGGCGCCGCGCAGCGTCGATGAACTGGCCGACCTGCTGCTCGACCATCCCGATGCGGTGATCGTCGCGGGCGCGACCGATGTCGGCCTGTGGGTGACGAAGCAGCAGCGCATCTTGCCGACAATCATCTGGCTGGGCGAGGTCGCAGAGCTGCGCGCTATCGCGGAGACGGCGCAGAGCCTGCGCATCGGTGCGGGAGTCCGCTATGTCGAGGCCTATGACGCGATGGCGCGACTGCATCCCGATCTGGTCGAACTGGTGCGGCGGATCGGGGCGATGCAGGTGCGCAACAGCGGCACCATCGGCGGCAATATCGCCAATGGATCGCCCATCGGCGACACGCCGCCTGCGCTGATCGCGCTGGGGGCGACCCTGCACCTGCGCTACGGGACGCAGCAGCGCAGCCTGCCGCTGGAAAAGTTCTTCATCGACTATGGCAGGCAGGACCGGCGGCTGGGCGAGTTCGTGGAAGCGGTGACGATCCCCCGCCCCGGCCCGCACGACCTGTACCGCGTGACCAAATTGTCCAAGCGGTTCGACAGCGATATCTCGGCGGTGTGCGGGGCGTTCCTGCTGACCATCGAGGGCGGCACGGTGACGGCGGCGCGCATCGCCTTTGGCGGCATGGCGGCGACACCGCGCCGGGCCCCTGCGGCCGAGGCGGCGCTGGTGGGATCGCCATGGACTGCGGACACGGTGGAGGCGGCGGCCGTCGCCCTTGCGCAGGATTATACCCCGCTGACCGACGTGCGCGGATCGGCAGCCTATCGTATCGAGGTGGCCGCCAATCTGGTGCGCGGTTTGTGGCAGGAACCGGAATCGCCGCTGCTCGCGATGGAGGCCATCCATGGCTGATGCGCCGACCCTCGGCACTGTCCATGTCGCTGTCCCGCACGACAGCGCGCAGGGGCATGTATCCGGCCGGGCGCTCTATATCGACGACGTGGCTGAACCGGCGGACCTGCTGCATCTGGCTTTCGGACAGAGCGCCCATGCCCATGCGCGCATCCTGTCGATGGATCTGGATGCGGTGCGCGCCGTGCCCGGCGTGGTCGCGGTGCTGACCGCCGCCGACATTCCCGGCGACAATAATATCGCGCCGGTCGCGCATGACGACCCGATGCTGGCCACGTCTCTCGTTGTCTATATGAAGCAGCCGCTGTTCATCGTGGCGGCGACCAGCGTGCGGGCGGCGCGCATGGCCGCGCGGCTGGCGAAGGTCGAGTATGAGGTGCTGACGCCGCTCATCTCCATCGCGGATGCGCGGGAGGCTGGTGCCACCATAGAGGCGTCGCAGACCATGGCGCGCGGCGATGCCGATGCGGCCCTTGCCGCCGCGCCGCATCGCCTGTCCGGCGAGATCGTCATCGGCGGGCAGGAGCATTTCTACCTGGAGGGGCAGATCGCGCTGGCCACCCCGCGCGAGGGCGGCGGCGTCCATGTGCTCAGTTCCACCCAGCATCCCAGCGAAATCCAGCATCTGATCGCCCATATGCTCCACCGCGGCCATGCCGATGTGAGCATAGAGGTGCGGCGCATGGGCGGTGCCTTCGGCGGCAAGGAGACGCAAGCCACCCTATTCGCCGCTGCCGCCGCTCTGGTGGCCATAAAGACGGGCCGCCCCGCCAAGTGCCGCGCCGACCGCGACGACGACATGGCAATGACCGGCAAGCGCCATGATTTCGACGCGCGCTACGATGTCGGTTTCGACGAAGATGGGCGGATACAGGGCATCGCCTTCGACCTGGCGTCGCGCTGCGGTTGCACGGCGGACGTCTCGCCCGCGATCAACGACCGCGCGATGTTCCATTCGGACAATTGCTATTATCTGCCGCATGTGCGGATCGTGTCGCACCGATACCGGACCCACACCGTGTCCAACACGGCGTTTCGCGGCTTTGGCGGGCCACAGGGCATGGTGGTGATCGAGCGGGTGATCGATGCGATTGCGGGCGCGCTGGGCCGCGATCCGCTCGATATCCGGCGGGCCAATCTCTACGGCGATCCGGGGCGCGACGTTACGCCCTATCATATGACGGTGACGGACAATGTCGCGCCGGAGATTATCGAGGAACTGACGGAAAGCTCCGATTACCAGTCGCGGCGGGAGGCCATATTGGCGTTCAACGCGGGATCGGCGCGGATCAAGCGTGGCATCGCGCTGACGCCGGTCAAGTTCGGCATCAGCTTCACCACCACCCATCTCAACCAGGGCGGGGCGCTGGTGAACGTCTATGCGGATGGTTCCATCCTGCTGAACCATGGCGGTACGGAGATGGGACAGGGGCTGAATACCAAGGTCGCGCAGGTCGTGGCGGATGTGTTCGGTGTCGGGATTGATGCGGTGCGGATCACCGCGACCTCGACGGAAAAAGTGCCGAACACGTCGGCAACTGCGGCCTCGTCCGGCAGCGACATCAACGGCATGGCGGCGTTCAACGCGGCGGAGACGATCCGGCAGCGACTGGCGGCACTGGCTGCGGAGCGGGCGGGATGTGCGGCCGAGACCGTCCTGTTCGCCAACGGGCGCGTGATCGCGGGCGAGAGCGTGATGGACTTTGGCGAACTGTGCCGCCTCGCGCATATGGCGCGGATTTCGCTGTCCTCGACCGGATTCTACGCCACGCCCAAGATCCACTATGACCGCGTGCGGCATGAGGGGCGCCCGTTCCTCTATTTCGCTTATGGCGCGGCGGTGGCCGAAGTGGCGGTCGATACGCTGACCGGCGAGCATCGCGTGTTGCGCGCGGACATCCTGCACGATGTCGGGCGATCGCTGAATCCCGCCATCGATCTGGGGCAGGTTGAGGGCGGCTTCATCCAGGGCATGGGCTGGCTTACCACCGAAGAACTGGTGTTCGACGCCAAGGGGCGGCTGCTGACCCATGCGCCGTCCACCTACAAGATCCCGACCGCGAGCGACCGGCCGCCAGTGCTGAACCTGTCCTTATGGTCGCCGGGCCGCAACCGCGAGCCGACCATCCACCGGTCCAAGGCGGTCGGTGAGCCGCCGCTGATGCTGGCGATATCGGTGTTTTCAGCGATCAACGCGGCTGTAGGGGCTGCGGCAGGCAAGCCTGCGCATCTGGACGCGCCAGCAACGCCCGGGCGCGTGCTGGCCGCCCTCGCGGCGGCGCGGGGCTGAACCCCATGCGCCACTGGTCATCGGACGCTCTCGCTGCGCTGGGTGAGGGCGATGCGGTCGCGCTCGTCTCCATCGCGGCGGTGAAGGGGTCGGCGCCGCGTCCGGTGGGGACGCGCATGATCGTGACGCCGGACGGATTTCGCGGGTCGGTGGGCGGCGGCAATCTGGAATTGCAGGCGCTGGATCAGGCGGGGCGGATGCTGGCGCTTCCGGAGGGTAGCTGGCGGGTGCAAGATTATCCGTTGGGGCCGCTGCTGGGGCAGTGCTGCGGCGGGCATGTGCGGTTGCTGATCGAACGGCTGTCGGCGGCGGATGCGCAATGGCTTGCCGGGGCAGCGGATCGGGCGGCCGACGGTGCGCCATTTGTGCTGCGGCATCGCTTTGGCGCGGCGGGGATCGGTCGGACCTTCGCTATCGGGGGCGAAGCGGGCGACCTTCCCTCCTGTCCCGCGCCGGGCGACCTATGGGTCGAGCGTGTCGAGGGGCGCCGGCTCGACATATTGCTGGTGGGCGCTGGCCATGTCGGCAAGGCGGTGGCGCTGACGCTGGCGCCGCTGCCCCTGGGCCTTGCCTGGGTCGATACGCGGGCAGATTATGCGCTGGATGGCGCCGCTTTCGCCGAGGAGGACGCGATTTTGGCGCGTATCGCCGGATTGAAGGCTTCGGACGCGCTGATCGTGATGACGCATGATCATGGGCTGGATTATCGGCTGGTGGCGGCCGGGCTGCGCGGACGCGCGGGCTTCGTCGGGCTGATCGGATCGGGGACGAAGCGGGCGCGGTTCCTGTCGCGGCTGGCCCGGGAAGGCGTGGACGAGGCGACGCGCGCACGGCTGGTCTGTCCCGTCGGCCTGCCGGGAATCGAAGGGAAGGAACCGGCCGTCATCGGCATCGCGATCGCGGCGCAGATGCTGATATTGGCGCAAGGGATGGCAGACGACCCCGTCGCTCTGGAACTGGCCGACCTCGGCTAGCCGTCAACGAACAATGTGCGATGGTCGATCCGACAACCGGGACTGGCATGGGCGGCGTCAGAGCGTGACAGCATCGGTGCCGAAGCCGATTCGCGTCGCCAACAGCCCATCGGACCGCATTTCCCCATGGTCGGCCGTGTAGAAACTGAGCGTCCTACCAGGATTTTGACGGTCTTCCACGACCCACAGCAATTCGCAGAACACGAACCAATCCTGGACCAACCGCTGCACCACGCCGATGTCGACAATGCGGAAGCGCGCGAAAAAGCGTTCGAGATAATGTTTGAACTCGTCTGCGCTATGCAGGTCGACGAGCGTCGGCGCGTCATCCAGATAATCGCGAATGCCGATCTGCGCGCCCGGATCGTAAAAGCTGGCGACCGCGGCGGCGTCGGCGTTGCGCAGTGCTTCCAACAAGCCTTCATGCTTGGCCAGAATGGCGGTCTGGACGGCGAGCGGTCCTTCGCGCCCGCCGTCATAGCAGGCGCCGACGCCGGTGCGCGACCAGAACAGCTCACCCGTGATGCCGTCCTTGCCCATGGTCGGAAACAGCAAGATCGTCGGCGAATAGACGATCTGGCCGGTCGGCTTCACCAGCCCTTCGCCAAGCCCGTAGAAGAATGTGTACCAGTCGCCGCGAACCTCCGCGATGGCCTCCATCCCCCGGACGGCGGAGAAACGGTGGAGACTTTCATAGCTCTCCCGCAGACCCTGCTTGGTGCTGACGAAGGTCTGATGGGGAATGGTGCCCGCCGGTATGGCATAGCCGTCGGCGGCAGCGACCGTGCCCGGCGAGACGGTATAGGCATAGGGGCCGTCGGGTACGAGCGTGTCCAGAATATCCTCGACGACATCGAGATATTCCGACTCGATATGCCGCCATCCAATCGCACCGTTGCGAACGCGAATGTCCAGATCCTTGGCTTTCATCGCCATCGTCCCACTCCTCCCGGCCCGTTCGCCGTCTTCATCGATCTTCGATGCAGGAGATATTCACTGACAGGACGCAATTGTCAGCCGTTTAAGTGGCCATAGTCCGAAAATAGGAATGCCTGCGCAGTCGGCGGCAATCGCGGGGGATGGCGCCCCCTCCCCTCACGCCGTCCGTTCGATCCAGCCGCCGCCCAATATGCGTTCTCCCGCATACAGCACCGCCGCCTGCCCCGGCGCGACGCCATATTCGGGCTTGTCGAAGACCAGCCGGTCGCCATCCAGCCACGCAGGCACGGGCTTGGCCATGGAGCGGACCTTGGCCTGCACCGGCCCGTCCCGATCCGCACCGCCGATCCAGTTGATCTCGGACAGTTGCGCGCTCGTCACCGCGAGTGCCGCGCGCGGCCCCACCACGACGCGCTTCGTATCCGGTTCCAGACGCACGACGTAGAGCGGTTCGGGCTGGCCACCGATCTCCAGCCCCTTGCGCTGGCCGACGGTGAAGTGGATCAGGCCCTTGTGATCGCCCAGCACACGGCCATCGACATGCGCGATCTCGCCCACCGTTTCCGCTTCGGGCCGCAGCTTGCGCACGACCCCCGCATAGTCGCCATCGGGGACGAAGCAGATGTCCTGGCTATCGGGCTTGAGCGCGACGGAAAGGTCCAGTTCGCGCGCGATGTCGCGCACCACGCTCTTTTCCATGCCGCCCAGCGGGAAGCGCAGATAGTCGAGTTGCGCCTGGGTTGTGGCGAACAGGAAATAGCTCTGGTCGCGCGCAGGGTCGACGGCGCGGTGCATCTCCGCGCCCCCTGCGCCTTCTACCCGGCGCACATAATGGCCGGTCGCGAGACAATCCGCGCCCAGTTCCCGCGCCAGCGCGAACAGGTCCGTGAACTTCACGCCCATATTACACTTCACGCAGGGGATGGGGGTTCGGCCCGCCAGATACTGGTCGGCGAAATCGTCCATCACCGACTGGCGAAAGCTGCTTTCATAATCGAACACATAATGGGCGATGCCGATGCGGTCGGCGACCGCGCGCGCGTCGCGTATGTCCTGCCCGGCGCAGCAGCTTCCCGTCCGACCCACCGCCGCGCCATGATCGTACAGCTGGAGCGTGACGCCGATGGTCTCCGCCCCCGTGCGCGCGGCCAGCGCGGCCACGACGCTGCTGTCGACGCCGCCCGACATGGCGACGACGATCCGCCGCGCATTGAGCGGCTCGGCAAGCTGAAAGGCGGCATGCATGGCCGCGCATATAGGCGCGTCGTCGCCATCCGGCCAGTGCCCGGAAAAATTGCCGCCTTTTACGAGCGGTTAGCCTTTTGTCCGTAGGATGCAGGGATGACGTTGCTGAAGGCCTTCCCAATCCCGCCGCCGGAATCCGGCTGGAGCGATGGGGATGCGCTTTCGGTGGAGGAGCTGACGACCCTGCTCGTCATGGCGGCGCAGCGGCAGCGGGGGCTGCCGACTGTCGTCGCGATGCGGCGCTGCGACGTGGACCCCGGTGGTGCGCCCGCAGACCGCATAGTGCGGCTCATGGCTGCTTGGGACAGGCCGGCCGGATGGGCAAAGGGTGCCTTCAACAGGGCAATCGCGCGCCATCTGTCGGAGATGAAGGAAGGTGAAGAGGATTTTTACCGCGGGGCTTAGCCCAACCGCAAGGCTTCGCAGCGATACTGGCACGGTCACGATGTTGGCGGGCCGGTTTGCCGGTGATTGAGGATAACATGATCGAGAACCAGAAAATTCGTCCGGCGCAGGTCGTAGGCCCCCTCGGGGAGCCGTTGACCGTCGATTCGCTTCCATCGCCCGACACGACGCGCTGGGTGGTGCGTCGCAAGGCGGAGGTGGTCGCAGCAGTAACCGGAGGGCTGCTATCCGTGGATGAGGTGTGCGCGCGCTATTCGCTCACGCTCGAGGAATTTGCGGGCTGGCAGCGCGCCGTCGACCGTTCCGGCATGCCGGGGCTGCGCGTGACCCGCATCCAGCACTATAAGTCGCTCTACGAACGGCAGCAGCGTTACTGAACCTGTCTCAACCGAATGGCCATCCGGCACCCCAAACATATCGACCCGGACGGAGAGGATTGCGCCCGGCGCCCAGGTCGGCATCGCGATTTTTTCCGGCGGGTGTAAAAATGTTGCGGTCCTGCCGCGCAGCATTTTCGTTTGGCGACAATGCGGCCTATGGTCGCTTTCGTCGACAATATGGAGAGTGCTATGGCACGGCCTGCCCCATGGCAATTGCTGGAGGAAACCTATCCCTATCGGATCGAGGTTCCGCCGCGCTATGCCGATCTCGATCCGATGGGGCATATCAACAATGTCGCCATCGCCAGCATGTTCGAGACGGGGCGCATCGCCTTCCATCACCAGCTTCAGGCGCATCCCAAGGAATTGGGCGTGCGCTGGCTGGTCGCGGCGGTGAACCTCAATTATCTGCGGGAGATGCATGCGCCTTGTGGCGTCAGCATCGCCTCGGGGCTTCATCGGCTGGGCAATCGCAGCTGGACGATTCTCTCCGCGGCGTTTCAGGAGGGCGATTGCTGCGCCACCTGCGAGACGGTGATGGTGATGGAGGCGGCCCCCGGTCGCGGCTTCATCGGGGAGACGCTGCGCAGGCGCATGTCGCCTTTCTTCGTCAAGGAGCCGGAGGCCGCGGAGTCGGCCTGACCGGCACCCCTCAACCAGCGACGACGAGGCAGTAGCCAGCACCACGGATGGTGTGCAGCATCGGCCGGGAAAAGCCGCGATCCAGTTTCGCCCGGAGGCGCGAGACATGGACCTGCACGACATTGGTCCCCGGATCGAAGGCGCGCCGCCAGATCGCCCGCAGCAGCGCTTCGCGCGATTGCACCCGCCCGCAGTGCCGCGCGAGATGGACAAGCAGGTCATATTCCCGGCGCAGCAGGTCCAGCGGACGCGCGTCGCGCCGGACGCTGCGCTCCACCAGATCGATGTCGAGATCGCCCAGCACCATGCGGTGCGCCTGTCCGGCGTTGCGCGCGGCGAGCCTGAGGGTGCGCGCGAGCGCCTCCGCAGGGTTCATCCATGGTCCTATCACGTCGTCCGCTCCCGCGAGGATCGCAGCGGCGCGAGCCTGGCTATCATCCGCTTCCTGCCAGATCAGGATCGCCAGCGCGGGTCTGCCGGGTGGCGATGCCGCATCGACCAGATCGCATACCGAAAGCACGCACTCCGCATCGGCAGCACGGCCGATGAGGTCGGACAGCGAGGGTCCGTGCGTCTCTCCGGCAGTGCGCCAGATGTCCATGAAGCGGCCAGAATCCCATTCCGGTCAGATGAGGGAATGCTCTGGCGGCGTGTCGCGGCAGGATGGTAGCGCGACTGGGTCCGTTGCTGACCTAAGCCGGAAGGCCTTGCGCATAGGCGCGGACGAGAGCGCAATCGCTCGCCAAAGCGCGATCGATCACGACGGCGCGCTCGTCGGCCGTATCGGCGAGCATTTCCAGCGACTTCCATGCCGCGAGGCGCAGGCGCGGATCGGCGTGGCGTCGGGCAAAATCCTCCGCCAGATCGCGCGCATTCTCTCCCCCGAAACGGACCGAAAGGGGCAGCAATATTTCGGCCGCAGTGATGGTCGCGCAGCGTTCGATGCGGCTCGCCGACAGATCGAAATAATATTGCCGCTGCCACATCTGCGCCGTCGTCATCGGCATGACGTTGATGGAGACGGACAGGGCCTCGGGCGGCAACTGGTCATGAATGTCGCGATTGGCGCGGTAGAGGAGCATGCGGCCCTGTTCCAGACGGCTCCGGCCCGTCGGGCGCAGCGTGACGACCTCCCCCGGCACGCCCGCGACTGCGCCGTCATATTCATAATAATCCGACCAATAGCCCGGACCGGCATAGCCCAGCGTCAGGAAGTCGAAGCCATGATCGTGCGGCCGGTGATAGGCATAGGCTGCCGGGTCGCTGTCACGCAGCATCGCGTCGCGCGGCGATGGCCAGATATTGGCGCGCACGAAGAAACGCCCGTCCGGCGGCGAGAGCATAAGCACCTGCGGCGAATAGCCATTGGCGAGGCTCTGTTCCCGGCAGGCATCCTTGAGCGCGTCCAGTGCCAGCCGCGCGAGGAAATCGCGATTGTTGCCCAATGCCGCCAAGGTAGGCGCCACATCGGCAAGGCTGTCGCGCGAGGCCGGGCCGAAGGACTCGCTGCGGCAATGGTGGATGAGGTCGTCCAGCGTGGCGACGGCATCGGTCGCATGCTCTATCAGGCGGGGCATGGCGCGATCCGGTCGATCAGACGGCGAGCGGCGGCGCGAACCGCCGAGTCGGGCTCCGTGCGTGCCATGGCGGACAGGTCGGGCCATGCGGCGGCGGTGTCGGCCGCCAGCATCTCGCGCATCAAGGTCCAGCGCTGCGCACCATGCGCGCGCGGTAGCAGGGCACGCAGCGAACAGACGGGCGGGGCATGGCCGAGCGCGCGCAGGACCGCCACCATCGCCAGCGACCGGGCAAGGCCATCGTCACCATTGGCGAGGCTTTGCGGCTCGCTTTGGCCAAGAGCGTAACTGGCAATCAGGGGCGATGGCCTGCGGGCGATGCGGGCGCGCAGGAACAGGGCCTGCCGGTCGGGCGGGGAAACCCACAGGGCCCGGCGGCGCTCATCGAGGTCGAAGGTCCGGCCGGGCGGGAGGCGCACCGCGCGGTCGCGGCAGAGGCCGGTGCGCCGCGACATAATCGCCAGCCGACCGTCCAGAGGATCGCGCGACACGATGCGCAGCAGGCTGCGATGACCCGCAAAGGCGTGGGCGGACGGGCGGGGCGGCGCATCGCCGCCGCCGCCCGAAAAAGCGCACAGCGTCACGGAGATGCGCGGGCCGGATGCGAGGACCATTTGCTGCAACGCTCCGCTCGTACTCGCATTGATGCCGAACGAGTGCAGCGGATCGGCTGCCAACGCGGTCGCGGCCTTTGCGGCCATCTCCGTCAGCCAGCCGATATCCTGAAACAACGGGCGCAGCGCGGCGACCGCCTGCGCCTCGTCCTGCGTGGCATCGGCCATCGCCGCCGCAGCGGCCAGCCGCGCGGGCAGGCCTGTCATCAGCCGTTGAAGATGATCGAAATGACGATGGCGGTGGACGAAATCTGCAGCGGATCGGTCAGGCCGCCCGAAGCGAACAGGGCGATGGGGGTGTCGAGTTCCTCGATATCGTCAAGGCTGAGTTGGGGCAGAGCGATGGGCATTGGCCTGATCCTTCCGGGCTGGATTTCCCGGAAAAACTAGGTCGCAAGGGCTGCCTGCCCTAGTTACAACGGTGTAATCTTGAGGATCACGGTCAGCCGTCCGCGTGGGCCTCCACCCGGCAGCGCCTCCCGCACCGCGTCGGCGCGCGCGCGGTCGAGGATTGCGGCAGGAACCTGCGGATCGTGAAGAACGAGGTCCGCCTCGCCCAGCAGCCGCGCCGTGCGCAAGGTAAGGTCGTCAGGGTCGGTCGAGGCGAGCAGCACCGTCTCGACCCGTTCGCCTGCCGCCATGTTCTCCACCATAAGCCAGCGGCCCACCGCCCCGTCATCGTGACTTGCAAAGGGATCGAGCGCGCCGCCTTGCGCCAACGCGGCGTCGAGCGCGGCGCGCCTGTCCCGCGCACCCGGCCAACGGTCGCGCATCGCCGTCCGGCTCGCGCTCAATGCCGCCGCCAGAGCACCGAGGCGCGGTGGCAGGATACGTTCGATCCGCTGGCGCACCGCCTTGGCGAGACCTGCAGATGCACCGCCCGTGCCGATGGCGATCAGCACCGGGTCGCGGTCCACGATGGCCGGCATGGTGAAATCGGACAGGTCGGCGCGGTCGACGACGTTGAGGAGGATCTTGCGGGCGCGCAGGCGCGATGCCGCTGCGTCCTGCTCCGCGCGGTCCTCCAAGGCGACGATGGCGACGGCCGCCTCGGCGGTTTCGGCGACGACGATGGCGCCTGCGCGTTCCAACAGGCGGCGCTTGGCCTGCGCGGCCTCACCGTCACCGACGAGGATCACCGGACGGGCGGTCAGGCGCAGGAACAGGGGCAGGCTGTGCATATCGAACACCTTCGTGCTCCTGCGAAAACAGGAGTCCAGGGCGAGGGACTGCCAAGCTACCCTGTATTCCTGCCTTCGCAGGAATACAGGGAATGTCTCAATCCCTCAGAAAATCGGGCACATGCTCCGCCGCGATGATCGTCTCCGGCAGGATGCGCTCGGCGACCACTGCGTACCTGTCGCCATCCACCATCACCTCGGGCACCAGTGCGCGGCTGTTATAGGTGCTCGCCATGGTTGCACCATAAGCGCCCGCCGTGCGGAATATCGCCAAGTCGCCGGACTTCACCGCGTCGATGTCGCGGCCCATGGCGAAGGTGTCGCCGCTCTCGCACACCGGCCCGGCGATGTTCGCGACCATGCGCTCGCCCGTCGGGGCCACCGCCTCGAAATCATGCCATGCGTCGTACATGGCGGGACGGGCCAGGTCGTTCATCGCGGCGTCCACGATGATATAGGGCCTGACCGCACCCGGCTTCACCCAGATCACGCGGGTCAGCAGCACGCCCGCATTGCCCACGATCACGCGACCCGGCTCGAACATCAGCGTCACGTCCCAGCCGCGCGTCGCACGCTCTACCATCGTGCCGTAATCCGCCGGGCTGGGCGGCACCTTGTCGCGCTCATAGGGAACGCCGAGACCGCCGCCGAGGTCGGCGCGGTCGATGGCATGGCCCGCCGAGCGCAGTTCCGCCATCTTCTCACCGATGCGGCCATAGGCGGCCTCCATGGGCGCAAGGTCGAACAACTGGCTGCCGATATGGCAGGCAAGGCCGGTGAGCGCGATGCCGGGGCGGCTCGCCAGCCGGTCGAAAATACCGTTCGCGTCGCCGATGGGGACGCCGAACTTGTTCTCCTTCTTACCGGTGGAGATCTTGGCATGCGTGCCCGCATCCACGTCCGGATTGACCCGCAAGGTCGCATTGGCGGTCTTGCCCATGGCCGCCGCGATCTGGGCGAGGGCCTCGCCCTCCTCCTCCAGTTCGAGGTTGAACTGGCCGACGCCGACGGACAGCGCATATTCCATCTCGGCGCGCGTCTTGCCGACGCCGGAAAAGACGATGTCCTGCGGTCGCATGCCTGCCGCTATAGCGCGCGCGACTTCGCCGCCCGACACCACGTCAGCGCCGAACCCCTGTTTCGCCAGCACCTTGAGCACCGCGATATTGGGATTGGCCTTGATGGCGAAGGCGACATGCTTGCGCGGCAGCGCCGACAGCGCATCGGTAAAGACCTGCGCATGCCGTTCGAGGGTAGCGCGCGAATAGATGTAGACGGGCGTACCGACCTGCTCCGCGATGACGGGCAGCGGCACATCCTCGGCGTGCAGCACGCCATCCCTATAGTCGAAATGGTCCATGTGTCTTAGTCCTGACGGCCGTTTTCGGGGCCGGGGGGCAGTTCGAACTTGTCATCCTGCCGCCGTTCGGAGCGGTAGATCAGGTCCACGTTACGCTGCGGACGGCTCTGCATGCTCGGCTTGATGAGTTCGTCGGGTGTGGCCGCGCGGTCGGCGCCTTCGGCGACCGGCGTGGGCGCCATACCCTTGGTGGGTTTCAGTTCGCCCATGCGGCCGCATCCCGCGACCGTCGCGGCGAGCAGCAAAGCGATGGCAAGCCGCCTCATGCTGCGCCCTCCAGAGCCGCATTGGCCTGCGCGATGCGCGCACGGACCTGATCCGGCGCGGTGCCGCCATGGCTGCGGCGGCTGGCGACCGAGGCATCGACGGTCAGCACGCCATAGACGCGATCGTCGATCCGGGGGTCGATGGCCTTGAGTGTCTCGATGGGCAGCGCGGCGAGCGCGATGCCTGCATCCTCCGCCGCCTTGACCGCGCGGCCGGTGATATGGTGCGCCTCGCGGAACGGCACACTGGCCTCGCGCACCAGCCAGTCGGCTAGGTCAGTGGCGGTGGCAAAGCCGCTCTCCGCCAGCGCGCGCATGCGGTCGGTGCGGAACGTCACCGTCTCCACCATGCCGGTCATCGCGGCGATCGAGAGGGCGAGCAGGTCGTGCGCCTCGAACACGGGCGGCTTGTCGTCCTGCATGTCCTTCGAATAGGCGAGCGGCAGGCCCTTCATCGTCATGGTGAGCGACACCATGCAGCCCGCGATCCGGCCAGAATGACCGCGCACCAGCTCCGCCGCGTCCGGATTGCGCTTCTGCGGCATGATCGAGGAGCCGGTGGAGTAGGCGTCGGGCAGGCTGACGAAGCCGAACGGCTGGCTCGCCCAGATGATGAACTCGTCCGCCAGCCGGCTGAGGTGGAGCGCGCACTGCGTGGCGGCCATCAGGTAATCGAGTGCGAAATCCCTGTCGGACACGCTGTCGAGCGAGTTGGCGGTCGGGCCGTCGAAGCCGAGCGCGGCGGCGGTCGCGTGCCGGTCGATCGGGAAGCCCGTGCCCGCCAGCGCCGCCGAACCGAGCGGCGAGCGATTGAGCCGCGCGCGCGCATCGGCGAAGCGGCTGCGATCGCGCGCGATCATCTCGTAATAGGCCATCAGATGGTGGCCGAGAGTGACCGGCTGCGCCACCTGGAGATGCGTGAAGCCGGGCATCACCGAGGCGGCATGCTCGCCTGCCCGCGTCACCAGCGCCACCTGCAGGGCAGTCAGCCCCGCCTCCACCGCATCGATCGCGTCGCGCACCCACAGGCGGAAGTCAGTCGCCACCTGATCGTTGCGCGAACGCGCGGTGTGCAGCCGCCCGGCCGCCGGGCCGATCAGCTCGGCGAGCCGCCTCTCCGTCGCCATGTGGATGTCCTCGAGCGCCAGATCCTCGGGCACGCCCGTCTCGGCATATTCCGCCGCCACGCGCGCCAGCCCCTCGGAGATCGCCGCGCCATCGCCGGGCGAGACGATGCCGTTCGCGGCCAGCATCGCGACATGCGCCTGCGATCCGGCTATGTCCTGCCGCCAGAGTCGTTTATCGAACGGGATCGAGGCGTTGATCTCGCGCATCACCGCGGCCGGGCCTTCGGCGAAGCGCCCGCCCCACATCGAATTGG
>JBEVNC010000044.1:0-19672 GCA_040508315.1 Sphingobium sp.
CCAGTTGTGGATTGGTCAGCAGACGCAGATTGATCAGTGGATGGTCGATCCGCAACTCGTGCCAGACCCAGATTCCGAGCAGGCAGATTCCGCCGATCAACAGAGATAATGTGATCGGCGAAGCCCAACCCCAGCTGCCACCCTTGCTGACAGCCAGAAGTACCCCGAAAATAGCCGGCACGAACAAAAGCCCACCAAGCACATCGATACGACTATCCGTTTTTGTAACCTTTGTGTTGGGGACGAAGATCAGGACCGCGCAGAAAGAAATAAACGCAAATGCCGAACTGACATAAAATATGGCAAACCATTCCAGTCGATCGACGATGATGCCGCCCAGCAAGACGCCAAGGCCTGCGGACACGACGGCGGTCGACCCTATCGCCGATACTCCGTAAGGCACCTTGTTTAATGGCAAGGCCTCACGCGCGATGCCGAAACATAGGGGGAGAATGGCACCAGCCAGGCCCTGGATAGCTCGACCCGCGATGATGAAGTTCAGATCGCTTGTCGACGCGCTGATAAGCGACCCGGTCATCGCACCTACGAGCACTATCATGAGCACTCGCTTGCGACCGAACATGTCGCCAAGTTTGCCGCAAATGGCAGCCGCGGCTGCCGAAACCAACAGATAGGAGGTGACGACCCATCCTACCGCCTGCGGATCCCCAAACATTACAAAGAATGTCTTGAGCGCCGTGTAGATCATCGTCAATTCAAAAGCCGACGTGAATTCGGCCATCATCAGAGCAATGATGATCATCATTCTGAAGCGTGTCGATTCTGGCGCTGTCATGGTAGCTCCCTTAGCTGAGGACCCCGAGCATCTCTCGGCGAAAGCCTTGGAGCTCGTCAAACCGACCTTCTTGCAACTTCCGTGCCCATAATGGGTCGGTCAAAAGCGCTCGGCCGACTGCCACGAGGTCGAACTCTCCTCTTGCGAGACGCTCCATCAGCGGCCCCAGGGATTGCGGACCGGAGTTTTGCGGGTCACGAGCATTGAAATCGGCCTCGATACCGATGCCACCGACCGTAATTGCTGGCTTGTTCGTCAATTTCTGCGCCCACCCGGCAAGATTGAGGTCGGATCCCTCAAACTCCGGCAGGAAATAGCGCCGCGTGGAACAGTGAAATATATCCACGCCCGCGTCCGAAAGCGGGGTCAGGAAAGCGCCAAATTCCTCAGGCGAAGTAACGAGTTTGGCATCATAGTCACCGCCGCGCCATTGCGACACGCGCATGATGATGGCGAAATCGTCGCCGACCGTCCGGCGGATCGCTTTGACGACATCCACGCCGAACATGGCGCGTGCCTCCGGCGACCCACCATAGCGGTCTGTCCGCTTGTTGAACAGTTCCCGGAAGAACTGGTCGATGAGATAGCCGTGCGCCGCGTGAAGTTCGATCCCATCGAACCCAAGTTCACGTGCGCGACCGGCGGCGTCGGCAAAGGCCGCGATCGCCGCCTCGACATCTGCATCGCTCATCGGGTCGGCAACGACGTCGCCGTTGCGGTCGATGCCCGACGGGCTCATACTGGGACGCCCTTGATGGAGGACATTGCCATCAACAGGGCGTTCGATACCTACGTGCCAAAGCTGCGGAACTATGCTTCCGCCAACCCCGTGCACTTCCTCCGCAACCCGCTTCCAACCCTCCATGGCGTCGCCCCAAAAGCGGGGAGCATTGCTATCGACCATGCCCATTTCATCGACGAAAGTGCCTTCCGTAATGATCAGGCCCACATGATTTTCCGCTCGCCGACGATAATAGCCCGCGACCTCTGGCGTCGGAATGCCGCCCGGCGAATGCAATCTGCTCATCGGCGCCATGACCACGCGATTGGGCAGGTTGAGGCTTTTGCAACGAAACGGTGAGAACAGGAGAGAGGTGTCCGCCGTCTCCGATGAGGCCAAGGTGGTAGGCGCGGTCATTCTGCGGCCTGCATCACCGGATTGCGCAAGCCGGCCTCTTCCATGAGAGGCAACACCCGATTGATAATCAACGGCAGATCATCCAGAAAATTGAGCGTGGTCAACGTCGCCCCAGCAAGCCCCGCGTTCTTCATTTTGATCAATCCTTCTACGACGTCTTCCGGCGTGCCAACGATAAGGCCGCCACCGGCCGCTCCCATCCGCTGCCTCTCCACCGACATCTCGGGAGAGGCGGCGCTGGTCGATCGGGCCGATATGAACTGTTCGACGCTGATCGCATCGCGTTGCTGAACCGCGTAATATTCGTTGAATTCTTCAGCCTCGCGGCGCGTTTCCCGACATGTTATGGTCAATGTTCCGATAACACCCAACGGCGTGGTCCTGCCCGCCTTCGCTTCCCGCGCGCGAATGTCGGCAATCTCTTTGTCCAAACTATCGAGATTGCCGCCCATCGTCAGGATATGATCGGAGGTCTTGATGGCGAATTCGCGGCCGACCGGGGAATATGCTGCCGAAATTATGGCCGGATGGGGCTGCTGGATAGATCCGGGCTCCCCACTTACCGCCTTTAGATCCTTGAAATATTCGCCCGAATAATCGAAGTCCTCGTTACCCTCGGCCAGCAGCTTCGAGAGGATCTCGAACCATTCCAGACCATGGTCGTACCGTTCATCATGGGCCAAAGGCTCGACCCCGAACATGTCGAAATCCGCCTTGTTCCAGCCGCACACGATGTTCAGGCCCGCCCGCCCACCTGACGCATGATCGATCGTAGCGAGCGCCTTGGCGACGAAGACCGGATGGATGAGGGGCGCATGAACGGTGGCAAAAAGCCCGATGCGTTTGGTGATGCCCGACAGCGCGGCAGCATGAGTAAGGGTTTCATAGGACCAACGCCGTTGGTCGATTTCGCCTTTCCAGCCTTTCCAGCTCGAAATGGGCACGAGATAATCCAGGCCTCCCTCGTCAGCCATGCGTGCCATGGCGGCGATGTCTTCCCACCTCGCCTGCCACCGCTCGGGCGCCTTCGTAAGAGCCATGCCACCTTGATGCAGATAGCCGAAAAGGCCCAGTTTGAAGGGATGGTCGCCAAAGATCGGGTTGGTCTTTCGGTCGTAACTATAGGGCATAGCGGGTTACCTCGTAGAATAAAGATCAATTTAGAAAATCGGGCTGTCCGGCCAGAACTTGGTCCCAGTAAGGCTGGAACTGAAATATGCCCGCCAGTTCAATGCCGACTTGGTCATGCGTGAGTTTCGCCACTTCGTGGCTCATGGGAACAGGCGTACCCGCAGATTGCGCCAATATCTGGGTCTTGCAGGCATTTTCCAACGCGAGATACCACCAGACGGCCGCCTCGACCGTTCCGCCAACTGTCAGTATCCCGTGATTTTGCAGGATCGCGGCCTTGTTCATCCCCAGACTGCGGGCAATCCGTTTCCCCTCGTCCAGCGCGTTGACCACGCCTGAAAAGTCGTCGAAGAGCGCGTGATCTTCGTAAAAGGAGGCGGCATCCTGGCTGATGGGGTCCAGTTTGCGACCCAGTGACGCCCAGACCTTGCCGTAGAGCGAATGCGAATGGGCAGCCCCGATGACGTCTGGACGCTCCTGATGTATTTGCGAATGGATCGCGAAGGCGGCCTGGTTCAAACGGCCCTCACCCTCCACCACCGTCCCGTCATGACTCACCAGCAGAAGGTCCGATACGCAAATCTGGCTGAAATGTTTGCCGAACGGATTGACCCAGAAATGATCGAGATATTCCGGGTCCCGCGCGGTAATATGACCCGCGCCGCCCATGTCGAAGCCAAAATTGGCAAACAGTCTGAAGGATGCGGCAAGTCGCTGCTTGCGATAGAGCCGCTCCATTTCGAGCGTCGGTTGGCGAACGGGCTCGAGTTCGCCAGGCTTTGGCCAGAGGGTCGGCAATGCCTCGATCGAGGGGCTGGTTATCAGAGTATCCATCGCTGGCATTTCGCTCAATATCCCCTGTTCAGATCGACGATGTCTTCTGGCGCCTGCCCCCTGGCGACGCGATCGAGATTGGCCGTCAACTTGTCGAGCAATGCGCCGCCCACTTCATTGGTCATCACCGCCACGTGAGGCGACACGCGGATCTGCGGATGCCGATAGAAGGGATGGTCCGCAGGTAGCGGCTCGGGGTGCGTCACGTCGAGGCTGGCAAGCGACAGTTGCCGCCGGTCGAGCGCCGCCAGCAGCGCATCATCGTCGATCAATATGCCACGCGCCAGGTTGATAAGATGGAGACCCTGCTTTGCGTGGCTGAGGACCTCGGCGGAAATCATGCCCCGCGTCTCAGCGGTGGCTGGCGCCGCCAGGACGACATGGTCGCTGCGAGCGAACAGGTCGGTCAGGCTTTCCGCACGCTCTACGCCATCGATCCCAAATAGCGCGTCTGTTCTGCGCGTTGCTATTACCGACATGCCCAGTGCCAGCGCACGCGGTGCAAGTGCGGCGCCAATGCCGCCGAACCCGACGATGCCCAGCGTCGAACCGCGCACCATCCCGATGCCCTGATGCTTCCAGTCATCGATCGCGTCGATCCAGATGTTCGGCATGTTCTTGGCTGCGGCAAAGATGGCGGCGAGCGCGAACTCAGCGAGGGCATCGCTTGTCGCCCCCCGTGCGCAACTTACAACAGGACCTTCGAACAGCCAGTCCGGATACAGATCGGCACCTACCGACACGAGTTGAATCCATTTCAGTCCGAACGGCCAACCTGCTGGTTTGGTCGGCGCAACCTGCCCCGACTGCAAGAAGGGGAGCGCTATCATGGCATCAATATCCATCGGCAGCGCTTCAGGTACGCCCGAAGCGATGCTGACGACATCGACGTCCCGCGTCCGCGCACGGATTGCGCTGTCGAATTGCTCCCCGAGCTGACTGGCGAGGCGCATCGCTGCCATCACCGTTGCCGCCCTGCCGAGATTGTCACAAAATTCACCTATTACTCCCGCAATGTCGGCTGTGCAGTGAAGGATATTTCTGTCGATTCCTGCGTTGTTTTTCAGACTATACGACTAGATGTTTCTGGAAAGTCCTTTACTGAATAATATTAACTGTTTGAAACATATGGATTTTATCCAGAGCCTTTGTGCGAAATTGAACAGTCTAAAACTTAATGTGCAGATCGTGGGTCATGACGCTCTCCCGGCATCATCTATGCGCCGATCAAAAGGTCGGGGGAGTGCTCGCGCTTACGATTTCGCAGGCCTCGGGTCCGACGCAGCGAAAGCGGTGAGGAGTCCTGCTGTCGAAATAATAGCTGTCGCCAGCCTTAAGAAGGCGGCGCTCATTGCCTACAGTGACCTCAATTACGCCGCTCAACACCAATCCGGCCTCTTCTCCGTCATGACACAGCATGACCCGGCCAGTGTCCGCCCCCGGTTCATAGCATTCCTTGAGCATCTGGAGTGACCGGCCATAATTTGCGTTCCCAATACGCTTGAGCGAGAGATTGCCCTTGCCAATCTCCAGCATTTCATGCGGTCGATAGAACACTTGCTCTGCCCGCGGCTCCAAGGTGAAAAACTCCGCCATACAAATGGGTATGCCTGCCAATATCCTTTTTAAAGCGGCGACCGACGGATTGGTGCTGTTGGATTCAATCAGCGATATGGTGCTGTTTGCGATCCCCGTGCGCTTGGCCAATTCTCGTTGTGAAATGTCATGCTTTGTACGAACGTAGCGAAGCCGGTCGCCGATTGAGACGTTCATGGCGTTATCTCCTTCGAAACTTGCAGGAAACTGGCCGGTCAGGCATGAACGTAATTATTGAGCAGCTTGATCAACAAATCAACCGCTTTTATAAAAAGAAATCCCCGCGGCTTTTGGCCGCGGGGTCATTTTAAGAAAAACCACTGTCAGGCGTGCAGGTGGTCAGCCCACGACGGGGTCTATTGCATCCATCATCCACCGCGCGATGCCGGCCACCCGCTCGTCCTGATGCCATTGCCCGAACAGTTGCACACCGACCGGCATATTCTCGATTTGCATCAGCGGCATGGTCAGCGCCGGACCGCCCAGAGCAGACGTTGCAGTATTGAAAGCGGGATTCCCGGTCGGCAATACCGTCATGTCCGCTTTCGGCGCAAAATGCACGGGCGCGGGCCCCAGACACGACGGCGAGATACACGCGTCCGCCAGCGGCGCGATGGCCGCAAAGCGTGCACGGGCATTTTCGCGCTCAACCAGAGCACTACGATACATAGCAGCTGTGATCGACTTACCGGCCTGAAACTGATGATGCATCGAAGGACTGAGCTTTTCGGGTATCAACCGCATGAGATTGGCAACGGCCCAGCGGTTTTCATAGGTGATGGTGACACCTGACACCATGCGGAGGCTCAACATTGCCTTTTCGAATTCCTCGATCAGCACATCGTCGCCACGCCGCAGGATCGTCACCCCCTGCCCGCGCAAGGCGTCAAGCAGTTGTTCGAACAGGTCGATTGTGCGCGGATCGGCAAGCGGCCAACCATCGGACTCCATGACGATCAGCCGGGCAGGTCGGATCGGTGCCGACAGATCGTCACCGCCGAACAGGCCAGGGTGGCCAGGGTCGCCGCCAGCATGCTTGGCGATTTCGATGGCTACACGCCACAGATCGGTAAGCGAGCCGGCATGAACGCCCACGGTGCTCTGGCTAAGGCCCTGCCGCTCACCCCGATTGATCGCCCCCTGGGTCGGCTTGAGCGCAAAATTGGCGCAGAATGCGGCCGGACGGATGATCGACCCGCCCACTTGCGTTCCGAGCGCGGCTGGCACCATCCGCGCGCCGATTGCGGCAGACGACCCCGCAGAAGATCCCCCTGGCGTCCTTCCCTCATCGAACGGGTTGTTCGTCGCGCTCGGCCAACCGCCACCCAGTTCGGTCGTTACTGTCTTGCCCAGTATCACGGCGCCGGCAGCTTCCAACGCCTGCGCCGCAGCGGTGTCGTTGTTGGTCACGGGCGCGAAGCCTACGATGCCCTGTGTCGTGGGCAGGTCACGCGTCTGCAACGTATCCTTGATACCTATGGGCATCCCGTCGATAGAGGACAGCGGCGTGCCCGCACGATAACGCGCGGTGGACGCCGCCGCCTCGGCCCGTGCAGCCTCGATGCGCAAATGCGCCCAGGCTTTCACCGTTGGCTCCCGCGCCTCGATGGTGGCGATACACCGTTCCAAATAGGCTGTCGGGCTATCGGTGCCCGCCAGAAAATCGGGCACCGCATCGTGGAATGTCAGCGGCTTGAAGCTGTTGATGTCATAAGTTCCGGTCATGGCTGTTCCCGTGAAATCGACGTCAGATACGATCGTCGGTGACAATGATGCTACCGAGCGGGTGGACTTCGCCCCGCTGCCCAGGCAGCAGCCAGCTGGTCGTGTCGAGTTGCGTGATGATCGCCGGCCCGTGAACGACCGCACCCACGCCCAGCTTTGCGCGGTCATAGATGGGTGCATCGACCCAACCGTCCTCGACATAGGCCCGCGTGGTGCCGGTCTGGGCATCCGCCGCACTGCCGGACGAGGGCGCGGATGCGATTGGCGGCGGCGGGAAAGTGCCGATGGCGTCCACGCGGACATTGGCCAGTTCGACCGGCGTGTCCCGTTGCGCGAAGGTGTAGAGGCGCTCGTGCATAACGTGAAACGCCTCGACCAGTCGATCCAGCGACGCTTCGTCGACCACGCTGCTTTCGAACGGGACCGAAAGTTCAAAGCCCTGATTTTGGTAGCGCATGCTGGCCACGCGCTGCACGATCCGAGAGCCGTCGGGCACAGCTTCCGCCTCGAACCAGTTCAGGGCATCGGACTCCAGTCGCGTGAAGGTTTCGGCCAGCTTGCGCACGTCCCACTTGCCCGACTGCTGTAAGCTGGTCTGAGAGAATTCGGCCTTGAGGTTTGATACGAGCAGCCCCAGCGCGGACAGGACGCCCGGCGTCGGCGCCAGCAGCGTCGTACGGATGCCCATAAGGCGCGCCAACGATCCGCCATGTATCGGACCCGCTCCACCGAAAGGCACCAGCACGAACTCGCGCGGGTCGTACCCGCGCTCGATCGACACAACGCGGATCGTGCCGACCATGGCATTGTCGGCAATATCGAGGATGCCCTGCGCCGCGCGCTCGACGGTCATGCCGAGCTTGCGCGCGACATGGGTCTCGATCGCCTCCCGCGCGCCCGCCACGTCCAGTTCGAAGCTTCCATCCAAGAGGTAGGGCGGCAAGTGCCCAAGTACCAGATGCGCATCGGTGATCGTCGGTTCGGTTCCCCCGCGGCGGTAACAGACTGGCCCAGGCATGGCCCCCGCGCTTTCCGGTCCCACGGTCAGCACGCCAGTGGAATTGACGCGCGCGATCGAGCCGCCACCCGCACCGATTGTGGTGAGATCGACCATCGGAAGTGCAATCGGCCAATCGCCGATCCGGCCCTTCTCCGTCAGACCCGGCTGGCCGCGATAGATCAGGCTGATATCGGCCGACGTCCCGCCAATATCGACCCCGATCAGATTGTCCATGCCTACACTGGCACCGATGAAGGTGGCGCCGACGATGCCGGCGGCCGGACCAGATAGTGCAGTTTCCACCGGACGCTGACGGATCGCACGGGCGCTCGCCACGCCGCCGCTGGATTTCATCAGCAGTAAGGGCGCGTTGATCGCCTTTTCCCCGATGCGATCCTCCAGGCGCGCAACATAAGTCGATACAGTCTCCATCACATAGGCATTGAGGTTCGCCGTCATGCTGCGCTCATATTCTCGGAACAGCGGGACGATGTCGCTCGATATGGTGATATGTGCGTCTGGATATTCCTCGCGAACGATCTCCCCTGCCCGCCTTTCATGCGTGGAACCGGCATAGCTGTTCAGCAGCACGATAGAGATCGCCCGGATGCCCGCGGCAGCGATCTGGCGTGCTGCGTTCCGTACCGCCTCCTCGTCGAGCGGCTCGATCTCGTTACCGTGCGGATCGATCCGTCCGGCAACCTCATGGATGTTTTGCGGCCGCACTGGCCGCTTCGGCTTGATCCAGGAAAAGAGATATTTGCCGCGCGGAACGTCCTGACGCCCGATTTCCACCATATAGCGGAAACCTTCCGTCACGATCATCGCTGTCGGCGGCCCTTTTTCTTCCAGAATCAGGTTGGTGGCAACAGTGGTCCCATGCAGCACGCGATTGACATTTTCGCCCGCCATGTCCGCAATCTTGAGGATGTCTGCGATGCCGTTGCCAAAGCCCCGAGACGGATCGTCGGGCGTCGAGGGTGTCTTGGCCGTCCATATCCGGCCTGTTTGAGGATCGAGCATAGTCACGTCCGTGAACGTGCCTCCGGTATCGACCCCTATGATCAGGCCAGAGTTGCCCGTGGCGATGATGTCGGCTCCGCTTGTGCCGTTCTGGGTGGTAGGATCTGTCACAGTGAATCACAATACTCGTTACGGTGGAAGAGTTTGATTTCAGGCCTCACTGCCCGCAGCGCGTCGGTAGCCGCGACGTCGATCTCACCGTCCAGAGTGATCGCCACGCCATAATGGCGTTCCGCCGAGTCCCGCGACACGAAACCGCCGAGGACGTCCTCCAGCACCAGTTCGGGCTCCCGGTCATGCGGGTGCCCCCAACCGCCGCCGCCGCCGGTGACGACGCGGATGATGTCACCACGCTTGACCATGGTGCCGTCGCTGACAGGGTTGACTTCGATTTCGTCTGGCTTGCCGGGATTGATCACGCAGCTGCCGCGGCCGCCCGACATGCCGCCCTTTATGCCCCAAGGTGGGAAGTCGATACTATCCATGCGGATACCAAGCATTGCGGAGGGCGCGAGCACCTCGATTTCGCGGATAATTCCGCAGCCACCGCGCCAACGGCCCGGCCCACCGGAATCGGGAGCGAGCGCGTAGCGGCGGATACGAAGCGGGAAGCTGCTCTCGACGAATTCTGCGGGATAGTTCTCGTTCGCCGCCAGGTAGATGCCGTCACTGCCGTCGGCATAAGGCCGGGCGCCATAACCAAGCCCCAGTGGGTCGGTGATCAGGAACGGCACGCCGTCATCATCGCTGCCGCGTAGATAGCAGATGACATAGGCGCAGCTGGACGCGTTCACATTTCCGTCCGTCGCCTTCGCCAGAACACCCAGCCATGCTGCAGAAGTCCGCGCGCCCGTCACACCCCGTAATCCCAATGGTGCGGGAAAGAGGGGCGCGAGGATGGATCCCGGCCGAAACTTCACTTCGTCCAGAACTCGTTCGACGCCGTCGTTCAACGAAAACCGAGGATCGCCCTCCAGCAGAAAGCCAGCCAGCATACTGGCCGGGCCGTCGGGCGACATCAGGAAGTTAAACGGTCCCTTGCACTGGTCGGCGGACTGGGTGGTATCGAGCGAAACGCTGTTGTCGCTGACTGTCAGGTTGAAGGTGATGTTGAACGGGCCGGTATGGCCGTCGGTATCAAGAAACTCGGTGAAGCTATATTCGCCAACCGCAACCTTGGCTCGCATGCGGGCCACCACTTCCGTGCCGGTGCGGTCGATCAACTGGCGAAAAGCATCCGCCATCCGATCGGGCCCAAATCGCGCGAACACTTCGGTCATTCGCCGGTCACCCAGACGTACCGCCGCAAGCAAGGCGCGAACGTCCCCTTGGACCATCGCCGGGAAACGCGAATTGCGCGCAAATATCCGCAGGAGATCATCGTTCACCTCATCCCTGCGGGCGAGCCGCACCGGGGGAATGATAGTCCCCTCCTGGAATATTTCCGTGCAGTCGGGGGACAGGGTGCCGGGCCGCATGCCACCGATATCGTTGAAATGCGCCCAGCTTTCGGTGAAAGCTACAACCTTGCCCTCGGCGAAGACCGGACGGATGAAGACCTGATCGGGCGTGTGCGACACAGCGCCCGCGGACGCGTAGCAGTCATTATACCAATATATATCGCCCGGCTCCATCTCGTCCACGCTGTAGCGCTCCAACACCGGATTCATGATGTTGGTGGAGGCACCCAGGCCGGAATACGCGATCAGCTTTCCCTGGCGGGTAAACAGGGCAGCACTGAAGTCCTTCTTTTCCCGGATGAACGGCGACATGGCAGTCCGCTCGATCACGGCCTCCATTTCGCGCAACGCAGATCGGATCGCACCGCTGACAATCTCAAGAGTGATAGGATCGCAGACTTTCTCGTCGCTCCGGGTAATCACCCTGGTTAATTCAGTCATTGGAAACCTCCGTCGAGAAGGGGGTCAAGTGCGACCGCCGTTGATGTTGATGGTGGTGCCAGTGACGTAGCTTGACTCGTCTGACGCCAAAAACAATGCAGCATTGGCAACCTCCAGCGGAGTGCCAACCCTCTTGAGCGGCACCACCTTGTTCGGGGACAAATCAAAATTGGCATTGAGATAATCGAAAAAAGGGGCTGCGCGCTCGGTTCCGACCGCGCCCACCACCAACGCGTTGATGCGGACATTATGTTCGCCAAGCTGCAACGCTACATCCCGGACGAAACCGATGATCCCGGCTTTGGCGGTAGCGTAGCCGACTGCGCCGACGCGGTTCGACAACCATGGCACCCCATCCTTGGCGCCGGATGAAATGCACACGATCTTGCCGGATTTGCGGCCGACCATATGGGGCGCGACCGAACGGCTGCACAGAAAGGTCCCGCAAAGATTTAGACGAAGCGCATGTTCGAAATCGGCCAGCGAGGTTTCGGATAGCTTCCCTTGCCCCGCACCGCCTACATTATTGACCAGTATATCGACCTGGCCAAATTCGGCCAGAGCGACTTCTGCGAGCGCCTGGGCGCCCTCCTCCTGCGTGATGTCGCCGACGACAGGCGTGGCTACCCCGCCCGCGGCAATAATCCGCTCTGCCGTCCCGCGCACGTCGGCCTCCTCGATATCGCCCAGCACGAGCGCGGCACCTTCCTCCGCCAAACGAAGTGCGATCGCTTGGCCAATTCCGTTGCCAGCACCCGTGACGATCGCGACTTGTCCTTCAAGCCTTCCAGGCCGTTCGGTCATGCTTCAGCCTCCGAACCGGTAGCGCATGCTGACCCCATACATACGCGGCGCCCCGAACCCATATTGCGCGATCCCGAGCGATCCCATCTGTGAAACCGAACTGACCGTGCTGACATAGGTCCGATTAGTAACATTCGTGCCGAAGACGGTAATGTCGACGGGACTTCCCCCGATGTTGCTGAGCGTGAAGTCCAAGTTCAGGACATTATAGGCAGGCGTCTGCACTTCTGGCGTCAAATAGCCGGTCGTGACGACATACTGAGAATCGGTGAAATACCAGTCCCCGCCGAATGATATCTTGGTTTCGCCAATCGCTCCGGTATACCGCGCGTTGAAGGCGACGGTATTGGTCGGCGTCCGCGCAAAGGGACTGAGCGGACAAAATTTGGACGTGTCCGCCCGCATTGTGCGAGGGTCGGCGGGACAGGCGGCAGCGATATAGGCCGCATCATATTCGTCAAGATTATATGCCGCCTTAAGGTACGTGTAATGAACGCCCAGCTCAAGAGCATTGAACGGCTTGAGCGATACTTCGGCCTCGATGCCCTTTACAGTGGCCGATTTGGTATTCACGTTCGACGAAGCCGCGCCATTGGCATCGGCTAAAGTCACAAGACGCTGAACATTGCTGAAATTATCGTAGAATCCGGCGACGTTAACCCGTAATGGCCGGCCAAGGATCGACCAGTCACTCTTGAATCCGATTTCGTGACTGATAACCGATTCAGGACCATAGGAGGGCGTGACGGCGTTGAGGTTGAAACCACCGGGCCGATAGCCTTTGCTGATCTTGCCATACATGAACAGATCGTCGGTTGCCGCGAACTCCAGCCCCGCATTCCAAGTCACCTTGTCGAATTTCGCGGAATTGACGACGCACGGCATGCTTGAGGCCAGAACCCCGACGGGACGCGTGGTCAGGCAAAGGCCATGCGGGATTGGATCCGGCGTGGTCGTCAGCAGTGCCGACCAAGTTGCGGATCGGGCAAAAACCGTGTCGCTCGTATAGCGTACGCCACCAGTAATTTTCAGGCCCTCAACCAGGGGCGCCAGATCATAGGTTGCCTGCCCGTAAACCGCGCTGCTTGTCGTCTTCACCCTTTGAACGGCGGCTCGCACAAGGAATGACAGACTGACGCCCAAGATTTCGGCCGGACCCGGCGTTCGTTGATTGTCGAAATATGTGCCGACAGTGAAATCCAGCGCATCGTTCAGTACCTTGCCCTGAACCTGAAATTCGCCGCTCAATTGCCTCTGGTACGATGCAGTCGCAGGCAGCACCGAGTTGATGCTGTCGATATAGTTCAGGTTGGTGCCATCATAGTCGTTCCCGGTATGCTGGCGCAGATATATATATCCTAAAACAGCGCGAGCCTTGATATCGCTAGTCAGATCGATATCGGTCTTGTTTACCATCACCAGTTGCTTGCGACGATCAAAGGCTTTCACATTATTATAGGTCTTTCGGGGGCCGATGCGTTGCTGCGTGGCCAGTGCGGCCTCCAAATTATTCGCAATTGCATTGGCACCCGCAGCACCGAAGATTCCCTGCGCTGTCGCGATGACGGCGGGACGGTTCACAAAATAAATCTGCGCCGATCCACCGTTCTCATTGGCGTGCGTATAGTTTACGATCAGGTTGTTTTCGAAACCCTCCGACGGTGTCGCCCGCACACTGAAGCGGAACGATTCATAATGGACGCCGTCCAGCTTGCGACCGTCCGTCAGATTTTCAGTGAAGCCGTCGCGCCGATTGATCTCGAAGGCCCCGCGAACCGCGAGCTTGCCGTCGACGATTGGAACGTTGAGCATGCCGTTGAGCGCACGCAGATTATAGTTGCCGACCTTGCCTTGAATCTCGGCCTCAAGCCGGTCCACCGGGCGAGCCGGCGTGATGAGCACGTTACCGCCGTCCGTGACGCGGCCAAACAGGGTGCCCTGCGGTCCGCGCAAAGTCTGCACATTTTCCAGGTCGAAGAATGTCCCTACGAACAGTTTGTTGAGCGGCACCTCGGCGAAATACGGAACGACTGCCGGGAACAGCGTGCCCGTGGTCATGGCCTGGCCGCGGATAGTGTAGATGACGTTGCTACGATCACCATTGAACGTGTTGGCAAAGACGCCTGTCGATACCCGACCGAGGTCGACCGGATCGAAGCTACCGCGATTTTCAAAAACCGCTGGCTCCAGCACGGTCACCGCCACCGGAACCCGCTGAATATTTTCAGCCTTGCGCTGGGCGGTGACGACAATTGTGCCGAACCCATCGTCGGAACCGGCCGCCTCGGCTGTGTCCTGCGCAGCAGCGGATGTTGTCGTTATTATGCAATACGCCAATGTTAGAAAGGACGCAGCAATCATGGATGAGCGCTTGTTAGCCATAACTTCCCCCTCTTGTGGAAACAGCATTTGAAGCCCTCTCCAGCGCGAATTTTGAGTTGTGAGCGATCATATCAATGGGACGGCACCTTATTCTGCCCGTCTGAAACGTCGCTCGATAACGGCAGTAAGACGACATCGCCCGCTTGTTACAAGTCCTTTACAGCTGATTATTATCGTATTGATTTATAAGATATTTTTTCCGAAATGTTGGCTATATTCAACACGTCTAACAGTCGGGGCTTGCGGCGTGACGATTGCGCCGCGGCAAGGCGAAATGTGCAATGTCCGGCCGAATCATGCGACGTCCATCAGGGCAGACGCCGGCGCCGCCATTCCGATCAGCTTAACCGGCATAACAATAGCTCGTCTTGACCTCGGTATAAAATTCTCGAGCATATTGGCCCTGCTCGCGCGTGCCGTACGACGACGCGCGGCGTCCTCCGAACGGAACATGATAATCGACCCCTGCAGTGGGTAGATTGGTCATCACCATCCCGGCGGAAGACTGCCGTTGAAATGCGCGCGCATGACGCAGGCTCGTCGTGCAAATCCCCGCCGCGAGACCGAATTCGGTGTCGTTTGCCACCGCGATGGCTTCGTCGAAATCGGCAACACGGATGACCGCGGCGCACGGACCGAAAATCTCTTCCCGCGTCACCCGCATGTCATTGTTCGCATTTAGAAACATTGCCGGACGTTGAAACCAGCCATTCGACGGTTCACTCTCCCCGCCAATGACCTCGCAACCTTCCCGCGCCGCCAACCCGACATAGCCGAGGTTCGCTTGCAATTGCCGTTCGGAGACGACCGGCCCCATCTGCGTTGCCGCATCCAGAGGATCGCCCACCACCAGTGCTTGCATCTCGCTGCACATCCGCTCGACAAATGCATCGTGAATCGCGGCATGGACGATGAAGCGCGATGTCGCCGTGCAACGCTGCCCGGTCGAGTAAAAGGCCGAATTGATACATGCCGGCACGGTCACATCGAGATCTGCGTCGTCCATGACAATCGTAGGATTCTTGCCGCCCATTTCCAGCTGCACACGAACAAGGCGTTCCGCGCAGCGCACGGCGATACCGCGACCGATCGCGCTGGAACCGGTGAAGGAAATTCCATCGACATCCGCAGTATCCGTCAGCGCGCTGCCGATTTCACTGCCCCGACCCATGACGAGATTGAACACCCCGGCCGGACAACCTGCCTCGACCAATATTTCAGCAAGAATATGCGCGCAGGCGGGAGTGAGATCGGCCGGTTTCAGGATTACCGTATTCCCGTAGGCAAGCGCCGGCGCGATTTTCCAAGCCGGAATTGCGATCGGGAAGTTCCAGGGGGTTATCAGACCAACGACGCCCAATGGCTCTCGCGTTACCGCAATATCGACGTTGGGACGGACCGACGCGATGCTGTCTCCGGTCAGGCGCAGGGCCTCGCCCGAGAAATAGCTGAAGATCTGCGCTGCGCGGGCGACCTCAGCCTTCGCCTCGATCAACGTCTTGCCTTCCTCCCTCGCAAGCACGGACCCGATGGCGTCGAGCCGGTCGTTCAGCGACCTGGCTGTCCGCGCGAGCAAGTCGGACCTCACCTGCGGCGTCGCCTCTGCCCAACCCACCGCCGCTTTGCGCGCGGCAGCAGCCGCCTCAGCCACGTCCGCCGCAGAACCCCGCGCGTAGTGACCGATCACGTCGTGGATATTCGCCGGACTAATGTTCGCCTGCGAATCTGCTCCGTCGCGCCACACTCCGTTGATCAGGTTACGCTTCATCGATACCGTCCAACTCAAATTTAGGATTCAGGCCAATCTCCGCCAATATGCTGGCACGGTCTGCGTCCAGTCGTGGTGACCCGCCGGCCGCCCATTGCGGTCCATCACCCATCCAGATCGGCGAGCGCACGCCGGAAAAGGCGTTATCGCTTCGGTCCCCGACACCGATTTGCATGCCACGCGCCACGACCTGCGCATCGGCAAACACCTGTGCGATGTCGTTGATGGGACCAGCCGGTACGCCTATGCCCTCCAAAGCGCTCAGCAACGCATCCCGCCGCCATTCCCGTGTCTGGGCCTCGATCAACAGCGCAAGGCTGGCGCGATTGGCCACTCTGGCCTTATTGTCGTGATAGCGGGCGTCGTCAGCGACGCCGTCCAAGCGCATCAGCGAACAAAAGCGCCGGAATTGCGCGTCGTTGCCAACTGCCAATATGAACGGACCGTCGCTCGTGGAGAAAAGTTGATAAGGCGCGATATTGGGATGCGCGTTACCCATGCGAACGGGCGAGATGCCCGTAGCGAGAAAACTCATGGCCTGATTGCCAAGTACGCCCACCATTGAATCGAGAAGCGCCATGTCGATATATTCGCCCACGCCCGTACGTGCGCGCCGCGCCAGCGCGGCCTGAATGGCAATCACGCCGTAAAGGCCGGTGAAAATATCCGCGAAAGCGACGCCTGTCTTTTGGGGTTCGCCGGCGGTCTCACCCGTCAGATGCATGATGCCTCCCATGCCCTGGATGATGAAATCATATCCGGCCCTGTGCGCATAGGGGCCGGTCTGTCCAAAACCGGTAACTGAACAGTAGATCAATTTGGGATTGAGTGCGCGCAAGCTCTCATAATCAAGACCATAGCGCGCGAGCCCTCCAACCTTGAAGTTCTCGATCAGCACATCGGCCTGCGCCACCAGTCGCCGTACAATATCTCGTCCGCCTTCGTCCGAGAAATCAACGGTAATCGATCGCTTGCCGCGATTACAGGCATGAAAATAGGCTGCATCGGAACCGCCGTCCGCATATTCAATGAACGGGGGCCCCCAACGACGCGTGTCGTCGCCTTGGGGACTTTCGACCTTGATGACGTCCGCTCCCAGGTCTGCCAGCGTCTGGCCGATCCAGGGGCCTGCCAATATCCGGGCAAGCTCCAGAACTTTGAGATTTGCATGAGGCGCTTGCGTCATAGCCGTCAGAAAGCCGCTATGCCAGTTTGCGCGCGACCCAGGATCAGCGCATGGACATCGTGCGTGCCCTCATAGGTATTGACCGTCTCCAGGTTGACCGCATGACGCAATATGTGAAATTCGTCCGAAATACCGTTACCGCCGTGCATGTCGCGAGCTACGCGGGCGATATCGAGAGCCTTGCCGCAATTATTGCGCTTCACCAGGGAGACCATGTCGGGCGAGAAGCGCCCTTCGTCCATCAACCGCCCGACCCGCAGCGATGCCTGTAGCCCGAGCGCTATCTCCGTTTGCATATCCGCGAGCTTTTTCTGGTACAATTGCGTCGCGGCTAGCGGCCTGCCGAATTGGTGCCTATCCAATCCATAGGAACGCGCTGCATGCCAGCAGAATTCGGCGGCCCCCATTGCGCCCCAGCTAATGCCGTACCGCGCCCGATTGAGGCAGCCGAAGGGGCCTTTGAGGCCTTCCACGTCGGGCAGGATCGCGTCGTCCGACACCTCCACATTGTCCATCACGATTTCGCCGGTGATCGACGCCCGCAACGACAGCTTGCCCTCGATTTTTGGCGCGGACAGGCCAGCCGCACCCTTTTCCAGAATAAATCCCCGGATCTTGCCGCCATGTGCCGTGGACTTCGCCCATACTATGAATACATCGGCGATGGGCGCATTGGATATCCAGGTCTTGGTGCCGGACAAGCGATAGCCCCCGTCGATTTTTTCGGCACGGCTCCGCATTCCGCCTGGGTCCGACCCGGCATCCGGCTCGGTCAAACCAAAGCAGCCGATGGCTTTGCCCCGCGCCAACAGGGGCAGATATTTACGCCGTTGCGCGTCCGACCCATAAGCCAAAATAGGATACATAACGAGCGACGACTGAACCGACATCATCGAGCGATAGCCCGAGTCCACGCGTTCTACTTCTCTGGCAACGAGGCCGTAGCCAACATAGCTGGCATCGGCACCGCCTAACTCGGCAGGAATAGTCGGACCCAACAGACCGATTTCCCCCATTTCCAGAAAGATTTCAGGATCGGTATACTCGTTTCGGAACGCCGCCTGGATGCGCGGTTGGAGCTTTTCCTGCGCATAATTACGCGCAACATCACGGATCATACGCTCTTCATCAGAGAGTTGATCCTCAATCAGAAATATGTCGTCCCAGTTATTTGATGCCGTTCCCGTGGTCGCCACGCCTAGGCCCCTTTATCTTCGTTCAACGTTGACTGCGGCATAGCATGGACATTTTCCTGAGCAAAATTCTTTCTTGGCGCTTCGGCATTTGCATGTCGAAAGCTGGTGAGCTAGGCATTTGTCCGATATCGAGAGGACCGACGGATGACTGATTTTGATGTGGGTGCACGGCTCGCAGAGGTACGGAAACAGGCTGGTTTGACGCAAAGAGCGCTCGCGTCGAGGGCAGGCGTTCCGCACAGCCAGATCGCGATGATAGAACGCAATAACAGCAGCCCGTCGGTCGCATCCTTGCGCAAGATATTGTCCGGAATCCCGATCAGGCTGAATCAGTTTTTCGAGGTCGCGCAGGACCGCGCCGGACAAGTGGTCTATCGTAAAGATGAACTCACCGACCTTACGTCCCCTCTCCTCCGCCGCGGCAACAAGGCATCCCCCATCATACTGCGCCAGGTTGGTGATGCCGTGATGCACAATCTCCAGATTCTTCACGAGTGTTACGCGCCCGGCGCGGACACCGGGGCAAGCATGTTGGAGCATGATGCTCATGAAGGCGGCATCGTCGTGAGCGGCGAACTGGAACTGACCGTGGACGGACAAGTCTATATTCTCGCACCCGGCGATTCATATTTGTTCGACAGCCGTTTGCAGCACAGGTTCCGCAATCGCGGAGATTGCGATTGCGAAGTGATTTCTGCCTGCAGTCCGCCTTATCTGTAACGCACAGCTGCAGATCCATCTCCTGGGTCGGCCGCTGGCATGCCAGCAGCCAAGGATTTGCCATCATTGAAATGGATCTGCCCAATCCAGCGGGCGACGAGGTCGGGGGCCGGGCGCTTCCACCACTGCCTCGATCCCGCGATACGCCCCAACTTGATGCCGAATCAGTCGCACATCGGGAGCGAGCGCCGCCGCTCGATTAGAGGCGAACGTATGATTCGCCCGCGCTTTTCCAACAAGTAAACGTCTTGTCGCCCCTCGACCGCTATTGCATGTTCGAGGTTACGGGCAATCCAAAGCCCGTTGCCGACCATCGTCAGGGCGGCACCATCGAGATCAAATCGGGAGTATGGAATGTCACTGCAGGGAAAAGTTGCGGTTGTCACAGGTGGCGCAAATGGCATTGGCGCGGCGATTTCGCGACGCCTACGCCAGGACGGCGCGACCGTTGCCATTGTCGACGTCACCGAAC
>JBEVNC010000057.1:0-77694 GCA_040508315.1 Sphingobium sp.
GTCATCACCCGCGGCATGGCATGGACCAGCCCGCGCCCAAGCGCCCGCGATCCGGCATTGCGCCGTTCCGCGAGATGCAGGCCGACATCGTCCATCTTCACGATCAGCCCGACCGCGCCATAGACGCCCGCCGTCACCGCGAAGCTGACGATGACCAGCGCCGCAGCCTGGCTCAGCAGCGACGCCTCGGCCACCGTACCGAGCGAAATCGCCATGATCTCCGCCGAGAGGATCAGGTCGGTTCGGACCGCGCCGTTGATCCGCTCCTTCTCGATATGGGCAGGGTCGCCGGTCATATCCTCGTCCGCGCTCTCATGCCCGCCGCTGATCGCCTCGATCAGCTTTTCCGCGCCTTCGAAACAGAGGAACGCGCCGCCCAGCATCAACAGCGGCGTGATCGCCGCCGGCAGGAAGGCGCTGAGCAGCAGCGCGGCGGGGAGCAGGATGAACAGCTTGTTGCGCAGCGACCCCAGCGCGATTTTCCAGATGATCGGCAGTTCGCGCTCCGGCGACAGTCCGGTGACGTACCCGGGGGTGACGGCGGTATCGTCGATGACGACGCCCGCCGCCTTCGTGCTGGCCTTGCCCGCTGCCGCGCCCACATCGTCGAGCGATGCGGCGGCGAGCTTGGCGATGGCGGCGACGTCGTCGAGCAGGGCGGCTAGGCCGGATGCCATGGGTCTGGGAAATCCTTAGACGGAGGGTGTGGCCGGGAGCGACCAGTCGATGGGATCAAGTCCCGCCTCGCGCAGGAACGCATTGGCCTGCGAAAAGTGGCGGCACCCGAAAAAGCCGTTGTAGGCGGAGAGTGGCGAAGGATGGACGGAGGTGAGGACGAGATGGCGTCCTCCCTTCGATACGTCGTCTATCATCGCAGCCTTGGCCTTGGCATGACTGCCCCAGAGCAGGAAGACGACGGGCGTGTCCAGCGTGTTGACATGCGCAATGACCGCGTCGGTGAACCGCTCCCACCCCTTGCCCCGGTGCGAGGCGGCCTGCCCCATCTCCACGGTCAGCACGGTGTTGAGGAGGAGCACGCCCTGCCGCGCCCAATGCTCCAGAAAGCCGTGCGACGGACGCGGGATGCCAAGGTCGCTGTCCAGTTCCTTGTAGATGTTGACGAGGCTGGGCGGCGGCGGGACGCCAGGCTTCACGCTGAAACACAGGCCATGCGCCTGCCCCGGCCCATGATAGGGGTCCTGCCCCAGGATCACCACCCGCACCTTGTCCGGCGGGGTGAGGTCGAGGGCGCGGAACCATTCGGCGCCCTTTGGGAAAATCCGCGCGCCCGCATCCTTGCGGGCGACGAGATAGGCCTTGAGATCGGCCATATAGGGCTTGTCGAATTCGCCCCCCACGGCGGCGAGCCAGCCGGGTTCGAGCCGGGGTTGGGTCGCGGGGGATGGGGATGCCTCTGATGCCATGCCGGGGACATAGCGGGGGGCCGGTCGGTAACGCAAGGTGGCTCCGGCCCTTCGACCGGACCCTGTCGAATTCAGCCGATCTTGGCCCAGGCGTCGGCGATGTCCGCGATGATGGCGTGGGCGCCCATGGCGCGGTCGGGATCGTTGTCGGTGACGGCGGCCAGCACGCGGCGACGCACTTCGCGATAGATCACGGCCAGGCTGGTCGAAATCTCGCCACCCTTTTCATGGTCGAGGCTGGTTTCCAGCGCGTGCAGCATGGTGAGGGCGCGGGTCTGCTTGTCGCGGGCCTTGTGGCTGTCGCCTGCGCGCATTGCGAGGGCCGAAGCCTCGATCGCGAGGAGCAGTTCGTCGTACAGGATTTTTACTAGCTGGTGCGGCGTCGCGCCTTCCACCTTGCTGCCCGCGTCGATGGCGGCATAACGGCGGCTGGCGGCGGCATATCCCTGAGTTCCGAACATAGTTTTCACGTCCCGTTAGATTAGATCATCGTCATTGGCTGCTGGGGGGCAGGTGAATTAATTGCTGCTGTTGTTCCACGAGTCGATCTGCTGCTGCAGATAGGTCTGCGTGGCCTTCATCGCCGTTAGCCTGGTCTGCATGGCGGTGTAGGTCTTGGTAAGCTGGTCTTCATAATCGGACATCTTGGTGTCCAGCTTGTCGAGCTGATCCTCCAGTTGCGTCTTCAGCTTGTCGTAGGTGTTGCTCGACGTCGCCAGCGGGCCTTTCTCGGCATTCAGATAGTCGGTGACCGTCTTGAGCGCGCCGCCGAGGCCGGGGCTGTCCGTGGTTGCCGTGGTCGGGTTCAGCATCTGCGTCACCGCTTCCGGATTCTCCGACAGCACCTTGGACAGGCGGGTCGTGTCGACCGTCAGCGTACCGTCGCGGTTGGTGGACACGCCGATGTCGGCCAGCGTCTTGTAGGGGCCGGTCGCCGACAGCTGCATGCTGGTCAGCTTCGCGAGCTGGTTCGACATGTCGCGCACGCCGGAGTCGTTGGACAGCAGGCCCGGCGTATTGGCCGACGAACGGGTCGACAGGTTCAGCGCGGTCTTCATCGTGTTGTAGGTAGACACGAAGTCCTGAACCAGGTCGCTCATCGTCGAGACCGGCTGGTTGGTCGCGAGCGTGACCGACGTGCCGGGCGACGCGCTGTTCAGGTCGATGCGCAGATTGGGGATCGCGGTGTCCACGACGTTGGTGCCGAATTCCATGGCAACGCCGTCGATGCTGATCTGCGCGTTCAGGGCTTCCTGCGTGCGGGTCATCGGGTTCGCGGTGTTGGTGGCGTCGCCGTCGAAGGTGAAGCGCGACAGCAGCGTGTCGGGAGCGACCGCGCCGGAGGTCGTGCTGGCACCCAGGGTGAAGCCCTTGGTGGCCCCCGTGTCGCCCTTCATGACGATGCGCGTGCCGGAGCTGTCGGTGACGACGGAGGCAGTAACGCCAGACTTTTGGTCGTTGATTGCCGTAGCCAGGTCGGTCAGCGTGTTCTTGGGGCTGGTCAGGGCGATGTCGTAGGTCTTGGCATCCGTGCCCGACCCAACGGTCAGCGTGAGCGTGCCCGTACCGGCAACCGCGGCGGAGGAGGTGGTGGCGATCGTCGCCGACTTCACCACCTGCGCCGTGGCGAGGCGGGTCACTTCGAGCTGCGCGGGCAGGCCGGCGGGCGTGCCGGTCGCGCCGGCGGGGATGCTGACGGAGGCGATGGTGTCGTTGCTGGACGCGGGCTGGCCGGAATAGTCGGAGGACTTGAGCAGTTCGGTCAGGGCCGTCGAGAAGGTGGTAAGCGAGCTTTTGGCCGAGGCCAGCGCGGAAATGCGCGAGGCGTTAGTGGACAGCAGCGCGTTGATCGACGTCTGTTTCGGGGTCTTGGACGCAGCGACGAGGTTGGTGACCAGTTCCGACACGTTGATGCCGTAGCTGAGACCCAGCGAGCTGGAGAGCGTGTCTGCAATGCTGTTAGTCGTCATCGTCCCCGGCTCCTTGCTACACAGCCTAGAACGGTCGGGATCGGAATGGCTTAAGCCCGGCGTGCCGATTTTTATGCGGCGGTGGCGGCATCCACGACGGCCGGGGCGACGGCGGACATCGCCGCGCGCGTCTGTGCCGACTGGCGGGCGATGGATTGCGAGATCTGGGCGACGAAGGCGACCATATCCTCATCCGCTGGAGGCAGCGGCAATATCACCGCCGGTTGCGGCAGCAGCGACAGCAGCGCGCTTTCGGCATCGGCAAGCGCGGCCGGGTTCTGACCCTGCGGCGTCACGCTGAGGCTGTCCACGACGTCGGCGATGTCCCGGTGGACCTTGGCATAATCGGCATGCGCGCGCGCGGCGTCCTCACCGGAATGCGCAGCCCCCTCCGCCTGCAGCACGGGCCGCTGGCTTGGCAGGTCGCTGTTGACGTCGGAGCGCGACGGGGTCGTTGCGACGGGCGTCACCGCCCGCACGGCCGAGACCCGGTCCGTCGTGTTCGCTCCCGATGTCACCGACTGATGGCGGTGGGGTAATTCGGTCATGACACCATCCCTAATGGCGTCCCCGTAACAAAGGACGGACGGAAGGGGATAATGTTTAATTCACCGTATTCTTGCCCTCGGAGTCGAAGCGGACGTCGTTAGGCACTTCGATATGCGGGCGATCCATCTCGGTCGCCATGCGCATGTCGATGCGGAAGACGAAGGCGAGGATGGTCGCGACCGACAGGTACAGGCGCTCGTCGATGATCTGGCCCGCGCGGCTCGTGAAGTAGATGGCGCGCGTCAGTTCGGGATATTGCAGGACCGGCACATTATTGGCCCCGGCTTCCTCACGGATCACGCGGGCAATCTCGTCCGCGCCGCGCGCCAGCACGATGGGCGCGGTATCGACGCCGGGACGGTAGCGCAGCGCCACCGCGAAGTGGGTTGGGTTGGTCAGCACCACCGACGCCTCGGTCATCGCCTTGCGGATCGAACCTGCCGCCATTTCATGCGCGCGGCGCTTCATGGCCTGCTTGGCCTCCGCCGAACCCTCGGCCTCCTTATACTCCTCCTTGATCTCCTGCTTGCTCATGGCGAGGCGCTTGCCGCGCTGGAAGATCTGCGCGGGCACGTCGATGCCCGCAACGAGGAACAGCGATCCGGCGAGGCCCAGAAGGACGAGGATGAACAGATTGCCGAGTTCGTCGACGGCCGGGACAATGCCCGCCTTGCCCATCTGGCGGATTTCCTCCACCCGGCCCCACAGCATCCAGCCGCCGATGGAACCGAGGACCAGCACCTTGGCCAGCGCCTTGGTCAGTTCGACGAGGCCCTGCGGTCCGAGGATGCGCTTGAGGCCCGAAGCCGGGTTCATCTTGTGCGGCTTGAACGCGAAGGCGCCGGGGCGGAAGCCCAGAGACCCGATCAGCGCGGGCGCCGCGATGGCCGCGAGGAAAGTCGCGCCGAGGATCGCCACCATCGGGCCGATCAACAGCGCGGCCAGATGCGCAGCGCGCTTTTCCGGTGCGAAGGTCGCAAGGTCGCTCTGCTGGAATTGCAGGCCCTGACGCAGCATCTCGCGGATGGCGCCAACGAAATCGGGACCGACGACCGCCAGCGTCGCGACACCCGCCATCACCACCATCGCCGTGGACAGTTCGCGCGATTGGAGGATATCGCCGTTCTTGACGGCTTCCCCCAACCGCTTGGCTGTCGGTTTCTCGGTCTTTTCGCCTGCTGTCTCCGCCATGGGTCAGCCTCCCGCCATTGACTGCGTCATGTCGAGCGCGCTGGAGATGGCATCGCCGATGCTGTCCGCCATGACGGGCGCGGCGATGGCGAGAAGGACCAGCCCCGCGAGCAGCGTGGCGGGCATGCCCACGGAAAACAGGTTGAGCGTCGGGGCCGAGCGGGCGAGCACGCCCATGATGACCTGCACCATGATGATCGAAAAGGCGACCGGCAGCGCGATGGTCATGCCTGCGCCGAACATGGAGCCGCCGACCCAGACGAGGTCGTGGATCGCGTTATTGGGCATCAACGCGCCAGGCGGCAGCGCCTTGTAGCTGTCGACGACGAACTGGATCAGCATCAGATGCCCGTCGAGCGCCAGCATGATGAAGGTGGTGAGGATCGACAGGAACTGGCCGACGACCTGCGTCGAGGCTCCGTTCTGCGGATCGACCATCGACGCAAAGCCGAGGCCCATGGCGTTGCCGATCGTCTCGCCGCCGAGATAGGCCGCCGCATAGGCGATCTGGAGCGCGAAGCCGAGGGCGAGGCCGGTCAGCACTTCGCCGCCGACCAGCGCGATCCCGGCAAAGGACATGACGCCCGCGGGCGGCAGGGTCACGGTCACGCTGTTGAGCGCGGCCATGCCGACGGCGAGCGACAGGATGAGACGAATCTGCACCGGAACCGAAGGCGCGCCGAAAATCGGCGCCGCGATGAAGGCCGCGCCCGGCCGGATCATGGCGAGGAGCCATATCCATAGCTGGGTCTCAACCCCCGCAAATCCCGGTGCGATCATGTCCATGGTCGTGCGGCGGTCCTAGTTCAACAGGTCCGGCACGCGCTCGAACATCTCGCGCATGAAGTCACCGATCAGCATCAGGATGGAACCGCCGAACAGCACCAGCGTGCCGCCCACGACCATCAGCTTGGGCACGAAGGCCAGCGTCGCTTCGTTGATCGACGTCGCCGCCTGGATCATGCCGATCAAAATGCCGCACACCAGCGCGGGAATCAGGATGGGCGCCGTCGCCAGCGCCGCTATCCAGAGAGCCTGTTGGGCGATGCCGATGAAAAAGTCCCCGTTTTCCATCGGTCAGTTCCCTTGGCTCTGGGTGAAGGGGCGGGCCGTCATGTCGCGAACGACCCGGCCAGCGATCCCATGGTCAGCGCCCATCCATCGACGAGGACGAACAACAGCAGCTTGAACGGCATGGAGATGATGGTGGGCGACAGCATCATCATGCCCAGCGCCATCAGGGTCGATGCGACGACGAGGTCGATGATGAGGAACGGCAGGAAGATCATGAAGCCGATCTGGAACGCCGTCTTCAGTTCGCTGGTGACGAAGGCGGGGAGCAGGATCGTGAAGGGAATGTCGTCGGGCGTGCGGAACGCAGGCGCCTTGGCAAGGCCCTGGAACAGCTTGAGGTCAGTCTGGCGCGTCTGCTTCGCCATGAAGCCATGCAGCACCCTGGCGGAGCGGCCCACCGCTTCCTCTATGCTGATCTGGCCCTGTCCATAGGGGGTGTAGGCGGTCGCCGTGATCTGGTCGATCGCGGGCCGCATAATGAACAGCGACAGGAACATGGCGAGGCCGACCAGCACCTGATTCGGCGGGGTCTGGGCGAGGCCCATGGCCTGCCGCAGGATGGACAGCACGATGATGATGCGGGTGAAGCTGGTCATCATGAGCACCAGCGACGGCAGCACCGTCAGCAGGCTCATGAGCAGCAGGATTTGCAGCGACAGCGACAGCGGGCGGCCGTCGCCCGATACGGTGTTCAGCGCCTGCGTCAGCGCGCCGGAGGTGTTTGCGGCACCCTGCGCGGCACCGGCTGCGGCCTGCGCGAGGGCAGGCTCCGCAAGCGCCATAGCGCCGACCGCCACCATGGCAATCGACGCAATTTTCAGAACGCGCTCAATAGGCACGGTGATCGCTCTCCGCGATGCGCTCGATACGGCCGCGGGTGACGGAGAGGAGGAGGGTCTTGCCCTGAAACTCCACCACGGCCAGCTTGCCGAAATTGCCGAGCGGCACGGCGTCCACGACCTTTACGGCGCGGTTGCCCTGCGCCTGCATCAGGCCGGGCTGATACTTGCGCCACAGCCACAGGGCGCCAAAGGCCATGCCGCCGACGAGGGGCAGCAGGATCAGGAGCTTGACGAAATACCAGAACATGAAAGCGAACCTTTTAGCTGCGCCGCTCAAGCCCTGCCACGCGCGCGTCGGTTGACGCGATCTCGACGACGCGGATGCCGTAGCGGCCATTGACCGTCACGACCTCCCCGCGAGCGACGAGCGTGCCGTTAACCATAATATCAAGCAGTTCATCGGCCTGCCGGTCAAGCTCGACAACACTTCCTTCGGTCAGGTTCATGATTTCCGCAAGGCGAAGCTGGGTCGATCCCACTTCCACCGACATGCGCACCGGAATGTCCGCGAGCATGCGGAAATTGCGGCCTGCGGGCAGGTCGGCCGCCAATTCCTCCAGCCGGGGTGCATCGCTCATATCGCTCATCGTCCAGATATTCCTTGTTCAGACCCGTTTATGTCAGGCGAGCTTTTCGATCATGAAAGCCGCCCGCCCGTCCTGTTCGCCGATCGTGCCGTGGGCGAAAACTCGCTCACCGATCAGCAGCGGCAGGTGACGGGCAATGTGGATGTTGATGACGTCGCCGGGCTTCAACGCCAGCAGTTCGGTCATCTTGAGATTGGGGCGCGCCAGCACGGTGCGGGCGGGCAGGCGGACATTGTCCATGCAACCGGCAAGGTCGCTCTGCCAGCGCGGATCGGCGACCCGCTTCTCCTCGACCGCGCGGGGCAGGTTCACGCCCTCGACGGCGTTGAGACCGTCGAGCGGGTAGATGAACTCGATGGTCCAGCTGTCGCGCTCGCCGAGGTTCACCTCGAAGCTCTGCACCACCACGTCCGCATCGGCGTCGGCGATCTCCGCCTGGACGACGCCGGTCTCGCGGCCGAGCAGCGTCGGCTCCATCGGCACGACGTCGGCCCAGCACTTGACGAGGCTGGTCATGATCTGGCCGGACAGCCGGTCGATCAGGCGGGTTTCGGTGGGACGAAATTCGCGCGCATCATTGTCGGGGGAATTGCCGCGACCGCCGTAGAAACGATCGACGAGGCTGGAGATGAGCGGCGCGTCCATGCGCAGCGCGACCACACCCTTGATCGGATGCAGCCGGTAGAGGCTGAGCGAGGTGAAGGGAGGGACGCACGCATCCCACATCATGAACATCGTGCGGTCGACCGGCTTGGCGGTCACCATCGGACGCGAACCGCACAGCGGTTCCAGCAGGATGCGGATCTGCCGCGCCATGCGATCCCCCAGCCGGTCGATGGCATTCAACAGCGCGGGCGACTGCTGGGCAGTCTTTCCAAACGTGTACGGCTTCGCTTCGTGCATCATGCGTCCTCGTCCGACCCCCGTCGGATACAGGCGCTATTGAATAACGAAATTGGTAAAATAAACGTTATCGATGCCGCTGTAGCCGGTCTTGTCCTTGAGCACGCCGTTAATGATTTGGACCAGTTTCTGCTGGAGTTTTTCCTTCCCCTGCGGGGTCGCCAAATCCATCTCCTGCTCCTGCGTGAGCATCATCAAAATGGCCGAACGAATGGCCAATTCATGGGTTTGCACGGCATCCAGCACCCGTTTGTCGTAATAGGTGGAGACCGCGATGGAGATTTGCGCGAAGCCGTCGCTGTCCGCCATGTTGGACGTGAACGGAGCGGGAATCTGGTAATAAGTTGCCTGATAGGCCGAAGTATTTTTTGGACGCGGTAAATCGACAGGATGATGCTCCTGCGGCTCGACACCCTCTTCCTCCTCCGCATGACCACCCTCGGCGGACGGCGCGAACTTGGCGGCGACCTCCTCCGGCTTCTCACCCTTTTTGACGAGTCGCGGCATATTGGGGTCGATGGTCGGCCCCTCTTCCTTGTGCATCGAACCGGCCGCATAGAAGCCCGCAGCGGCCCCTCCGCCGCCCAGCAGGGCGACGGCCGCGATGATGATGACGAGCTTCTTGCTCCCGCCACCCTTTTTCTTCGGCGCTTCCGCGTCCTTACTCACAGCCGGTCTCCATCAAGCCAAATCAGGCGTAGCGCACAAGCCGGTCGCCATCCCGGCGAACAGAACCGTCCTGTGCCCCGGTCCCCGCACGATCATTAAGTACGTCACGGTTGGTTGAAGATTTACCCTGTCCGCCATTATTTTGTTGACCCTGACCATTGCCCTGCGCGCCGAGGTTCTGAGCGGCCTGTCCGCCGTTCCGTCCGTCACTCTGCGCGCCTGTCTGGGTGCCCATCTGGTTGCCCTGCGCGGCCTGCTCGCTGCCCTGCTGGTGCCGCTGAGGGGTCTGCTGGGAGTTTTGCTGGCCATTTTGCTGCGCCCCCTGGTCCCGGCCACTGTCGAAGCCTGCCGACGACCGCTCGATGGTGATCGAACTGAGCGACAGGGATGCCAGGCGGGCGTCCGCCTGCAGGTCGGCCTTGCCGTCCATCAAGCGCTTTGCGGCCTCGTCCGTCTCCGTCAGCAATTGCACCTGACCGCCATTTTCGCCATGCTGAATGTCGATCTGGATGCGGCCGAGATTGGGCGGGCTGAGCTGGAAGCGGCTGTGGCCGGCACCGGATGCGAGCGCAGTGATTTCCTGCGCCATGCGGTCGATCCACTGACCGTCGACGCCCATGTCGATCGCCTGCCCCTGAAGGGTCGCGCCCACGTCTCCCGGTCCGGTGACGACCGGAGAGGCGTCGGTGACGAGGCCCAGGCGGCTCTGCGCAATGGGCGGCAGGCTCTGGAGGATGTCGGAATATTGGCTGCCGGACGGGACGCTGTTGTCCTGCACTGGGGTGGCACGGTCGTCACCCGCCCGCGGCAGGGGAGTATCCTGTCCCTTTTCCTGATGGCCATCCTTACCGCGATGCTGCGCCTGTTCAGCGCCCGTGCGGACGATGTCGGTGGTCGCGGGCGTGGATGTGCCGGACTGAGCCTTGTGCGTCTCCCCGGCGGTCGAGGCGGCGCGGTGAAGAGCCGACATGACGGGAGCGCCGGTGGTGGCCGCAGCGGTACTTTCGGCGTCAGTCACGACCTCCTCGGCAGTAGTGCGCTGGGCAGGGTCGGCAGGCCGGAACGGAGGTGCCGCCACCGGCTTGGAACCCTTGTCGGTCGCGGGCAGGGCCGGAGCCGTATCGCTGGCCGCCATGGTTGCCTGCAGGGCAGCGAGCTGGGCTGGATCGGTGGCTTCACCCTCGACCGGCTGTGCGGCGGCAGTGGGGATGAGCGGCTTAGGGTCGCGCACGGCCTGCGGCAACACGGAGAAGATCGGTGCGGCTTGCGGCGTTGCGACCGCGTCGGTCGCGGTGTCATTGGCGGCAGCCGTTTTGGCAGGCTGCGTCGCCTCGCGGGCGGCCTGACGAAAGGCGGCCCCGGTCTGGACCCCGGTGCGCAGCGCGCGCGGAGCGGCGGCCTGCTGCGGGGTTGCATCCTGCACGGCGACGGCTGGCGTGTCGGCGGCCGGCTCGGTCGGCTTGCCCTTTTTGGGCGTCATCGCCGTGAGGTCGGTGGCGAGCGCGGGCGTCATGGCAGCTTCGGGGAGGACGGCTTGGGTCGTGTCAGTGCCTGCCTCAGTCGTTACGGTTGCAACATCCTGCACCATCCGCCAGGACGAGCGCCCTGCGGCGCGGCCGTCGAGCGCGATGGCATCGGTGGCCTTGCCGGTTTCCGACGTGGCTGGAGGGGTTACAGGCGGTGTTACAGCCTGCGGCTGGACAGCGACAATGTCGGCCACGGCGCTCTGCGCGGCGGCGCCGAGGGCGAGATCGACGACGACGGTATCGCCCGCCTCCTTCCCATCCATACCGGCGTCTGTGTCCGTGCCTGCGCCCTCGCCGGTCGCCAGAGCATCGGCGTCAGGGGTTTCCCCCTCGCCCGTCGGCAGGCCGAGACCCGCCGCGAGAGCGACAAAATCCGTGCCCTTGCCGGCATGAGCGCCATGGCCCTTGCCGGCATGAACGCCCTTGCCCCCGATGGATGCTGTCGTTGCGGCGATCTGGGTCATTGGTCGCCCTCCCCTTTCATCTGCATGCGTTTGAAATGTGGAATCGCGGCGATGCGCGCTTCGAGTCGGTCGTCTGCGGCGCGGCGCGCCTTGTCCTTGAGCCGTTCGGCAATCTCACGCTCGCGGTCGGCGGCGATGACGAGCGCCTGCTTCTGCTCGATCCGGCGTTTCGCGTCATAAAGCGCGCCGTCGAGCTGGCGTCCGGCCTGTTCGAGACGGGCCGCCAGTTCGCGCTGCGCCGACAGCGTCGCACCATTGACCGTACCGTCGCCGCTGAACAACTCCCCGCGCATCATCGCCAGACGCTCCGCGTTCATCTCGATATTCGCGGCCTCGTCACGGGCCTTGCTCGTCTCTACCACGGCCAGCAGATGCTGGACATGGCGGACGCGCAACAGGCGGTCGCGCTTCTTGACCAGGCGGCTCATTGCAGCATCTCCGGCGCGAATTGCAGCATGAGTTGTGCGGTGCTTTCCTCAATGGTCATCGTCGATTTGACGTCCTGCTTGAGGAATTCGAGGATCTCCGGCCGCCGCTCCACCGCCTCGTCGATCACCGGGTCGTTACCGGGGCGATAGGCGCCCATCAGGATGAGGTCGCGATTCTCCTCATAGGCCGACCACAGGCGGCGATAGGCGGTCGCGGCGCGCAGATGCGGCTTGTCGACAATGTCCGACATAACGCGGGAAAGCGACTTGCCGATGTCGATGGCTGGGAACACGCCCTGTTCGGCCAGCTGGCGCGACAGGATGATATGGCCGTCCACAATAGCGCGCGCGGTGTCCACGATGGGATCGTCATTGTCGTCGCCATCTGCCAGCACCGTATAGAGCGCGGTAATCGACCCACCGGACAGGCGGTCGACGCCGGCGCGCTCGCACAGCTTGGGGATGAACGCCAGGGCGGAGGGCGGATAGCCCTTCATCGCGGGCGGTTCGCCCAGCGACAGGCCGATCTCGCGCTGGGCATGGGCGCAGCGCGTCAGGCTGTCGATCAGCAGCAGTACATTCTTGCCCCGCGCGCGGAAATATTCGGCGATGGCGGTCGCGCGCGCCGCCGCGCGCAGGCGCAGCACCGGCGGATGGTCGGCGGGAACGGCCACCACGACGCTGCGCGCCATGGCGGACCCGGCCAGCTTGGTCTCGATGAAGTCGCTGACCTCACGCCCACGCTCACCGATCAGGCCGACGACGACGATATCGGCTTCCGCGCCCTGGATCATCTGGCCCATCAGCACCGATTTGCCGACGCCGGACCCGGCGCAGATCGCGATGCGCTGGCCGCGCCCTGCGGTCAGCAGCGCATTGACCGCGCGCACACCCAGGTCGAACGTCTCCAGCACGCGGCCGCGATCCAGCACATTGCTGCGCATGCCGTTGAGCGGCCACTGCGCGTTGGCGATGATCGGTCCCTTGCGGTCGAGCGGCTGGCCCATCGCGTCCATGACGCGGCCCAGCAGCCCCTCGCCCACCGCCACCATATTGGCGGCGCTGTCCGGCTCGACCCGCGCGCCATTTTCCAGCGGTGCGTCCTGATCGAGCGGCACCAGGATGGAGCGCGTGCCCTTGAAGCCCACCACCTCGGCGCGAACCGACGTGCCGTCTGCGGCGCGAATGCGCGCGCCCGAACCCATCGGACGGACAAAGCCCGTCACCTCCAGCATGCCGCCGTCATGACCGACAAGGCGGCCGACATGGCGCGGCTGCGTGTGCGGCAGGGCGATATGGTCGAGCAGGCGCTTCGTGCGGGCGACGTCGGCGGCGATCATGCACGGCCCTCCATGTCATCGAGAGCCGCCTGAAGGCGCGACAGGCGCACTTCCGGGCCATCCTCGATCCAGCCTTCGCTGGTGGCGAGACGGACGCTGCCGCGCGCGATGGCGGCATTGGCGACCAGCTTGACGCCATTGTCGGGGATGAGCGGCAGGTCGAGCGGGTTCACTTCCAGCATGGCCTTGCCCTCATCGGGGTCGATGCAGGCGGCAATGGCGGCGCAGCGTTCGGCGAGACGATCCTCGTCCACCGGCACTTCGCCCACGATCTGCGTGACGAGGCGCATGACCGCCTGGCTGAGGAGCGAGGCAAGCGTGCCCTCCTCCATGCCGCCCAGCTGCGAAATGGCGTGGGCGAGGTCAGCGCGGGCCGTATCGTCGGCCTCCATCGCCTCGCGCGTGACACGCTCGCCTTCCTGAAAACCGGTGATGAAGCCCTGCTGGCTCGCTTCCTCCAGCGGATCGACCTGAGGCACGAACGACACCGGCTCGGGCGCTGCGAAAGACCGCGCGGCCCAGTCGCTCTGCTCGCGCGGGGCATCGAACAACGCGCGGAAGCCATTGCCCCCGCGCGGTGCCTGGACCTCTGCAACCTGCAGAGGCCGTGTACGGAATATCGACATATCAGACATAGTCGTCGCCCTTGCCGCCAAGCTGGATCGCGCCCTGATCCGCCATGCGGCGGGCCATTGCGATGATCGCCTTCTGCGCTTCCTGAACGTCGGTCAGACGCATCGGACCGCGCTCCTCCATCTCATCCTGGATGGACTGGGCGGCGCGCTGCGACATGCAGCCGAGGATACGGACACGCAGCGCCTCGTTCGCGCCCTTGAGCGCGGGGACGAGCTGCTCATTGTCCACCGAGCGCATCAGCGTGCCCAGATCCTTGTCGGCCAGTGCCATCAGGTTGTCGAAGACGAACATTTCATCCTCAATGGACTGGGCAAGGTTACGATCTCGTTTAGAAAGCGCCTTGATGATGCGCTGTTCGTGATCCTTGCGGATATTGTTCATGATCGCCGCGGCCTCGCTGGTGCCGCCGCGCTGCATGGTCTGGCCGCCCGGACGCCCGGCGCCATGGGTCGCGAGCATCTCCTCCAGATCGTCCAGCGCCTCGGTGCTGACCGGGCCGAGCGTCGCGACGCGGTAGAGCACGTCCTCCTGCACGCCGACGGGCAGCAGCTGGAGCACGCTTGCGGCGACATTGGGCTCCAGATGGGCGACGACGATGGCCATGATCTGCGGATGCTCCATCTCGATGATGGCCGCGATCTCCTTGGCCTCCATCCATTTCAGCATGGCGAGCTTCGCGGACTTCTGCGGGGGCGTGATGCGGGCGAGCATATTGTCCGCCCGGTCCGGTCCCAGCGCCTTGTGCATGGCACCGCGGATATGCTGGGCCGCGCCGTAGCCGATGGTCGTGCGGCCCCGCGCCTTCGACACGAAACGGTCGAGCGCGTCGTTTACCTCGTCCACCTCGACATCGACCACGTCGTACATGGCATAGCCCAGTTCGCGCACTTCCTCGGGCTCCAGGCGAGAAAGGATCTGTGCGGCCTCATCCTCCTCGAACAGCATCAGCAGGACGGCGGCGGCGGCGCTGCCGGTCATCGGCGTGCCGGTGAGTGCTTCGGTCTCAAGCATCGTCCTTCTTCCCTTCGCGCAGGAGGTCACGCACGACGAGGGCGGCGCGGTCCGGGTCCTGCTTCACAAAATTGCGGATCAGCGCGGCGCGATCCTGATAGTCGTGGGTCGCTGAAATCATGTCGAGCGTCACGGTCTGGCCGGGATTGCCCAGAGCGGTATCGCCCAGTGCGACCGACATCTGCTGGCCGATCTGCGTGCGGCGCTCCGCCTCGTCCGCGGCTGCCTCGTCGCGCGCGGTGCCCCAGCGCTTGAGAAGCGGGCGGCCGATGCCGAGCAGCAGGATGAGGGTCACGAGCAGCGCGGAGACGTTGCGTACCGCCGTGCCGACCCAGCTTTCCTGATACCAGGGCGCCGCGACGTCCTCGACCTTGGCGAACTGGCGCGAGGACAGGGCGACCATGTCGCCGCGCTGCTGGTCGAAACCCACAGCGCCCTTCACCAGATTTTCCAGCGCCGCGATGTCCTGCGCCGAACGGGGCTTGCCATCCGGGCCATTGTCGAGCGCGACGGCGACCGACAGGCGGCCGACCGTCCCCACCGCATCGCGCGTGACCGACACTTCGCGGCCAAGCTCGAAAGAGCGGTTGAAGGTCTCGTTCGTCTTGAACGGCGGCATGCCGGGCGCTGGAACGGCGGTGCCGGTGGTGGCGGCTTCCGAAGCGGTCGGCGGCGGCGTGCCGGGCGCGGTGGGCGTGGGCGGCGGGGTCGCCGCGATTGCGCCGGGAACGCCGCCAGCGGCCGCATTGCCACTCTTGCCATCGGCGTCCGTGTTCCAGCTACCCGTCTCGTTACGCAGACGTGCCTCGTTCTGCGGATAGGTCTCGCGCGTCGCCTGACGCTCGGCGAAATTCACCTCCGCATGAACCTCCGCCGAGAACTTCCCGACACCCAGGATCGGCGTCAGCAGCGCGATGACCGACTTGCGATAGCGTTCCTCGATGCGCGACTGCACCTCGATCTGCTTGTCCTGCGCGCTGTCCGATCCGTCATTGCTCAGCAGTTCGCCATTCTGGTCCACCACCGACACCATGTCCGGCGTCATGTTGGGAATGGACGAGGCCACCAGATGCACGATGGCGTCGACCTGATCGCGCGACAGCGAGCGGCCGCCGGCCAGTTGCAGCATGACCGACGCGGTCGGCTTGGTCTGCTCGCGCAGGAACACGCTCGGCGGCTCGACCGCGAGGTGGATGCGTGCCTTTTGCACAGCGTCGATCTGTTCGATGGTGCGGGCGAGATCGACCTCGCGCGCGGCGCGCAGCTTCTCACCCTCGACCGCGCGGCTCGCGCCCATCGGCATGGTGTCGATCATCGACTGGCCGTCGGGCGCGCTCTTGGGCAGGCCCTCCGCCGCCAGCTTCATCTTGGCGTCGAAATAGGCGTCCTCCGACACCGCGATGGCGCCCGACTGCTTGTCCAGCGTGTAGGGGATGTTGCTCTTGTCGAGGATCTCCGCGACGGCGGCCTTGTCGCTTTCCGGCAGGCTGCGAAACAGGTCGCGCTGCGGCGGTTCGCGCAGCGCCAGCCAGGCGAGGCCCGACAGCGCGGTCACGCCGACGAGGCCGACCATCGGCAGGCTCTTCTGCACGGCGGGCTGCTTCAGGAAGCCCGTGGCGCGCAGGCGAAGCGCATCGACGGACTTGCCGCCGGACTTCGCAGGGAGGCCGCCGCGACCGGCGTCCATCGTGGCAAGATTGGTATCGCTCATCGATCAGCCCCTCAAACCGGCATGCTCATGATGTCCTTGTAGGCGGACAGCAGCTTGTTCCTGACTTGCAGCGTGGTCTCGAACCCGATGGACGCGGTCTGCTTGGCCAGCATGACGGCGGCGATGTCGGTGGTCTCGCCGCGCTCGAACGCGACGGCGGCATCGCCGGCCGCGCCCTGCATCGCGTTGACGCCCTGCACCGCATTCTTGAGCGCGGCGGCGAAGTCCGTGCCTCCGCCAGCGGCGGGCGCTGCGTTGTCGCCCAGAGAGGATGTGCCGCCGAACGGGGCGGTGGCGGCACCCTTCAGCGCGTCGTTGCGCTGGAGGATATTCTGGCGAAGCGCCAGCACGTTATCGACGGACAAACCGACCATTGTTCAGATCCTCTTGTTCAGACCGCCACCGCCAGCTCGCGCATTTCTGCGAGCCGGTAGCGAAGCGTGCGTTCGGAGATGCCAAGCAGGCGCGCGGCGCGCCCCTTGTGGCCTTCCGTGTCGCGCAGGGCGGACCGGATGGCGTCGAGTTTGGAGTGATGCGCGATGTCGCGCAGGCCGACCGGGGCGGACGGCTCGGCAATCGGGGCAATGACCGCCGTGGCCACCGGCGCGGGGGCGATGGACAGGTCGTCCGCCACGATCATGTCGCCGTCGCGCAGCACCAATGCGCGCTGCAGGACATTGCCCAACTCGCGAGCATTGCCCGGCCAGCTATGAGCGGACAGGTTCGCCATAGCCTCGGCAGTGGGCAGGGCGAAGCGCGCCTGCGGAGCGAGCGGCAACTGATGGCGTAGCAGGAAGGCGGCCGTGATCGCGGGAATGTCGCGCGGACGCTGGGCCAGCGCAGTCAAAGTGAGCGGCATGACGTTCAGGCGCCAGTAGAGGTCGGCGCGGAACCGGCCGGCTTCCGCCTCGGCCGCGAGGTCGCGGTTGCAGGCGGCAACGATGCGGACATTGACCGGAACCGGATGCGTCGCGCCGACCGGGAGGACTTCGCCCTCCTGAAGCGCGCGCAGCAGCTTGGCCTGAAGGGCGAGCGGCAGTTCGGCGATCTCGTCGAGGAACAGCGTGCCGCCGTCGGCTGCCTGAAACAGACCCTCGGACGCATTGGCCGCGCCGGTGAAGCTGCCCTTGCGATGGCCGAACAGCATGGCCTCCATCATCGTCTCGGGCAGGGCGGCGCAGTTGACCGCGATGAAATCCTTGTCGCTGCGCTGGCTGCTGGCGTGGATGAAGCGCGCCATGCCTTCCTTGCCGGTGCCGGTGTCGCCCTGGATCAGCACGGTCGCATCGCTGGCCGCGACCCGAGCGGCAAGGCGCATAAGGCGGGCGCTGGCGGCATCGCCGATGGCGGGCATCACGGCGGGGCGGATCATCTCGGCGATCATCGCATAGGCGATGTCGGTGTCGTTGGCGCTGAAGCGAACGCGGGCAGGAAGGCCGTTGGCGGCGGGGAAGAAGGCGAGGCCCTCGTCGCGCACGTCGAGCAGTATGTCGCGATGCGTGGCGGCGGCGATCTCCTCGATGGCGAGGATGCGCACCGCATGCTTGTCGCGCGGCTTTGCCGGATCGAACGTGCGAACCGTGTAGCAAGCGTCTTCGAGCCTGTTGGCGAGGTCCGGCAGCAGCCTTTCGACGCGGCGGCTCATATCGACTGGCAACATGAGAAGTCCCTATCCTGTGGGTCCAACTCCCCCGAGCCAGACCGTCTTTCCGATAGGGATGCTTTTGGGCTGAAAGCCTTATGATAGGGTTAATGGCCGGTAGGGATTGGCCGCATGCGGCAAAAAAATTCCGCATGAAAATCCTCCGCTGCAAGGGGAGGGGGACCGCCGCCGCAGGCGGTGGTGGAGGGGTGTCCGCCCTATCGAGAGGTCGCTACCCCTCCCCCATTTACTGTGCAAATGGTCCCCCTCCCCCGCCGGGGGAGGATTTCTTCCTTACGTGCGCGCGGGATTCCCCTGACTTTCTCCCGCCAGAGCCACCCCACAAAAAAACTTCACCTCCCGCTTAAAAGAAATCCGCCGCGTCCGTTCTTGGGCTTCGAGGCCGCACCGCAAACGGGCAGCGACCCCATCCACATCGGACAAGGGAATTCATCATGACCGTCATCAATTCGAACGTTTCCGCTATCCGCGCCCAGAACTCCTCCTCGAAGGCAGCTGCTGGCCTCCAGACCGCCATGGAGCGTCTGTCGTCGGGCAAGCGCATCAACTCCGCCAAGGACGACGCCGCCGGCCTCGCCATCGCCACCAAGATGACCTCGGAAATCCGTGGCCTCTCCGCCGCGACCCGCAACGCCAATGATGGCATCTCGGTCACGCAGACGGCCGAAGGCGCGATGGGCGAAGTCGCCAACATCCTGCAGCGCATGCGCGAACTGGCTGTCCAGAGCAGCACGGGCACCGTCAGCGACACCGACCGCGCCGGCATCCAGGCCGAAGTCGACCAGCTGACCGACCAGGTTTCCAACATCGCGTCGCGCACCAGCTTCAACGGCATCGCGCTGCTCAACGGTTCGGCTTCGCTGACCACGGGCGCCACGGGCACCTCCATCGCGATCCAGACCGGCACGAACGCCGGTGAGACGGTCGACGTCGAGATCGCTTCGGTCACGACGACCGCTCTGGGCATCGCTTCGCTCTCCGTCGCCACGCAGGGCGGCGCCGAATCGGCCCTCGCCACGCTCGACAGCGCGATCAAGACCGTCTCGGAAGGTCGTGCGACCCTGGGCGGGATCCAGAACCGTCTGGAAGCGACCGTCAACAACCTGACCTCGACGGTCACGAACCTGACGGAAGCCCGCTCGCGCATCGAAGACGCCGACTTCTCGCTGGAATCGACCGCGATGGCCAAGAACCAGATCCTGAGCCAGGCGTCGACCGCGATGCTCGCCCAGGCGAACCAGAGCCAGCAGGGCGTACTGAGCCTGCTGCGCTAATAGCAAGAATTGACCATCGGGGCTCTGGTCCGCCCCGATCGTCATCTTGGCCTCCGGCATAAACCTGTCCCCCTGTGCCGGAGGCCCCTTTTCGACGGACCGGAAAATCCCGAAAGACTCTCGCTCCCCCGAGCGGGGGTCTTTCACTTTTTTGGGGAATTTACGCCCCGCATACATAAGCTTGTGGTCGTCATTCCCGCGAAGGCGGGAATCCAGAGCCATACAAAACTGCGCTTGCGACCGTGGATTCCCGCCTTCGCGGGAATGACTGATAATTTTGCAACGGTCCCGAAAACGGGAGGGGCAACCGCCCAAAACTAGTCCGGCCCCGAACCGTGCGGAGAGGGGTCAACCGCAAGGTCCGGGGCCGGTGGCTCCCGACGGGGAGGGAGCAAACCCTCTTTTTAGAAAGCCGCGCGGACGGTCAGGCCGTAGGTGCGCGGGTCGCCGGGCTGGCCGGCGATCAGGCCGGTGTTGCTCGGCGCGGTCGCCAGCTGCTCGTAATAATTCTGGTCGAACACGTTGCGAACCCAGCCGAAGACGTTGAAGCCGTCGCTGGTCCGGAAACCGGCGCGCAGATTGCTGAGCGAATAGCCGTTGATGTCGGTGTAGATCGACCGCGACGCATTGCTCGAGAATTTCGAGCGATAGCTGCCGTCGTAACCGAAATAGACCTGGCCTTCCTTGCCGAACACCCCGGCCTCCGCATTGGCCTCGAACCCGAAGGATGCGGACCATTTGGACACGCCCGGCAGCCACTGGCCGGAGATGTTGCACACGTTAGTGCTCGCCGCGCCCGGAACGCCGGGGTTGGACGGCAATGCGCCGACGGGTGCGTTGGGACCGCCCGAATATTCCGGCGGGCACGGCGCATTCTCGAACCGGAGATATTCATGGTCGGTATAGGCGCCATTGGCATAGGCGTTGAAGCGCTCGGACGGACGGATGGAGAAGTCCGCCTCGAAGCCGCGTACGCGCACCTTGTCCGCATTGGCCAGATAGCCGCGCAGCGTGGAGGTGCCGCCATCGTTCACGATCGCCTGATAGTCGGCGATCTCGGTCCAGAAGCCGGTCAGGTTGATGGTCGCACGGCGATCCCAGAACTGCGTCTTGAGGCCCAGTTCGAAATGATCGACCTTTTCGGGCTTCACCGTCGCAAGCTGTGTCTGCGGAACACCGGCCGTGTTGTTCGGTACGCCGTTCAGGTTGACGCCGCCCGACTTGAACGCATGCGAATAGGTCGCATAGCCCAGCACATCGGGGGTGAACTCATAGGAAGCCGTGAAGTCGTAGGACAGGTTCCACTGGCTGTACTTGGCATCGAAGGACTGCGGCGCGAAGATGCCCCGCTGCGCCACGATCCATGCGTCGGTTGCATTGGGTCCGGTGAACAGCACCTCAGTCGGCGTGCCTGCCGAGGTCTTGCCGAACACGCGGCTGTTATAATAGCCGTCCTTATTGTCGTAATTGACGCGCAGGCCCGGCTGCAACGTCAGCTGGTCGGTGACCTTGTAGCTCAGCTGTCCGAACAGGGCGCCCGAGAAGTTGTCGAGGCCGATGTCGTTGACCTGCTGCAGGCCCTGCAACACCGCCGGATTGTCGCGCAGCGTGCCGGTCAGGTTCCAACGGCTCGAATCGGCGCCCTGCTCCTGAAGGCCCTGGGTGCGGATGGTCTGGTAGAACGCGAAGGCGCCGACCAGGAAGTCGATCTTGTCGCCTTCCTGCGAATAGCGCAGTTCCTGCGTGTACTGGCGCTGCTGCGTCGGGTTCTGCGACTTGGTGGTGATGTCCAGGCCGGTGAAGTCGCGGTCGTTGGACGGCTTCCAGTCCCAGTAACGGAACGCGGTGACGGAGGTCAGCGTACCGGCGCCAAGACCAAGTTCGGCGCGCAGCGACACGCCGCCCAGCTCGTTGCGGGCGCGCAGGTCCGCGTCGAGATCGGTCACGCGGTCGAACGCGTCGGTGCTGGGCGTCCGGTAGCCAGGGAACAGCTTGACCAGTTCGTTATACTGGCGCGTCGCGACGCGCTGCGTCGAGCCGACGCGGCTGTAGATCTGCACGCAGCAGACCGGATTCTGGAGGTTATAGTCGCCCGACAGGATGACCTTGAAGTCGCTGGAGGGCTTCCACAGGATCGATCCGCGAATACCGACATTGTCCTGCGAATTGACGTTCTGGTTGGTCGCGACGTTGTAGATCGTGCCCTCCCGGTCGGTCGTCGCGATGCTGATGCGCGCGGCGACCGTGTCGGACAGCGGGCCGCTCAGCGACAGCTTGGCCTGCTTGAACTCGTAATTGCCAACCGACAGCTCGGCCTGGCCCTGGAAGTCGAAGGTCGGCTCCTTGGTGGTCACGTTGATCGCGCCCGCCGTGGTGTTCTTGCCGTACAACGTGCCCTGCGGCCCGCGCAGAACCTCGACCTGCTCGATGTCCACGAAGTCCAGCGTCGCCCCCGCGACACGGTTGTAGTAGACCTGATCGACATAGAGGCCGACGCCCTGCTCGATGCCGTCATTGGTGAGGCCAAGCGGCGCGCCGATGCCGCGAATGTTGATGGAGCTGTTGCGCGGGTTGGACGAGTAGAACTGGAGCGTCGGCTGCAACTGCTGGAGGCGGTTGATGTTGTACGCGCCCGTCTGCTCGATGGTCGCGCTGTTTAGCACGGACACGGCGATGGGGATATCCTGCACCTGTTCGCTGCGGCGACGCGCGGTGACGACGATGTCGTTCGCGCCGGAACGCGCTTCGCTCGCCTGTTCGTCAGGGGTGGCCGCGGTCTGGGCAGCGGCCGGAAACGCGACGAGCGCGGCAAGGGGCAGCAGGCTGGCGGATGCCGCCAGTCGAATGGTCTTTTTCGTCATTGTGAGGGTTCCTCCCGAACCATGTTTTAGATCACCCCTCCGGTAGCCCGGTCGGAACTCCGCCGATTTTTGATCTTGTTGGTCCGCCCGATACAGGGTGGGACAAGGCCGGAAGGGTTTGGATTTTAGAAAGGTGCCGGCGCGCCCGGCGCGATGTCAGACGACCAGACGACGCTTCTCCGTCACGTCGATCTGCGTGACGCGGCCGTCATGCACGACGACGGAAATGGCTCCAAAGCGCAGGCCGGCCAGGGCCTGACTGATCTGTTCCACGGCGGCGACATGGTCGCCTGCGGAGGGCTTGGGGCTGAGCGTGGCGTGGCGGTTCATTTCGGTTCCTTCCTGTACGACCTGTTAATGTCTATTTTTTCGATAGACAATGAAGTTAAAAGAAAGGCGGCTCCAAGAAAAACTTTCATCTTGGAGCCGCCAGCGGGGTTGCTACGGAAGAGGGGTAAATTCAGGAGTCGACGGGCAGGCTCGGCACGCTTGCCGCCCGAGCGGCGAGACTTCCCGCGAGGGGATCGGACTTGCGGATTTCGCCGGACGCGAGGCCCACGAGTTGGTCGAGCCATGCCTGACCATATTGCCAGTCGCCAAGACCCGCCTCCGCGTTCAGATGGCCGCCCTCACCCACATCCACGAAATGGCTGCCCCAGAATTTGGCGAGGCTGTGGGCGCGCGCGAGATCGATATAGGGGTCGTTGCTGCTCGCGAGCATGACGCTGGGGAAGGGCAGGATGACCTTGGGCGCTGGCCCGAAACCAGCGATGCGCATGTCATGGCCGATGGCGTCCACGTCCGGCGGGGCGACCAGCAGAGCCCCTGCGACGGGATTGCCATAAGGCTGCGCCTCCAGCGCCGCCCACCATGCGACGGCGAGGCAGCCGAGGCTGTGCGCGGCGAGGATCACGGGGCGGCCAGCCTGCCGGATCGCGCCGTTGAGCGCGGTAACCCAGCTGTTGCGGTGGGGGTTGGACCACATGCCGAGGTCCGCACGCTCGCAATCGGGGCGCTCACGCTCCCAGATGCTCTGCCAATGTCCCGGCCCGCTATTATCGAGACCCGGTACAGTCAAAACGAGCGGGGCGGCGCGAAAATTATCGATGGTGCTGCTCATGAACTAGCTCCCTCCCGGTCGACTCGGACCCAATGCCCAAGATGAACGAGAGATAACTCTATTCGTTGCGTAGACAATAATATTGCGCCTGTGCGGTGCGCGGCTGCGACAAATGACGGGGGTCGTTCAGGAAGCGGTCTGCGCACCCGTCGATCCGGCAAATGACGAGTGTCCAGCGCCGCCGCGACGGCGCAGTCCTATGACCGGAACAAGAGTAACCGCATCCCCGTGATCCGCCACCTCATCGCCTCGCTCGCCCTGCTCGCCCTTGCGCCCGCCGCCCTGGCAAAGGATGTCGCCGTGACGCTGGGCGGGGACATGATCGGCCCCTATCGCGCAATGGACGGCATCGACGATCCCGGTTTCGCGGAAGTGGTCGCGCTGTTCCGCGCAAGCGACACGGGCTTCGCCAATCAGGAAGGCGCAATCTTCGATCTGGCCGATTTCGCGGGCTTTCCGGCAGCGGAAACCGGCGGCGGCTATCCGCTGTCGCCGCGCGCCACCGCGACCGGGCTTCGTGCCATGGGCATCACACTGGTGTCGAAAGCGAACAACCATGCGACCGACTGGGGCGTGCCGGGCCTGCTGGCCACGCGCGAGTCGCTGCGGGCGGCGGGCATCGTTCAGGCCGGCACGGGCGACGACCCGGCAAGCGCCTGCGCGGCGGCGGCGAGCGGCCCGGTCGCGCTGGTGAGCGCTGCCACCACCTTCCCGCCCATGTCCCTCCCCGTCGCCGCCGTTTCGCGGCGCGGGCTTACCTCACGCCCCGGTCCCGGCATCTGCGCGCTCCATGTCCGGCCGGTCCGGCTCGTGACCGAAGGGGAGCTCCGGACGCTGCGCGGCATCGCAGGTCCGCTCGCCATGGCTGGCGGCCCGGACGGGCAGGATGTGCGCATCGCCGACCAGCATTTCCGTGCCGCGCCCGCGCCGGGGCTGGACTGGGACATGAAGGATGGCGACGTGGCGACCATCATGACCGCCATCGGCGCCGCGAAGCCAAAAGCGGGCCTCACCCTGTTCGCCGTCCACGCGCATGAAACCGCCGGAACAGCCGACGACATGCCCGCCGCCGATTTCGAGCCGCTCATCCTCCACCGCGCCAATGAAGCGCCCGCCGCCGACGATCCCGTCCCGGCCGCCTATGTGCCGACGCTGCTTCGCCAGGCGGTGGACGCAGGCGCCGACATGGTGGTGCGCACCGGTCCGCATGTGCTGAACGGCATCGAACTCTATCGCGGCAAACCGATCTTCTACGGCCTCGGCAGCCTGTTCTTCGATTTCGGCGGCAGGCGCAGCTACACCGCGCCAGGCGGCCAGACCATCACCCTGCCCCCGCTCTGGTATGAGACGGTCATCCCCGTCGTCACCTTTCGCGACGGCAAGCTGAACGAGGTCCGCCTCCACCCGGCCACCATCGACCCCGATGCAGGCCCCTCGGTCGGCCTGCCGCGCCGCGCGCATGGCGAAGCCGCTCGCCGCATCCTCACCCGCCTCGTCGACCTGTCGCGCCCTTATGGCACCGTCATCCGCATCGAGGGCGATACCGGCATCATCCGTCCCGTAAAAGGAGCCCCCCGATGAAGATTCTGCCGATCCTGCTCGCCGCGGCCGCTGCATTCGTGCTTCCGGCGACCGCTACGGCCAAGGAACGCCCCGCCATAGAGCGCATGCCCGCCGTCATATTGGGCGGCAAGCCGCTGCCCTTTTCGGAAGGGGTACGGGTCGGCGACATGCTCTATCTGTCGGGGCAGGTCGGCGTCGGGCCTGACGGCAAGCTGCCCGAGGGGATCGATGCGCAGAGCCGCATCGTCCTCGACCGGATCGGCACCTCGCTCGCCTCGGCGGGGCTGGGGTGGAAGCATGTCGTGCGCTGCATGGTGATGCTGAAGGACATGGCCGACTGGCCCGGCTTCAACACCATCTATGCCAGCTATATCGATCCGCAGAACCTGCCAGCCCGAAGCGCGTTCGGCGCCAATGGCCTTGCGCTCGGCGCGTTGGTGGAGGTGCAGTGCGACGCGCACGTGCCCGCCACCAAATAGCTGGTTCAGGGCCGTGCCGCCCGTGAGCGCATCACACCGGGCGTGATCCCGAACTGGCGCACGAAGCGGCGGATGAACGCCGCTTCCGACCGATAGCCGACCCGCGTCGCGATCTCGACGATCTTGAGCGACCCGCGCTGGCGCAGCAAATCCTCCGCCATCTGCATGCGCCGTTCCGCCAGCATCTCCATGGGCGTGCTGCCCGTCATGCTGGCAAAGCGGGTGGCGAAGTTCGACCGGCCCATGCCGATCTTCTGCGCCAGCGAGGAGACCGTCCACGGCTGGGCGGGATGCTGGTCGATGACCTGCACCGCGCGCGCCACGGGATCGTCCATGATGGATGCGGGGAAATCGTCCGCCCCGGCGGCGTGACGCTGAAGCGCCTGCGCCAGCAACGTCGCGGCGATCCGGGTCAGCAGTCCTGCCGCGCCCACGCCAGCCGCGCAGCGCGCCAGGTCTGCGACACCGACCAGCGGATCGTCGGGCCCCAGTTGGAGCAGCGGCGGCAGGGCATGCGGCATCACCCCGCCCGGCCAGCGAACCTTGAGCCGCCCGCACAACAGGCGGGTCGCGACCGGCCCGCCATCGCCCAGCCTGAGCGTCGGCGGCTCGTCGTCATAACTGCCTTCCCGCATGAAATCGATGATCGTGGTGCGGCTGTCGGGTCGCGCGCGTACTGCATGCGCCTCACCCGACAGGATGATCGCGATCTCGCCCGCGTTGAGACCTAACGGCGGCCCGCCCAGTCCCGCGATGCGCGCGCCTCCCTCCAGCACCGCATAGAAGCGCAGCCGGTCGTCGGGCGGCACGCTGAACCCGCCGGCATCGTCGCATTCCACCACGCACCATGTCTGGCCACGCAGTTCCAGCTCATTCAGAAATTCGGACAGACTCCATCTCATGCGGCACCGGCATCCTCTCCTGTTGCCCCAATACGCCTGCCGCGCGACGCGACAAAGGGGACAGGCACGCCGATGGACGATGGGGCAGCAGAGCCGGGGCCTGGGCAAACCGTATCTCGCCTGAACCGATTCCACCTTGAAGCATTAGGGACCGGGTACGACATGTAGTCACAGCAACATTCCCAATCCGTGCGAGTCCCGATGTCCGATATCAATCCCCTGCTCGACACCACCGACCTTCCAGACTTCCCCGCGATCCGCCCGGAGCATGTCGTGCCCGCCGTGGAGCAAGCCATCGCCAACCACCGCGCCGCGGTGGCGCGGGTGAGCGAAGGCGGCAGCGACGATTTCGATGCGGTCGTGCTGGCATCGGAGCGCGCCGACTTCGAACTATCCCGCATCTGGTCGCCCGTCGGCCACCTCGCCTCCGTCGCGGACAGCCCGGCGCTGCGGCAGGCCCATGCCGAGGGACAGCAGCTGATCGCCGCCTATCTGATGGAGGCGGGCCAGAATGCGGAGCATTATGCAGCACTCGAGCGGGTCGCCGCGCGACCGGACTTCGCTGCCCTGCCGCCTGCCGCCCATCGCGCGGTCGACCTGGCACTACGCGGTTTCCGCCTGGCCGGCGTCGCGTTGGAGGGAGAGGCGCGCCAGCGTTTCCTCGACATCGGCGTGGAACTGAGCGACCTCTCGACCCGCTTCGCCAATGCCGTGCTCGACGCGACCGAGGCGTGGAGCGAGCATATCACCGACGAGGCGGCGTTGGACGGCGTGCCCGACACGGACAAGGCGATCCTTGCCGCCTATGCGCGCGAAAAGGGCCTCGACGGCTGGCTCGTCACGCTGCGCCAGCCGAGCACGCTGGCGATCCTGCTGCATGCGAACGACCGAAAGCTGCGTGAGCGCGTCTACCGCGCCAACGCCACCCGCGCGTCGGACATGGCCGCCGACACCAGCTTCGACAATAGCGACCGGATCGAGCGGATCATGGCGCTCCGGCATGAGGCGGCCGCGATCCTGGGCTTCAGCGACGCCGCTGCGCTGAGCATCGAGACCAAGATGGCCGGCGACGCGCAGGAGGCTCTGTCCTTCCTCACCGACCTCGCCACCCGCGCCCGTCCGATGGCGACGCGCGAACTGGCGGAGGCGCGGGCCTATGCGCGGAAGAATTTCGGCATAGACGATCTCTCCTCCTGGGACCTGTCCTATGTGGCGGAGGCGATGCGCCGCACGCTGCACGGCGTCGATCAGGAGGCGATCAAAGCCTATTTCCCCGCTCCCACCGTGCTGAACGGCACCCGCGACCTGATCGAGCGGCTGTTCGGTGTCCGTCTGGTCGCGCGCGGCGATGTGCCAGTCTGGCATCCAGACGTCATCTACTACGACCTGATCGATGCGGGCGGTACGACCGTTGCGGGCGTCTATCTCGACCTGTACGCGCGCGCCGCCAAGAAGGGCGGGGCGTGGATGGACGTGTGCCGCGCCCGCTTCCGCGACGCCGAGCGCTTCCATCTGCCCGTCGCCTATCTCACCACCAATTTCGCGCCGCCTGCCGAGGGCCGCGCCTCCCTGCTGACGCATAACGACGTGGTGACGCTGTTCCACGAATTCGGCCATGTGCTGCATCATGTGCTGAGCGAGGTCGATCTGCCATCGGTCGGCGGCATTTCCGGTGTCGAGTGGGACGCGGTGGAACTGCCCAGCCAGTTCATGGAGAATTTCGCCTGGGACAAGGACACGCTGATCGCCCTGTCCGGCCATGTCGCGACGGGCGAACCACTGCCCGACGCGATGTTCGACCGGATGCTGGCCGCACGCCGCTTTCAGGCGGGCCTCGCGCTGCTGCGCCAGGTCGAGTTTGCGACCTTCGACCTCACCCTTCACCGCGACTTCGACCCGGCGGTCGGCGCACGGGTGGGTGAGACGCTGAACAAGGTCCGTGACGCCGTCGCTGTCATCCAGCCGCCCGCATGGAACCGCTTCGCCCATAGCTTCACCCATGTCTTCGCGGGCGGCTATGCGGCGGGCTACTACAGCTATTTGTGGGCGGAACTGCTGTCGGCCGACGCCTTTTCGCTGTTCGCCCATGGCGACCTGCCGGGCGGCGGGGGCACCGCCTTCCGGCGTGAGATACTGGCGGTCGGCGCAAGCCGCACTGCGGCGGAGAGCTTCCGTGCCTATGCCGGTCGCGCGCCGGAGATCGATGCGCTACTGGTCGAGAAGGGGCTTCTCGACGAAGCCATGGCTGCCTGATGATCGCCCGCTATGGCCTGATGGAAGACGAGGAGATCGAACTCGACCTCGCCGCGCTAGAGCTGAGCGCGCTCGACCATGAAGGCATCGACCTCGCGCCCTATGTGAGCCTGCTGCGCGACATTGCGGCACGGCTGGCGGCCGTGGGCGGGCAGGCGCGCACGGTGAACGATCAGGCGGCGGCGCTGGCCAGCGTGTTCGCCGACGAATTCGGCTTCGCAGGCGATGTGGACGCCTATGACGCGCCGCTCAACGCCGACCTGATCCGCGTGCTGGACCGGCGGCTGGGGCTGCCGGTCAGCCTGTCCATCCTCTATGTGGCGGCTGCGCGGCGCATGGGCTGGACCGCCTTCGCGCTCAACACGCCCGGCCATGTGCTGGTGCGTGTGGGGGAGGGTCCGGCGGCTCTTATCATCGATCCGTTCAACGGCGGCGGGCAGGTACCGCAATCGCGCTTCCATGCGCTGCTTCACCGCGCGCTGGGCGGGGCGGAGCCGCAACCGGAGCATGTCGCCGCCATGACCAATCGCGCCACGCTGGGGCGGCTGCTCATCAACCAGGCCACGCGCGCGGAGCAGGCGGGCGATTCTGCCCGCGCGCTCACCATCTACGAGCGGATGACGCGGGTCGCGCCCGATAATGAGGAATCATGGTGGCAACTCGCCCGCCTGCAATTGCAGGACGGCGCCGTCGGCGGCGCGCGCCATAGCCTGAGCTCCATGCTGGAGATCACGCGCGATCCGCAGCGGCGGGAGCAGGTGTCGGCTGTGCTCGAAGCGATCGTCTCGCGCTGAGGCGTCAGCCAAGCGCCGCGATCGCGTCCGCCAGCGGCTCCACATCCTCGGCGCGGCTGTTCCACGCCGTCACCAGCCGCGCCAGCCCCTCGCCCCAGTCGTAGAAGTCATAGCCCAGCGCCCGCAGCCCGGCCGCCTCCGCGGCGGACAGGCGGATGAAGACCTCATTGGCCTCCACCGGCTGGACGCAGCGCCCACCCGCCGCGTTCGCGATCAGCCGCGCGGCGGCATTGGCGGCGCGGGCATTGTCCAACCACAGGCCATCCTCCAGCAGCGCGAGGATCTGCGCCGCCAGATAGCGACCCTTGGACAGCAAATGCCCCGACCGCTTGCGCCGCCGCTTGGTGTCGTCGGCAAGACCGGGACGGAAGAAGACCAGCGCCTCCGCCGACATGCCGCCATTCTTGGTGAAGCCGAAGGAGAGCGCATCCACCCCCGCCCGCCATGTCAGGTCGGCGGGGGAGCAGCCCAGATGCGCCACCGCATTGGCAAAGCGCGCGCCGTCCATGTGGAGGCCCAGCCCATGATCGCGCGCCACCACGCCCAGCGCGGCTACCTCGCCGGGCGTATAGACCCGGCCATATTCGGTCGCGTTGGTGATGCTGATCGCGTGCGGCCTGACCCAGTGCACCCCGTCCGCCACGCGCGACAGTCGAGCCCGTACCGCCTCCGGCGTCAATTTCGCGCCCTCGCCGGACATGGTCATCAGCTTCGCGCCATGGGTGAAGAATTCGGGCGCGCCGCCCTCGTCCACCTCGATATGCGCTTCCTCATGGCACAGCACCCCGCCATGCGGCGGACACAGGGCCGCGAGCGCAAGGCAGTTGGCCGCCGTGCCCGTCGCCACCCACATCGCCTCGCATGGTGTTTCGAACAGGTCGGAGAAAGCGGCATCGAGCCGCCCGCTCCACGCATCGCCATCATAGGCCGTATCGAGCCGGTCGGCGGCCATGATCGCGGTCATCACGGCCGGGCTGACCGGTGCTGCATTGTCGGAGAAGAAGCGCATGGCCACGGCATGCGGCCCGGCGGCCTGACGGTCAAGCGACCTACTGGACGACAGGCGGGTCGCCCATCCCCGGCGGTGGAGATACGGGATTGCGGCGCATCCAGACGCGCCCATCCTTCAGGTCCAGCGTCACGATCCAGTCCTTGAGGAAGGGCATGCCCAGATTGCCGTCGATCAGCAGGTCGGGCGTGAAGATCAGCCCCTTCGCCTCCACGCCCGGCGCGACGGTGAAGCTGCCTCGCTGCGGACCGGCCGCATCGGGGTCCAAGCCCAATACCGTCGCAAAGGGCTTCGACACCAATATGGTGCCGCCATTGCCGGTATCCAGTTCCATCGCCAGCGCACCCTGCAGCGTCGGCACATCGACCGTGACCGCCAGCGCCCTGCCGCCTACTTCGCGCAGCAGATGCGCGGGCACTTGGGTCGCACCGCGCACCCGCTCGGCCGCGCTCTCCGGCGTCTCGACGGTCAGCCTGCCGCCTGCCAGATCCAGCGTCACCGTCCGGCCCGCAAAAATGTCCAGCCCCAGCGTCCCGTCCACTGGCATGGCATCCTTGGCGAGCAGCGTCTCCACCTTGAACACGCCCGCATGCGGGATGGTGAGCGCCATGCCGTCCCACGCCATCGCCACCCCGTCGCAGCGTGGCAGGTCGAGCCTGTCGCCCGTCATGACATGACCGCTCAGTCGGCCAAAAGCTTCGCACCCGATCTCATCCGCCAGCGTCGGCGACACGATGCTGATCCCGGCTGCCGTGTCGAAGGTGAACAATCGCTCCTTGCCTGCCACCAGCACGCGCGCCGCCACTCCCTTGCGATAGGGTTCCAGCTTGAGAATGGTCGGCGCGCCCCGGGCGGGCGGCAGGCAAGCCGCCCACAATAGCGGCAGGGCAAGGAACCACGGGATGCGCATTGGATGGCTTCTCCAAAGCCGCAAGTCTGGCCTTGGAGCGCCACCCGGCAACCGCGATGCGACGAGTATGCGACGTCAGTAGAAATTGCGCCGCAGCACCGTCGCCCGGCCGTCCTTGCCCGCCATTGCCATGACATGCGCGCCGGGATAGGCGATCCGCTGTAGTTCCTGCGTCGGCACGCGCGGGCGCGGGTTCATGTCGCGAATATAGGTGTCGTCGGTGATATGCACCGTCACCGCCTCGCCGTCCTCCGTCCGGATCAGCACATCGGTCCCTTCCACCGCGTCCACCGTTCCCACGACCGGCTGCGGCGCCCAGGCGGGCACGGCGCGGACGTCGAGCGACATGCGGATCTGGTTCGACGGATTGGGCAGGGTCGCGTGCGCTGTGAAATAGTGGAAGATTAGCACGTCACCGACGCGATAGTCCGCCGCGCGCCAGTCGGTATCGGCAATGACCCCGGTCGGCAGCTTGTGATTCACCTCCTCGTGCAGATTGCCGCGCCTGCTCGTCCCGGGCGCGACCGCGAAGCTGCCCGAATTCATGTCGGTATCGCGGATCGGCATCCAGCAGGTGGTGAACTCTATGCCCTCGTTGAAATAGCCGTCCTGGTGGCGGCCCGCGAAAATATCCTCGTCATCCTTCAGCGGCCCGGTGGGCAGGCTGGAGCGGTGACCGACGATGGGAATCCAGCGCGGATCGGCGTCGAATATGTCGCGCATGATGGAATTGAGCAGCGGCTGCCTGACCACCTCATGCCAGACGGTGGTGCCGATGGCGTCGCACGGGCGGCGCGTCTGCGGCGCTTCGCCCGTCCACAGCGGTTCTTCGAGCGCCGGGTCGATCAGCTTCTCGGCCACCAGCGCTTCACGATATTTCTCGCGCGCCCAGCCGATCAGCTCAGGGTCCATCACCCCGCGCAGGAACAGGACGCCATCCTCCTCCCAACGCGCACGCAGCGCAGGCCCATCGCCGATCAGGGCACTGCTGTCGGTCAGTGGCAAAACGTCGATCATGAACCTCTCCCATTTCGCTTTCCGCCATTTTGGTGGATCGCCTGGGCGTGGGCCAGACCGGCATCGTCCGAATGCGCTACTCCAAAGCCCGGCACGCGCGGCGTGCGCCGCTTCGTCGCCCGTTCGTCGTTACATTGTCTATCCCGGTCGCATTGTCGCATCTTCGCACGCGTTGGGGCCATGCTCGTCGCAGCGCCCCTTCTCCGCGCCAGCGGCCCCACCCTAGCCCACCCGCATCTGCAACATGGCGCGGGCGACTCATCGGCAGACATGCGCGCCCTTGCCCTATCGAAAGGGCCTTTCATTGACATATCGACGCTCCAGTCTCGTCGCCTTGCTGCATATGGGCGGCTCCGCCCTCGCCGCGGGCATGGTGCTCGCCTCAGGCGCCGCGATGCTCACCGCGCCCGCCGCCGCGCAGGACATCACCTCCGGCACGCTGAGCGGCAAGGTGACAAATCCCTCCGGCGCCGCCGTCGCGGGCGCGAGCGTCACCGTCTCCTCCAACGCGCGCAGCGTCACGCGGACCGTCACCAGCGGCCCGGACGGCAGCTTCTCCGTCCCCCAGCTGCCGGTCGGCACCTATACGATCAATGCGGAGAAGGACGGCGTCGGGGCGGTGACGCTGACCGATGCCGTCGTCGCGCTGGGCGGGTCCAGCTTTACCGTCAAGCTGGAGCCGGTGGACGGCCAGACCATCGTGGTCACCGCCGCGCGGGCGCGCGAGCTGGACTTCTCGCAGACCGCGACCGGCCTCGTCATCGACGTGCAGGACACGTTCAACCGCGTGCCCATAGCGCGCGACGTCGCCGCGCTGCAATTGCTGGCGCCGCAGACGACGGCGGGCGACAGCGCGTTCAACAGCGTCACCGGCGGCACCAATGTCGCGCTGGGCGGCGGATCGGTCGCCGAGAACATCTATTATGTAAACGGCATGAACATCACCAACTTCCGCAATTTCCTGGGCGGGGGCACGGTGCCGTTCGAATTTTACGACCAGGTGCAGGTCAAGACCGGCGGCTATCAGGCCGAGTTCGGCCGCGCGACCGGCGGCGCGGTGATCGCCGTCACGCGCTCGGGCTCCAACGACATCAAGGGCGGCATCAACGCCTATTGGTCGCCCAGCGGCCTGCGCTCCAACGCGCCTGCCACCTTCGTGCAGGACAATCCGCGCGACCGGCGGCAGGATTATGAGGCCAATTTCTGGGCGTCGGGGCCGATCATCAAGGATCACCTCTATTTCTTCGGCTTCTACAATCCGCGCTACAAGAGCCTGTTCGACGCGACCGTGGCGTCCGACGGCAGCGTGACCGAATCCTTCGCCAAATCGACCAAACCGTTCTGGGGCGGCAAGATCGACTGGGATATCGCCCAGGGGCACCGGCTGGAATTCACCTATTTCAACAATAGCGACGCCGAAGTCGGCTCCATCACGACGCGCAAGCTGGACGGCTCGGTTCCCGACCTCGTGACGCCCTATGCGGTCGAGACGGGCGGCGACAATTTCATCGGCAAATATACCGGCAACCTGACCGACTGGCTCACCATTTCCGGCCTGTACGGCAATAGCAGCTTCGAACGGTCATCATCGAGCACGCAGCCCTATATATTGGAGGGACGGTTCGGCAGCCTGGTGCAGGTCGCAGGCCATCCCGACGCGACGCTCGATGCGGGCCGCGACCGCCGCGAACTGTTCCGCGCCGATATCGACGTGATCGCCCATTTCGCGGGCGAGCATCACCTACGCTTCGGCATCGACCGCGAGGAATTATTCTCGGAGGCCGCGCAGGGCTATTCGGGCGGCGTCGCCTATCGCTATTACCGGTCGGGCGAAGACACGGCGCTGGGTGGCCGCATCCCGGCCAACACGGACTATGTGCGCGTCCGCAACCTGAACGCCTTCGGCTCCTTCAAGGCGCGCAACACCGCGCTCTACCTGCAGGACAATTGGGACGTCACCGATCGGCTGAACCTCAGCCTCGGCATTCGTAACGAGACGTTCGAGAACCGGACCAGCTCCGGCGAGATCTTCACCAAGCTCAAGAACCAGTGGGGTCCGCGCCTGGGCGCCACCTACGACCTGTTCGGCGACAACAGGACCAAGCTGTCCGCCTTCTTCGGCCGCTATCATCTGCCGGTCGCGGCCAACACCAATATCCGGCTGGGCGGCAACGAGTCGTTCACGCAGGACTGGTATTTCCTCAATTCGGTCGACCCGTCGACGCAGTTGCCGACGCTGGGCGGCCATGTGCTGCACGAGGTGCTGTCCGACAGCGCCGGAGCCGATCCGCGCACGCTGGTCTCCAAGAATCTCAAGCCGCAATATATGGACGAGTTCATCGTCGGCATCGACCACCGCTTCGACAACCAGCTTCGCGTCGGCCTGAACGTCACCTATCGCGACCTCAAGAGCGTGCTGGAGGATACCGACCTCGGCTACACCATCGCCAATTTCTGCGCCACGCAGACCATGGCGGGTTGCAATGCGGAGGATACCCCGGCCAGCTATGGCTCGGGCGGCTATATCCTGCTCAACCCCGGCCGCGACGCCATCATCGATGTCGATCTGCTGGGTGATGGCAATCTGACCGAGATCACCATCCCCGCCTCGATCCTCGACCTGCCCAAGGCGCAGCGCAAATATTGGGCGGTGGAGGCCAATTTCGACCGGCCTTGGGACGGCCGCTGGTCGCTGTCCGGCTCCTATGTCTGGGCCAGCCTCAAGGGCAATTATGAGGGCGGCGTGAAGTCCGACAACGGACAGGACGACACCGGCCTGACGCAGGATTATGACGAGCCGGGCTGGATGGACGGCGCCTTCGGGTTCCTGCCCAATCATCGCCGCCATACGTTCAAGCTGTACGGCGCTTACGGCGTGACCGACAATCTCCAGATCGGCGGCTTCGCCCGGCTGCAGTCGCCGCGCAAGTTCGGCTGTATCGGCGTTTATGACGAGGAAGCGGGCGGCCCCGGCCGCGCCACGACGTCGAGCGCGGCATCCTGGTATTGCGGTGGTGCCCTGGTGGGTCGCGGCAAGGCGTTCGAGGGCGAATGGCTCAAGCAGATCGACCTGTCCGTGTCCTACAATCTGAAGATTGCGGGCATTGCCGGGCTTCAGGTTCGGGCCGATCTGTTCAACGCCTTCAACTGGAAGTCGAAGCTCGACTATTATGAACTGGGCGAGGATGATGGCGGCACGCCCGATCCGAACTACGGCAAGCCGACATCCTATCAGGCGCCGCGATCCGTGCGGTTCGGTCTCTCGCTGAACTTCTGATCCAACACCGAAAATGCCCCCGGAGCCGCAGCTTCGGGGGCATCTCAATCAGGCTGCCGCTTCCACCAGCAATATCTCCGCCAGTCCGTGCGGCCGGGTGTTCATCGCCTGATGACCCGCGTCGAGATAGACGCGCCGCTGGGCATGGAGCCGCGCCGCGAACACCTCCTGCCAGTCGGGCAGCAGCGCGCGATCCTTCATGCAGACGATGTAGCTCGTCGCCTTGTCCGCCAGATGGTCGTACACCCAGTCGGTTTCGGGCAACACCGCGGGCGTGGGCCAGTGGTCGCTATGCAGCTTGCCCATGAACGCCTCCGCATAGGCGGGGTCCATGTCGTTGCAGAACATGTCGTGCAGCTTGCCTCCCGAGATGCTGCTCTGCTGCGCGTCGGGGCGACCCTGCCGCATCACGTCCAGCACACTCTGGCCGGGCGGCGGCGCGATGCAGGACAGATAGACATAGCGCCGGATCAGGTCGGGCCGCTGCGCCGCCACCAGCGGCAGGATCGTGCCCGCATTGCTGTGTCCGACCAATATGATGTCCGTCAGCCCCGAATTTGCCAGATCCGCGATGAAGACCGCTGCGGCATCGCGTACCGATAGGCCCGATACGTCCGCATCGCGCTTCGCCCCGCAGCCCGGCATGTCGAACGCGACCGCCCGCACCCGCTCGCCGCCCTGCGCCTTCAGCGCCGCGATCGTCTCGTGCCAGATCCATGCCCCCTGACCGCCGCCATGGAGGAACGCGAAATTGATGATGTCCGGCATTCACCTCTCCTTGTTTTGCCGGAAGGATAGGCACGGCTTGCGCTGTTTGGAAGCCGGAGCGCGGCGGTCTTGACAGGGCGGACGCCATGAGCGACCGCTTTTGGCAAGGCCAGGAGTGAAGATATGTCCGCGCGAATCTACCAGATGCCCAAGAACGCCATGCAGTCCGGCCGTGCGCGCACGTCCACATGGACGCTGGAATTCGCACCCGCCGAAGCGAAGAAGCCCGACCCGCTGACCGGCTGGGCCGGATCGGGCGACACGCAGGAGCAGGTGAAGCTGGGCTTCTCCACCGAAGCCGCCGCGCGCGCCTATGCCGAGCGCTACGGCATCGACTATCAGGTGGCGACCACGCCGCCGCGCGCGTTGAAGCTGCAGGCCTATGCGGATAATTTTCGGTGATTTCTCCCCTCCCGCCTGCGGGAGGGGGGCGGAAGATTACCCACAAATAAGGCGGCACCCGCAGGCGCCGCCTTTTCTCATCCACCAGCCACCCCGCATCAATCGATGCGGAACAGCTTCGCTGCGATATTGCAGATGATGTCCTTCGTCGCCTCCTCCGGCACGCCCGCGAAATCGCGCAGGATGATGTCGCGCGAATGGGGGAAGGTCGTCTCCGAATGCGGATAGTCCGATGACCACATGATGTTGCCGGCCCCCGGCAGATCGCGGCTGAGGATGCCGACGCGATCCTGGATGAACGATCCGAAGACATTCTTGTCCATATAATAGCTTGGCGGCTTGTCGATCGGGCTCTTGGTCCAGAAGCGCTGCTTTTCCCAGGTGCGCGTGGTGTACTCGGTATACCAGGCGAACCAGCCCACGCCGCTCTCGACGCTGGCGATCTTGAGGTCGGGGAAGCGCTCGAAAATGCCATTGAAGATGAAGATGCCGATGGGTTCGGCCATCGCCATCTTGCTCATCGGCATGTCGGGCAGGAAATGCTGGATATCGCCGAAGCGCGGCACGCGCGCGCCGAGGTGGAAGGTCACGACCATGCCCTCGTCGACGATGGTGCTCCACAGCCGGTCGAATTCGGGCTGATAATATTGCAGCTCGCCCTTAGGGTCTCCGGTCAGCGCGGAGACCTGACCGTCCTTCATCGCCTTGATGCCCGAGGATGTTTTCCACGCGCTCGCATTTTGCGGGAAGGCGGGCAGGTTGATCGCGCGGAAGCCCATCTTGGCGAGGCGTTTCACATGGCCGATGGTCTCGTCGATGTCGCGCATCGGCACATAGCCGATGGGGACGAGGCGGCGCTTGTCGATGGACGCGAAGTCCATGACCCAGTTCTGATAAGCCTCATAGCTTGCCATATAGAGTTCGTCGTTCGACGTGCCGAGCGGGCCGCCGCCGAACAGGACAGCGGCATCCATGCCGTCGGCGTCCATGTCGGCGATGCGCGTGGCCGGATCCCAGACGGCGCGCTGCTCGGAGAGCTTGCCGACCATCTTATAATCCTTGCCCGTGCGGCCCGCCTGATTGTTGATCATGCGCACGGGGCGGCGATTGCCCTCGAACAGGATATAATCGACCTCGTCGCCTTCCTCGATGATTGGTGCCAGCGGCCGCAGGTGCGCGGGCAGATAGGATTGCCACATATCGTAGGGCGGATCGATATGGGCGTCGGCGTCGACAATCCGGCCGAGGGTCCAGTTCTCCTTCGTGGCCGAAGGACGGTCCACTACCGCTGCATCGCTCATCAGTCCGGTCTCCCACATGGCCGATTGTTCGGCACCTAATTCCATATTTCGGATTTCATATCGATATTTGGAACGATGGTCAAGGATGCGGCCGCCATTGGTCGGATGCCGAGCCATCTCCACAGCCTTCAGTCGGTCCGCAGAAGCAGCGCGCCATAGCCATAGCCGCCATTGGCGACGGCGCAGACCTTTGCCCCCGCGACCTGCCGTTCCCCGCCAAGCCCCCAGAGTTGAAGGCACGCCTCGTAGGTGTGGCCATAGCCATGGAACCGCCCGGCCGAGAGCTGCCCGCCGCTGGTGTTGAGCGGAAGTTCGCCGCCAAGCCCGATGCGCGCGCCGCCCTCCACGAAAGCGGCCGCCTCGCCCTTGCCGCACAGCTGCATCGCCTCCAGCCACATGAGCGTCAGGATCGAAAAGCCGTCGTAGATCTGCGCGGTGTCGACATCCTTGGGCGTCAGGTCGGTGCGCGACCAGAGCATCGCCCCCGCCTTGTCGGCGGGCAGGCCGGTGAAATCGCCTTCATGCAGGCCATAGCCGAGACCGCCGATGGCCATGCCCATCGCCTCGACATGGATGGGCGGCCGGGCAAGGTCGCTTGCCGCGTCCCTGTGCGACAGCAAGATGGCCGTCGACCCGTCGATATGCGAGTCGCAATCATAGAGGCGCAGCGGCGCGGAAATGATGCGCGAGGCCATATAGTCGTCGAGGGTCAGCGGCTTTTTGTAGATCGCATTGGGGTTCTTCTGCGCCATCGACCGGCTGTTCACGGCAATCGCGCCAAGCTGCTGCGACGTAGCGCCATATTTGTCGAAATAGGCCTGCGCATAGAGCGCATACATATTGGTCGGCGATATCGCGTTGAACGGCACGGACCACTGGTTCGCCCCCTCGACACGCGGCGATTGGCCCGCCTTGCCGAGCAGCGTCGAACTCTTGGAGCGCAGCCGCGCCTGCGCCTGCGCCACCGTGCGGAAGACGAGGACATGGCGGCACATGCCCGTCGCGATGGCCTGTATGGCGCTGATGATCGCGCTCATATGGGCATGACCCTCGGTCGATGCGCCGATCCACGTCGGTTCGAGGCCCAGCGCCAGCATCGCCTCGGTCGAACCGACCGGCGAAAAACCGCCCGCGTCGCCCGAACGGCCGGGGAAGGTGGTGATGCCGTCGATATCGGCAGGGGTCAGCCCGGCCCCGGTAATCGCGTCGAGACAGGCATCGACCGTGAGTTGCAGCGCGGAACGGCTGGACGGCCGCCCCGCCTCCGACTGACCGGCGCCGGTGATGCGGACAAGCTTTTCGGGGAGCACACTAGCGGACATCGGTCTTAACCTCGTCCGGACGGAACATGGGCAGCCAGACATCCTCGATATGCTCGAACTCGACGGTGACGGGCAGGCCGGTGCGGACCCCCTCGATCGGTCCCAATATATTGGTATAGACGTAAAGCTGCGTCTGCTCGGCGAGCTCGACCACGCCGTAGACGAATGGGACAGCGAGGCCCGGCAGCCACGGCTCATGATTGACCGTATAGGTCGCGACGCGGCCCCTGCCCGAAACCGGCGTCGGCGCGACATTCGCACTATGGCATTTGCGGCAGCGCGGCAGCGGCGGATGCTGATAGATGCCGCACTCGCCGCAGCGCTGGATCAGCAGATGGCCCTGCTCGCCGCCTGTCCAGTAGAAGCCGGTTTCCTTGTCCAGCAGCGGCAGCTGGCGGCGCGGGGCGGGACGCTCGTCCGTCAAAACACGACGCCTGCGACCTTGAGGTCGATGATCCCGTCCTCGTCATAACCCAGCGAAGCAAGGATATCGTCGCTATGTTCGCCCAGTTCCGGCGCGAGCGCGGTGGGCAGCGGCCGACCGTCGAACTGCATCGGGATCGACACCATGCTGAGTCGGCGCCCGTCCTCATGATCGACGCTCTGCATATAGCGATTGGCCTGCACTTGGCAGTCGTCCTTGATCTCGCCGACATGCTGCACGACGTCCCACTGGCCGTCCTGCCGCGCGAGAATCTCGCGCCATTCGGCGAGCGTCTTGCTGGCGAACAGCGCCCGCAATTCGGCGACGCATTCCGCCATATGCTCGCGCCGCCCGGCATGGGTGGCGAAACGCGGGTCGGTGGCGAGGTTGGGACGGCCCGCCACCTCGCACAGCGGCGCCCAGTAACGCTGCACCTGCAACATGCACAAAGCCAGGAAGCGGTCGTCGGCGGTGCGATAATTGGCGGACAGCGGGTTGTTGGGCAGGTCGCCGCGCCTTGGCCGGGGAAAGCGCTCCAGATTCTCATGCGTGGACTGGGTGATGGACCGCTGCATCGACCACATGGCGGTGCCGAGCAGCGACACGTCGACGGTCGACGCCCTGCCCGACATGGCGCGCTGCGCGATGGCGGCGGAGATCGCACCCGCCAGCATCGCACCGCTAAGGCAGTCGCCGAAAGCCGGTCCGGGCGGCCCGACCGGCAGTTCCGCATCCTCGTCGCTCATCGAGGAGGAGATGCCGCCGCGCGCCCAGAAGGTGATGGCGTCGAAGCCGCCGCGATGCGCCTCCGGCCCATGCTGGCCCACGCCGCTGCCCACCGCATAGATGATGTCGGGGAAGCGGGCGCGGATCGTCTCGGCATCGATGCCCATCTTGGCCCGCGCGGGCGGGAGCAAGTTGGTCAGGAAGACATCGGCATCCTCCAGCAGCCTGTACAGCACCTCCAGTCCCGCCGCCTGCTTGAGGTCGAGCGTGATGCTGCGCTTGCCGCGATTATAATTTTCCCAGGAGAAGTCGAAGGCCTGGTTCACGCTCGACTGGCCGATCTGGAGGCCGCGAATGGGGTCGCCGGTGGGTGGCTCGACCTTGATGACGGTGGCGCCCAGGTCGGACAATATGCCGCCCGCCGCGGGCACGAAGGCCCACATCGCCACTTCCACGACCTTTATGCCTTCGAGCGGCCTCGACATCGTCTCTCCCTTCATGATCGATACCCGGCGGACCTGCGATCCACCGCCGATACAGTTCCTTATTTAGAACATAGAATCGATAGTTCGAACATGCTGCCAGCCTTTTGGGCAGCGGGCAAGGGGCATCAGGGCGCGGCGGGCACCGCGACTAGGATACAGACCTACAGGCCGGGCACCGGCACCCGGCCGATGAAGGAGGACAGACGCTCGCCCGTTTCGCGCAAATCCTCACCGATCGCGCGAATCTCTTCGCCCTTGATCGGGGTCGTAAAGCCGCTGAGCGCGACGACGAAGGCGACCAGGCGACGCGAGTCATAAACGGGCGCCTGGATATAGCCCGGCAGATACTCCGCCTGCGGATCGATCGCGAACAGCGGCTGCATCGTGCTGTCCAGCATGTCGATACTCGCCTGCCGGTCCGGCGAAGACACGGTGACCGGCGGCGCGTGCGTGCGCGTGCTGACGCCGAAGCCATGGCTGCGGACGAATTCGACGCCCTGGGCCAGCGCCTCGCGCTGGTCGGGACGGGGAAGCGGGTCGCGCCCGTCCAGCCATGCGGCGATGTCCGCCGCCGAGGACCGAACGAAGAATATGCCTGCAAATTGTGGCAGCAGCGGCAGGCGCGCGCCACGCACCGTCGCCTGACCGACATGGGAGAGCGCCGCGGCACGTTCCACGATGACCGCGTCGCCATCCTCCAGCGTGCACAGAGCGCAGACGGCATCGTACCGATCTGCCAGCGCGCGGACTTCCGGCCGGGCGACCTGCGCGGGCGAGAAGTTGGACAGCGCAACCTCGCCCATCGCGATCAGGGCGGGGCCGAGCACATAGCTCTTGTCGCTGGACCGGAACAGATAGCCCGCCTCCACCAGGCCGCCGAGCAGCGAATGGCAGGTCGCGCGGCTGAGACGCAGCGCGCGCACTATGTCGGTCAGCGTGAAGGACTGCCCCGGATGGTCGGCGATGAAATTCAATATGGAGACCACTCGGCGGACGCCGGGCGAGGATCGGGACATGTACTGTTCACCAATTCGCATGGAGGACGACGCCGGGGTCATTACGCTAGGCGTCGGGCTTCGGGAAATCAACGGGGCTCCGACTTCATCACATCGGCGACCCGGCAGTCGTTGGGATCGTTCTTTTGGACGGTCGGCATGTTGAGTCCGCCATGCCCGTCGCATAGACTTGATGACAAGGTCCGATAACGGACAGGAAGGACGACGCCGCCCCGGCGCGACCGTCCGCCACCATAGGCCCCCGGCGAACGGGGGCGAGGAGAGCGAAGCATGACGAACGACAGGCCCATCGTCAGCCAGGCGGACTTCGGTCCCGTTCCGCCCGCACCCCGCCATCGCCGATAAGTCGGGAAGCGCACGCCATGCACATCCGCCCCCTGCATCCCCATCTCGGCGCCGAAATTCTGGACTTCGATCCGCTGGCGCCGACGCCGCCCGACCAGATCGAAGCGCTGGTCGACGCTTTCGATCATTATCAATTGCTTCTGGTGCGCGGCGCCCGCGCCATCCCGCCCGAGCGGCAGGTGGAGATTGCCGGCTGGTTCGGACAGGTGGTCAGCAATAGCGACAGCGGCGCTCTCTGGTCCGTGTTGCGCAACGAGGAAGCGGCCGGCAGCATCCGCCTGCCCTTCCACTCCGATTTCAGCTACACCGATTTCCCGATCAAGGGGATCAGCCTACATGCCCTCGACGTTCCGGATGGGGGCAGCGCAACCGCCTTTGCCAGTGGCATCCATGCGTGGGAAACGCTTTCGCCGGACGTGCAGGCGCGCTGCGCCCCGCTCACGCTGCGCCACCTGTATGAAAGCATGATCGACACCAAATGGCCCCGGCTCGCCGCCGACCATCCGCTGCGCCTGATCCATCCCCGCACCGGGCGGCCGATCCTCTACCTGACCGAACTGCATGCCGAGCGCCTCCTTCAGTTGCCCCGAGAGGAAAGCGACGCGTTGATCGCCGAACTGACGGCGCATCTTTACGCGCCCGACCATATCTACACCCATCGCTGGCAGCGGCACGATCTGCTCATCTGGGACAATCTCGCGGTTCAGCATGCGCGCCCCGAACGTGCAGCGCCAGAGGAGGGTCGCCGCGCGCTCCAGCGCGTGGCGCTGAACGATCTGGGCCTGCCGGAAATTCTCGACCGCGTGCGCAAGCGGGAGACCGAGACCGCCTGACGCCGTTTCCGGGCGCGCGGGCAGGGAAACAGGCCGGGCGGCGACGGTCGTGGCCGCAAATTCTCTGGCCGACTGTGCGATAATGGCAACAGTGCGACCTTGCGCCGCAGCAAATTTGGACAAGGCTTAACTAGGTTATCATCCGATTTCAGTATGTTGGCGATGCATGCGACGCCCACTCCGTCGCTTGCCGCGCAAAATGCCGTTCGTTGGAACGCGATAACGAGACCAGCGTTCTCGTGTTCACAATCTGAAACTCTTGTTCGCCCGTCCAAACATACTGTTGAGTCAGGGACGCGTTTTCCAATATATCCGCCTCAAGGGATGGCGCCGTTCCGCTCCTTTCACTAAGCGTGAGGACGGGTCAGCCCCAAGACAGAACCGGACCAACACCGGCAAAAATCAATCATCGTCGGCACAAGACGGACCGGTCGAGCCGGCTAGGGGAGGATAGATATGAACAAGAATATTTTGACCTGGAGCACAGCTGCGCTCGCTTTGGCGACAGCCGCGCAGCCCGCCTTTGCCCAGGACGATGCCGGCGACATCATCGTGACGGCGCGGCGCGTCGAGGAGCGCCTCCAGGACGTTCCGATCTCCATCACCGCCTTCTCGCAGGCGCAGCTCACCAACCGCAACATCGTGTCGGCGGGCGATATCGCCATCTATACGCCGTCGCTGTCGGCCAACAGCCGCTTCGGCCCGGAAAAGACCAGCTTCTCTATCCGCGGTTTCAACCAGGATAACGGCACTTCGCCGTCCGTGGGCGTCTATTTCGCCGACGTTCCGGCGCTGCGCTCCATCGGCGGCACGACGACCGGCAACGGCGCGGGCCCCGGCGCCTTCTTCGACCTCCAGAACCTGCAGGTGCTCAAGGGTCCGCAGGGCACGCTGTTCGGCCGCAACACCTCGGGCGGCGCGGTCCTCCTCGTTCCGCAGAAGCCGACCGGCCAGTTCGGCGGCTATGTCGAAGGCTCCATCGGCAATTACGAGATGCACCGCGTCCAGGCCGTGCTGAACATCCCGGTCCTCGACACGCTGCGCGTGCGCTTCGGCCTCGATCGCCAGACGCGCGACGGCTATATGAAGAACGTCCTGCCGACCAACTTCCGCGACTTCAACGACGTCGATTATTGGGCGGGCCGTGTCAGCGTCGTCGCCGACCTGACGCCGAACCTCGAAAACTATTTCGTGGCGACCTATAGCAAGTCGCAGTCCAACGGCTTCCTGCCGCGCGTCTTCCATTGCGACCGTCCGGCCGCGAACCCCGCGACGCCCACGACCGCATCCGCCATCGCCGCCCTGAAGTGCGGCGCGGTCGATCGCTCGCTGGCTCGCGACTTCTATACCGGTGAGGCGGGCATCGCCGACCCGTATCAGCATATCGAGCAGTGGCAGCTCATCAACACGACCACGTGGAAGGCGACCGACACGCTGACCATCAAGAATATCGTCAGCTACGGGCAGTTCAAGGAAGCGCTGCGCTCGACCGTCTACGGTGAAAATCTGGTCATCACGTCCGGCCCCGACGCAGGTCGTTCGGCGCTGCAGGTCTTCTCCAACCCCTTCCCCGGCCGCGACAACGCAGCGATGTCGACCTTTACCGAGGAATTGCAGTTCCAGGGATCGGCGTTCAGCGACAATCTGTCCTGGCAGGCGGGCCTCTATATGGAAGTGGCCAATCCGCTCGGTCTCGCCGGCGCGGTCTCGACCAACACGGCGCTGTGCACCACCCTGTCCACATTCGATTGCCGTGCCTTCACGCCGGCCGCCGGTGTTGCAGCGGGCGCGGCCACGATCACGGCACGCAGCAACAAATATGCGTTCCAGGATTACGGCGTCTATGCGCAGGGCACCTACAAGCTGACCGATCAGTTGAGCGTGACCGCAGGCATCCGCTATACCCGCGACAATTATCAGGCGACGTCGCGCCAGATCACCTACAATACGGCACCCAATGGCGGTCCGCAGTCGCTCGGCCGCTGCCTCAACACCTTCGTGTTCCGTCCCCCCACGCAACTCAACCGGACCGAGGACCAGTGCGAGACCTATCAGCGCGCCCATTCGAGCGCACCGACCTGGCTCATCGACCTGGACTACAAGCCGGCCGACGACATCCTGCTCTATGCCAAATGGGCGCGCGGCTATCGTCAGGGCGGCATCAAGTCGGAAGGCTATGGCCGCGAGGCTTTCGCGCCGGAGAAGATCGAGAATTATGAAGTCGGCCTCAAGACGACGTGGCGCGGTCCGATCCGCGGCACCTTCAACGTGGCTGGCTATTATAACGACTTCACCGACCAGCAGATCTCGGGCAGCGGCGTGTTCATCGCACCGGGCCTGACGCCGGGCCAGCTCATCCTGAACGCCGGCCAGTCGCGCATCATGGGCGTCGAGGTCGATGCCTCGCTCACCCCCTTCACCGGCCTCCAGTTCGACTTCGGCTATGCCTATCTGGATACCAAGGTGAAGGCGCTTGTGGTTCCCGGCGCCGACGCCATCTTCAGCGCCTACAACACCACCGGCGCTCTGGTCGGCATGCCGCTGACCTTCTCGCCCAAGAACAAGTTCACGGTCACCGGCACCTACACGCTGCCGCTGGACGAGAGCATCGGCAAGGTCTCCTTCGGTGCGACCTTCACCCATGCCGACAGCCAGTATTCGACCTACCAGACCACGGCGTGCATCTCGACGGGCTGCGGCGCTGGCAGCCAGGCACGGTCCGCCGTGGGCTACGACCTCGGCCTGTTGCCGTCGCTCGACCTGCTCAACGTGAACGTCAACTGGGGTTCGGTCGCGGGCCTGCCGATCGACCTCGCCCTCTTCGCGACCAACGTCACGAAGAAGAAATACGCCACGGCCCGCTTCGGCGGGTACACCAGCTTCGGCTTCGAGGCTGAATCGGTCGGCGAGCCGCGCATGTACGGCCTGCGCGTCAAATATCGCTTCGACTGATCGAATGGCTCAAAAGGGGGCACCCGATAGCCCCCATAATCGCCTTGAGGCGCCGGTTCGAAAGGACCGGCGCCTTTTTCATGGGGCTAAGGGGCTGTGTGATTCGCGCGCACGGTGTCACGCACCGCCGGACAGCGGCAGCGCGTCGCCAAGAAACCGGCAAGATCACGATTGCAAACGGGGAGATGTTGGCGGAGACGCCGGGATTCGAACCCGGGGAGCCCCCTTAAGGGCTCGACGGTTTAGCAAACCGCTGGTTTCAGCCACTCACCCACGTCTCCGCACCTGCGCCACAGGCTGATTATCGCAGCGCAGGGACCGGCCTATAGCCGCGCTCCGCCTGCGTGGCAACGCCCTCTCGCACCGCTATGCATATTCCCGGCCGTGCCGGAAAAGGGGCCGGTTCCCGGTCGTTCGCTTGACAGTTTCGGCGACTCGCTGTAACGGCCACCGTTCCCGAATAACCCGGACGGACGATGCGCGGCAAAAGGCCGGTGTGTCGGCCGTTTTGCGTTCGGGAATTATCACGCGCTGAGATGGGGCATCGCCAATGCCCTGTGGAGCAGGAGACTTAATCACTATGGCACGTATCGCGGGCGTCAACCTCCCGACCAACAAGCGCGTTATCATCGCGCTCACCTATATCCATGGCATCGGTCGCAAGACCGCCGTCGACATCGCCGACAAGCTGGGCATCGATCAGAGCCGCCGCGTGCAGGACCTGTCCGACGCCGAAGTGCTCCAGATCCGCGAAGCCATCGATGGCAGCATCACGGTCGAGGGCGACCTTCGTCGCCAGACCGCGATGAACATCAAGCGCCTGATGGACCTGGCCTGCTATCGCGGCCTGCGTCATCGCAAGGGCCTGCCGGTTCGTGGCCAGCGCACGCACACCAATGCGCGCACCCGCAAGGGCAAGGCGAAGCCGATCGCGGGCAAGAAGAAGTAAGCCTCGGCCCTTCTTCCTTCCATGGGTCGCGCCTTGGGTGGCAGCGACCCGGAACCAACCAGTTTCGAACAGGATATAGACTATGGCACGGGAACCCCAGCGGTTGCGCAAGCGCGAGCGGAAGAACATTTCCGCTGGCGTCGCGCATGTGAACGCGAGCTTCAACAACACCATGATCACCATCACCGACGCGCAGGGCAATGCGATCAGCTGGTCCTCGGCCGGCATGATGGGCTTCAAGGGATCGCGCAAGTCGACCCCTTATGCCGCGCAGGTTTGCGCCGAAGACGCTGGCCGCAAGGCTGCCGAGCACGGCGTTCGCACCCTCGAGGTCGAAGTCAAGGGTCCGGGTTCGGGCCGTGAATCGGCGCTTCGCGCACTTCAGGCGGTGGGTTTCACCATCACCTCGATCCGCGACGTCACGCCGATCCCGCACAACGGCGTTCGTCCGTCCAAGCGCCGCCGCGTCTAATCAACCGGTGGTTCGCGGCGCGCCGGAACGGTCGCGCCGCTGCTTCATTCTGATCGGTCGAGGCCGCTATGCGGATTTTTCCGCCGCCTCCGCCATTTTTCCCAGGGGACATACATGACTGTCAATATGAAGAACTGGCAGGAATTGAAGAAGCCCAGCAGCCTGGAGGTCAAGGCCGCCGGTGACGGTCGCCGCAAGGCCACCTTCGTTGCCGAGCCGCTGGAGCGTGGCTTCGGCCTGACGCTTGGCAACGCTCTGCGCCGGGTACTGCTGTCCTCGCTCCAGGGTGCGGCGATCACCTCGATCAAGATCGACAACGTCCTGCACGAGTTCTCCTCGCTGGTCGGCGTCCGTGAAGACGTGACCGACATCGTCCTCAACGTGAAGCAGATCGCTCTGCGCATGGAAGGCGATGGTCCCAAGCGGCTTCAGCTTTCCGCCACGGGTCCGGCCGAAGTGAAGGCGGGCGACATCGCGGTGTCGGGCGATATCGAGATCATGAACAAGGATCTCGTCATCTGCCACCTCGACGAGGGCGCGACCTTCAACATGGAACTGACGGCCGACACCGGCAAGGGCTATGTCCCGGCCGTGGCCAACCGTCCGGTCGATGCACCCATCGGCCTGATCCCGGTCGATGCGCTCTACTCGCCGGTTCGCCAGGTCGCCTACAAGGTCGATAATGCGCGCATCGGTCAGGAACTGGACTATGACAAGCTGCTGCTGACCGTCGAGACCGACGGCACCGTCACGCCGGAAGACGCGGTCGCTTATGCCGCGCGCATCCTGCAGGACCAGCTCCAGCTGTTCGTCCACTTCGAGGACTCGCTGCCCAGCGCGGCGCCCAGCGCCGGCGTCGCCGTCACCACGGCGACCGAGAGCGAAGGCGACACCAACCAGATCAACCGCTATCTTCTCAAGAAGGTGGACGAGCTGGAACTGTCAGTCCGTTCGGCCAACTGCCTCAAGAACGACAACATCATCTATATCGGCGATCTGGTTCAGAAGACGGAGGCCGAGATGCTGCGCACGCCGAATTTCGGCCGCAAGTCGCTCAACGAGATCAAGGAAGTCCTGTCGTCCATGGGCCTGCGCCTTGGCATGGACATCCCCGGCTGGCCGCCGGAAAATATCGAGGAAATTGCCAAGAAGCTCGAGCAAGAGCTTCTGGGCTAAGGCAATCGGGTCAAAGCGCAACTTTGACCCGGTTTCTTTTGGGGATGGGCGGCGCCCTTACGGCCGCCTGGACTGGGCTACCTGAACCGGGCCCTTTACGAACGAAGGAAGAGTATAATGCGTCATAGATATGGTGGTCGTAAGCTTGAGCGTACGTCGGCCCATCGCATCGCCCTGCTGCGCAACCTCTCGGCTGCGCTCATCAAGCATGAGCAGATCCTGACCACCACGCCCAAGGCGAAGGAGCTTCGCCCCTATGTGGAGAAGCTGATCACGCTCGCCAAGCGCGGTGGCCTCGCCAACCGTCGTCTGGCCCATGCACGCCTTCAGGACGACACGCAGCTGACCAAGCTGTTCGAGGTTCTGGCCGAGCGTTACAAGGATCGCGCCGGTGGCTATACTCGCGTCATCAAGGCCGGCCTGCGCAAGTCGGACATGGCGCCGATCGCGATCATCGAGCTGGTCGACCGCGACGTGACCGCCAAGGGTCAGGACAGCGGCCCGGTGCAGACCGCGGACGAGGACGAGTTCGAAGCGGCCTGATCCGGCCCTTCGGAACGACACAAGAAAAGGCCCCGTGGCGACACGGGGCCTTTTCTTTGTGCGCCGAAGGTTGGCGGGTCAGCCCTCGCCGCGCGCCATGGCGAAGCTGCGCGTCATATGCTCGAAATAACCGCCCTCGGCGGGGTGGAGCGACCACAGGTCCGCCTGATCGCGTATCGCATCGATATTGTCGGCCACGTCGTCGATGGTCCAGCCGGGCCGATACAGCCCCTTGGTCTCCGCGATGAAGGCACGCGCGATGCGCCCCGCCATCGACACGTAGAGTTCGCCCGAGACAGAGCAGCTCTCATGCGCCAGCCATCCGACCACCGGCGCGACCAGATCGGGTCCCATCGGCGGATATTGGGTGACGTCCAGCGCCTCCGCCATGCGCGTGACGGCCCCCGGCAGGATCATGTTGGACTTGATATTATGTTCCGCGCCCTCGACCGCGATCACATTGTTGAGGCCGATGGCCCCCGCCTTCGACACGCCATAATTGGCGACCGCATTGGTGCCGTAGATGCCGCCGATGGAACCGGTAAGGACCACGCGGCCATAGCCTGCGTCGCGCATCGCCGGGAAGGCAGGACGCACCACGTTGAACGCGCCCATCAGGTGGACGTCCACCACCGCCTTGAAATCCTCATGGCTGATCGCGTCGAGTGTGCCGTAACGGACATTGCCCGCATTGTGGATCAGGATGTCGATCCGGCCGAAGCTGTCCAGCGCTGCCTCGATGATCGCCTTGCCGCCCGCTTCGGTGGCGACGCTGTCGGTGCAGGCGACCGCCTCGCCGCCCATCGCCTTGATCGCGTCCACGACCTCGGCAGCGGGGCTGGCGTCGCTGCCTTCGCCGGCCATGATCGAGCCATTGTCATTGACGACGATCTTCGCACCCTTCGACGCCAGCAGTTCGGCATAGGCGCGGCCAAGGCCCCGGCCCGAACCCGTGATGACCGCCACCCGGCCGTCGAACCTGCGTTCCGTCATGTTTTACTCCTGAAGTCTTGGGTCGGATGGAAGTCTGGGCAGACGCGGATCAGACCGGCTGCCACAGCGGCGCGCCGCGTTGCTCGCGAAGGGACGGGATGGTCCGCCCATCGATATCGGTCAGCCCATATTGGGCTGCCAGCTCGGCATTGATGAACGTGCCGCCGCTTTTCGTCAGGATGTTCGCATCCTTCGCCAACGCAGCGATGACGCGCCCCGGAAATTCCGGCGAACTGCCTGCCGCGCTGTTCAGCATCGCCGCCATCCCCGGCACGGTGCGCAGATTCTCCTGCGCCCGCTCGGTATAGGTGAAGCCCTGCCAGAGCGAGAGCGAGGCCACGCCGTGCGGTTTCAGTTCCACCGCCATGTCGCGCGCCATCCGGTCGGTGGCGGTCTTGGTCAGGCCGAAGATCGTGTCATAGGTGTAGGTTACGCCGACATAGCCCGACATGGCCACGATCAGCCCCGATCCCTGCGGCGCCATGATCCGCGCCGCATGCCATGCCGCGACGAAGGCGGCGCGCACGCCCGTATCGAAAATCTCCCAGTTGGAGAGCGGCTTTTCCCAGAAGCCGACCCGTTGCGTCATCTCCGGCGGAATGGCCATGGCATTGTTGACCAGGATGTCGAGACGGCCCTGCTCCGCCTCCACCTGCGCGAACAGCGCGGCGATGGAGGCGTCGTCGGCCAGGTCGAGTGTGACGGCGATCCCCTTGCCACCGCGCCGCTCGACCTCGGCCACCGTCTCGCCGATGGTGCCGGGGAGCGCGGCCTCGCCTGCCGTGACGGTGCGCCCGGTGACATAGACGGTCGCCCCCTCGTCAGCGAGCTGGCAGGCAATGCCCTTGCCGATGCCGCGGCTGGACCCCGTCACCACCGCGACCTTTCCGGCAAGAGCGCCCATGGCCGTCAGGCGTCCGTCTTGACGGGGCCGGTTACTGCCATGCCCTCCAGATCGCCCTTGGCGCACCAGTCGTCGACCATCTTCTGAAAGCCCGCCCAGCCCTCGCCCCAGGAGCGGAACAGCGCCCATTTGGGCTTCTTCTCACCCTCATTGTTGAAATAGCTCGGCGTGCATTCGTTGAGGAAGATGGACATGTCCGGCTCCAGCTCCTCGAAGCGCGCGACATAGGCGTCCTGTGCCTCCTGCGTCGTCTCGACGGAGGTCAGGCCGCGCCCCAACGCTTCGGCGATGATATAGGCGGCGTGGCGCCCCTGCTCGCCGAACTGCTCGGTCACGGACGCATTGATGCCGCCCTGGATGTAACCGATGAAGAACTGGTTCGGGAAACCATGGGTGGTGAGACCGTGGAGGGTCTTGGGCCCACCCCGCCAATGGTCGTACAGCGAGACGCCGCCCCTGCCCTCGATCGTGTCGATACCCCAGCGGCGATCGAGGTCCGACGTCGCCTCGAAGCCTGAGGCGAAAATCATGCAGTCGACCTCATACTCCTGCCCGTTGGCGACGAAGCCCTTCTCGGTCAGCGCCTCAACGCCCTTGGTCTCCGACACGTCGACCAAAGTGACGTTGGGGCGGTTGAAGGCGGGATAGAATTCGTTGTTGGACAGCGGCCGCTTGCACAGGAACCGGTAATAAGGCTTGAGCGCCTCGGCCGTCCTGGGGTCCTCGACGATGGATTCCACGCGCTGGCGCATGCGCTCCATCACCTGATAGTCGACCACCTCGCGCCGCGCGAGGAACTGCTCGAAGGACAGTTCGGGCCAGTTGTCGTCCGCCATTTCGGCCGCGAGGTTGCGGGAAATCTCGGTCCAGATATCGCAGATCAGGTCGGGCTCACCCGGCTGGAACGTCTCCATCGCCGCGCGGTGGAAATTGGCCTGACGCTCCTTCTGCCAACCGGGCGCAAGGCCGGTCGCCCACTCGGGATCGGTCGGCGGATTGGGCCGCTCGTCCACGCTGGAGGGAGTGCGCTGGATCACGTAGAGATGGCCGGCATATTTGGCGAGATGCGGCACCGCCTGAATGGCGGTCGCGCCGGTGCCGACGATGGCGACCTTCTTATCGGCCAGCTTGTCCAGCACGGGGCTGCGATATTCGCCGCCGGTATAGTCATAGTCCCAGCGGGCGGTGTGGAACATCTTGCCCTTGAACCGGTCGATGCCGGGGATGCCCGGCAGTTTGGGCATGTTCAGCACGCCGCACGCCATCACGACGAAGCGCGCCTTGATGTCGTCGCCGCGATTGGTGCCGACATGCCAGCGCTTGATCTCCTCGTCCCAGCGCAGGTGGGAGATGTGGGTGTGGAACAGCGCCCGATCCGCGAAACCGAACTGCTCCGCGATCAGCCGGGCATAGCCCTGAATTTCGCGCCCCTCGGAAAATTTCTGGCTGGGCATGAAGCCCGTCTCTTCCAGCAGCGGCAGGTAGCAATAGGCGTCGTTGTCGCACTGGATGCCGGGATAGCGGTTCCAGTACCACACACCGCCGAAATCGCCCGCGGTATCGACGTTGCGGAAACTGGTCACGCCCGCCTTGGTCAGATGATAGGAGGCGAGCAGGCCGCCCCACCCGGCGCCCAGCACGACGACGTCGATCTCCTCCGAGATCGGATCGCGCGGTGCGATGGGCATGTGCGGATCGGCAGAATAATCCTCGACGATATCGCCGCTCGGCCGGACATATTGCGCCTGACCCGCCTCGGTCATGCGCCGGTCGCGCTCCAGCTTGTACTTTGCGCGCATCGCGGGAATGTCGATGCTGTGGGCGGGGGGCGTCTGGGTCCGGTGGCAGGTCGTCATGTCGGTCCGATCTCTCCTATATGTCTCAGCCCGGCCGCTTACCGAAGAAGACCTCGCTATGGTCGCCCACGGCGCGGCCCGCGAAATACTCGGCCGAGAAAGGCATGCCCATGACGCCCTGAGACCAGTCGATAGACTGGCCCCAATCCTGATACCAGTCGTAGAGCATCACCCGGCTCGCGATGCGCCATTCTTCGCCGCGCTTTTCGAAAATATCGAGGTAGCGGCCGCCGATGCAGGTATCGAGGTCGCCCGCGCCCATGTCCACGCGGTGGTAGGAGATGACCTGCGTCTCGGCCTTCGCGCTGTCGCCGTCCAGGTCGATCACGCTCTGCCCGATCATGTGCTGCGTATTCTTGATCGCGTCCGCGCCGGGAATGACCCAGGCGAAATAGGCGTCGAAGTCGCCCGCGAACATGCCATAGTCGGTGATGGCGTCGGGCCAGTAGGCGGCCTTGATCAGGTCGCCGTCCCGGCGATCCTCGCCGCGCGCGAGCCGTGCGATGGCTTCGCAGATCCGGTCTTTCGCGAGCAATGCCTGCAACTGCGCGGCTTCGCTACCCATTGCATTCTCTCCTGTCGGACCGATTCGTCGTCGGCCGAAACTAGCGACGGCCGCGACGCATATGCTTGACCAATTCGGACAGATGCGCTCGATAGGCGATAGCGGTCAAGGGAGCAGGATGACGCAAATGGCGGTGATGGAAGCAGAGAGGGTGGAGGCGTTCGACGCCGTCCATGCCCGCATCCTGCGCTTCTTTCCCGATCTCGTGGAGCAACTGGGCGGCGATGCCGCGCGGCTGCTGCATATGGCGGGCATACCGGTGGACGCGCCGTCGGACGGGGGACCGGAGACGACCTATCGTCAGATGATCGAGTTGATCGGGCTGGCCGCACGGGAACTGGACTGCGCCGACTTCGGCATGCGCCTCGCCCGGATGCAGAGCGGCGGCAAGATGTTCGGGCCGCTGGGCCATGCGATGAAGAACAGCCGGACCTTCGGCGATGCGCTCGATTATGTCAGCACGCACAGCTATGCCCACAGTCTCGCCGCGCGGGTATGGCTGGAGCGGCGACCGGCGGACGACAGCGTCTTCGTTGGCCATGATATCCTGATCGACCGCATTCCCGACAAGAGCCAGGCGATGGAGCAGATCATGCTGCTCGGTAATCTGGCCGCGGCGGAACTGACCGGCGGCCATGCGCGGGTGCGGCGGGTGCATTTCCGGCACCAGCCCATATCCACGCCCGGCACCTATCGCCGCCATTTCGGCTGCGAGATCCGCTTCGGCCAGAATGAGGACGGCGCGGTCTTCCTCACGCAGGATCTCGCCTGCCCGGTAGTCGATTCGGACGCAGTCGCTCTCGACAAGGTGACAGCGTTCATCGACCTGCATTATGGGCGGCAGCGCACGCCCCTCCACGCGCAGGCGCGCGGCGTCATCATGCAGTTGCTGTGGACCGGGCAGTGCACGAACGAGAGCGTGTCGGACGCGCTGAAACTGCATCCGCGCACCCTCCACCGGCGATTGCGCGACGAGGGCACGAGCTTTCAGCGGATCAAGGACGAGGTCCGGCGCGACATCATGCTCTATTATCTCCAGCAGACCGACATGGACTGCATGCGGATTTCGGAGAAGCTGGGCTTTGCCGAGCAGTCGGTGATGACGCGCATCTGCAACCGCTGGTTCGCGGCGTCGCCCACGCAGATCAGGGCCAAGGGGCAAGGCAGCACTTTGTCCTAATCCGTCAAGTCCGACCCCGCCCCTGTGCCGCACATCATGGCGCAGACGGCAGGGCGATCATCATGTCGCGGCCAAGGGGGAGTTGCCTAGCTGATGGTCGGCCATCGCTTTGTGGAGGACATGTCACGGTCAATTGCGCGCGGCATCCCGCTGGCGGAGGAGGCCGGGCTGGGCGAACTGACGCTGGGCGGTTTCATCCGGCAGGTGACGGAACGCCACGGCCCGCGCGAGGCGCTGGTGCAGACCCGGCCCGACGGCATGGTCGAACGCTGGTCCTATGACGAACTATGGTCGCAGTCGGTCGCGGTGGCCAAGGCGCTTACCGCGCGGGGCATCGGCAAGGGCGAGCGGGTCGGCATATTGATGACCAATCGCGGGGAAATGCTCGCCGCCATTTTCGGCACCGCCCTTGCCGGGGGCACTGCCGCCGTTCTCAGCACCTTTTCGACACCGCATGAGATGAAGCATCTGCTCGGCCTGTCCGCTTGCTCCATCCTTTTGTTCGAGAGGCAGGTGTTGAAGAAGGATTTCGCCGCGATGCTGGTCGATCTCGAACCGGCTATCGGATCAACGTCGCCGCGCGCCCTGATCTCCGTAAAATTCCCGTTCCTGCGCGAACTGGCGATGCTGGACGGCGACGCGCCGTTGGGCGCCATCGAGATCTGGGACGGATTTCTCGCGTCCGGCGATGCTATCGCTGCCGATCTGGTCGCGGCGCGCGCCACCACGGTGACGCCATCCGATCCGGGCGTGCTGTTCTTCTCCTCCGGCTCCACCGGCAAGCCCAAGGGCATCCTGTCGGCCCATCGCGGCGTCACGCTCCAGATGTGGCGGATGGGGGACCAGCAGGGACTGGACGAGGGCGTGCGGACATGGACCGCCAACGGCTTCTTCTGGTCGGGCAATTTCGCCATGGCGGTGGGCGCGACACTGGCGAAGGGCGGATCGCTGATCCTGCAACGCGTGTTCCAGCCTGCCGAGGCGGTCGACCTGATGGCGCGGGAGCGGGCGAGCTTCCTGTTCGCATGGCCGCATCAATGGGCGCAATTGATGGACGCGCCCAACTGGCAGACCGCCGACCTGTCGGCCATGCGCCATGTCGACATCGATTCGCCACTCGCGAAACAGCCGACCATCGCCACGAACTGGATCGAGCCGCGCCATTGCTATGGCAATACCGAGACCTTCACGCTCAGCACCGCCTTCCCGGCCAACACGCCGCGCGAGTCGGGGGGCGCGAGCCATGGCCTGCCTTTGCCCGGAAACCTGCTCAAGATCGTCGATCCGTTGACCGGCGCGGTCGTGCCGGTGGGGGAACGCGGCGAGGTCGCGATCAAGGGGCCGACGCTGATGATGGGCTATGTCGGCACGCCCCTCGACGATACGCTGGACGACGAGGGCTATTTCCGCACCGGCGACGGCGGCTATATCGACGCGCAGGGCCGCCTTTTCTGGGAGGGGCGCCTCAACGACATCATCAAGACGGGCGGCGCGAACGTGTCGCCCATCGAGATTGACGACATTCTGCGCGATTGTCCCGGCGTGAAGGTATCGCAGACCGTGGGCGTCCCCGACGAACTGCTGGGCGAACTGGTCGTCGCCTGCATCGTGCCCCACCATGGCGCGGCGCTGGACGAGGCGGCGGTGCAGGCATTCGCCAGGCATGCGCTCGCCAGCTACAAGGTGCCGCGCCGCGTGCTGTTCTTCACCGAGGACGCGCTCCGGATGACTGGCAGCGCCAAGATCAAGACGGCCGACCTGCGCACGCTGGCGGCCAGGACACTCAACCCATGACAGACAGGAGTTTCGGATGACGAAGGTGGCATTGGTAACGGGCGCGGCGGCGGGCATCGGGCGCGGCTGCGCACGGGGGTTGGCCAAGGACGGGATGGCGGTGGGCGTGCTCGACCTGCTGATCGAGCAGGCGCAGAAGACCGCCGACGACATCGTGGCAGAGGGTGGCCGGGCCATCGCGGTGCAGGCCGACATTTCCGACCGCGCGCAGGTGGAGGCCGCCGTGCAGAAGGTCCGCGACGCCTTCGGGCCGATCACCGTGCTGGTCAACAATGCAGGCATCACCAACACCACGCCCTTCGCCGAGGTGACGGACGAATTGTGGGAGAAGGTCTACCGCATCAACGTCAAGGGCACCTTCATCGTGACGCAGACCGTCCTGCCCGACATGGTGGCGGCGAAATGGGGCCGCATCGTCAACATGTCCTCGTCCAGCGCGCAGACGGGTCAGGCGAACATGATCCCCTATTGCTCGTCCAAGGGCGCGATCATCAGCATGACACGCGGTCTGGCCGAGGAACTGGGGCCGCTGGGCATCACCGTCAACAATATCCCGCCCGGCATCATCATGAACACGATCATGTCGGAAGCCAATCGCGACAATTTCCCCATCCCCATCGAGACGGTGCGCGCGATGATGCCCGTCCGCCGCACCGGCGAACCGGAAGACATCGCCAGCGCCTGTTCCTGGCTGTGCAGCGAGGGCGCGGGCTATGTCACTGGCCAGACCATCGGCGTCAACGGCGGTCGGTTGCGAACGACCTGATGGGAATGGCATCCGGCAAGGCGATGCGGATCATGCATCCCGCCAGCCTCGACACCATCCATCTCGACAGCGTCGAGGCTGCCGCACCCGGTCCCGGCGAGATCAGGGTGCGGGTTCGCGCAGCGTCGCTCAACTTTCGCGACGGCTTGGTGGTGAACGGCTTCTTCCCGGCGAAGGATGGCATCATCCCCCTGTCCGACGGCGCGGGCGAGGTCGTCGATGTCGGTGAAGGCGTCACCGGCTTCGGTCCCGGCGATGCCGTGGTCAGCCTGTTCCACCCGGCCTGGGAAGGCGGCCATATCGAAAAGGCGCAGCTTGTCGGTACACCCGGCGGCCCGGCGGACGGCTTTGCGTGCGAGCTTGTCACCCGGCCCGCCAGTCATTTCACCCGTGCCCCTGCCGGTCTCAGCCACGCCGAGAGCGCGACGCTGACCTGCGCCGGGGTGACGGCGTGGCGCGCGGTCGTGACGGACGGGCAGGTGAAACCCGGAGCGACCGTGCTGGTGCTGGGGACGGGCGGCGTGTCGCTGTTCGCGCTGCAATTCGCCAAGGCGGCGGGCGCGACGGTGATCGCCACCTCCTCCAGCGCGCAGAAGCTGGAAAAGCTGAGGGCCTTGGGCGCCGATCATGTCCTCGACTATCGCGCAACGCCCAAATGGGGCGAGGCGGTGCTGAACCTGACCGGCGGTCTGGGCGCGGATCATGTGATCGAGGTCGGCGGACCGCACACCATGGCCCAGTCGCTGGTGGCCGCGCGCACCGGCGGCCATCTGGCGATCATCGGCGCGGTCGGCGGCTTCGACATCGACACCATCCCCTTTGCGATCATCCAGGCCAAACGGCTGCGGTTGCAGGGCGTGACGGTGGGCAGCCGTGCCGACCAGATCGCGATGGTGCGCGCGATAGAGGCGAACGGGATCAGGCCGGTGGTGGATCGCAGCTTTCCGCTGGAAGGGTTGGCCGATGCCTTTCGCTACATGCAGGCGGGCGGGCATTTCGGAAAGATCGTGGTCGAGATTTGAGAGTTGGAAGACGGCGTCCACACCGTCACCCCGGACTCGATCCGGGGTCCCGCTGCGTCCTGCCTGGCGCCACCTTCCCAAAAAGCGGGACCCCGGATCAAGCCGGGGTGACGAATTAAAGCGTCCAGCCTTTCAACTTTCTCGAACAAACCGGCCAAAACTATCCCTCTGATCCGCAACGGTCGGAACACCTAAATAGGTCTTCAACAAGGGCGGCCCGTTTCGGCTCCGTCCTACCGGAGACCCACGATGATCGAACTTCGACCCTTTGACAGCCTCGGCGGCGAAAATCATGGCTGGCTCAATGCCAAGCATCACTTCTCCTTCGCTGGCTATCACGACCCGGCGCGCATGCACTGGGGCAATCTTCGCGTATGGAACGACGACGCCATCGCGCCGCAGACCGGCTTTCCGCCGCATCCGCACCGCGACATGGAGATCATCACCTATGTCCGCGAAGGCGCCATCACGCACAAGGACAGCCTCGGCAACGAAGGTCGCACCGAAGCGGGGGACGTGCAGGTCATGTCGGCCGGCACCGGTATCCGCCACAGCGAATATAATCAGGAGGACGTGACCACCCGCATCTTCCAGATCTGGATCATGCCGACCCGCACCGGCGAGCAGCCCAGCTGGGGCGCGCGGCCTTTCCCCAAGGGCGAGCGCTCGGGCCAGTTCGTGACCCTCGCTTCGGGTTACGAGAATGACAATGACGCGCTGACCATCCGCACCGATGCGCGCGTCGTGGCCGCAACGCTCAAGGCTGGCGAGACCGCGCAATACAGCCTGGGCAAGGACCGCAAGGCCTATCTGGTTCCCGCCAGCGGCGCGATCAGCATCGACGACGTGCGCGTCAACGCCCGCGACGGCGCCGCGATCAGCGACGTGGATGTGCTGACCGTCACTGCGATCGAGGATAGCGAGATCGTAATGGTCGACGCAGCCTAAACCAATGGACAGCATAGCGGGCGCACATCGTCCGCTATGCTGGTCGCATACCTGCCCCAAGAGGACATCATGCTCGACATCGCCCCGCCCCAGCTTAGCCCCAGCGAATGGAATGGCGTCCGAAAGGCGCTGGATGCGGTCGCAGAGTGCGGTTGCACCGCCGCGCCGCCGCCCGGATCGATCCGCGACCGGCTGGGCCGCGCGGTGGACGCGATCGCAGGGCGGGAGCGGCCCGCGGTCGCCCTGTCCCCGCGCGAAACGGCGGTGCGCGATTTCCTGTGCGACAGCGGCCGGACACGCCGCATCGCGCAGAGCCATGTGGTGACGCTTGGCTCGCTGGGCTTCACACTGGCGCAGATCGAGGCGATGGCCTTGCTGGGCGCCTAGAATTTCGGATCATGTAGCGACGCAACCGGATCATGTCCCTTGGCCGAACGTGCCGATACTCCGCGCCTCGGCGTGATCCCAATATTTTCACAAAGGATCGATCATGAGCATCCGTTCCAGCGATATCGAGGGCGTCGAGTCCATCATCCTGCCGCCCGTGCGCGACCTGGGCGACGGGTTCACTGTCCGCCGCGCGCTCCCTTCCGCGCATCGGCGCATGGTGGGACCGTTCATCTTCTTCGACCAGATGGGTCCGGCAACATTCAACGCCGGTGACGGGCTGGACGTGCGGCCGCACCCCCATATCGGCCTGGCCACCGTCACCTATCTGCTCGACGGCGAGATATTGCACCGCGATTCGCTCGGCTCCGTGCAGGCGATCCGGCCGGGGGAGGTGAACTGGATGACGGCGGGCAACGGCATCGTCCACTCGGAACGCACCAGCCCCGAAGTGCGCGCATCCGGTGGCGGCCTGTTCGGCCTCCAGACCTGGGTCGCACTGCCCAAGGCGGCGGAGGAGGTCGATCCGGGCTTCTCCCATCACAAGGCGGGCGAAATTCCCACCACCGAGGATGCGGGCACGCGGATCACCGTCATCGCAGGGTCCAGCGACGGCCTCGTCTCGCCGGTGAAGACCTTTTCCGACATGGTCTATGCCGACATCGCGCTGGCCGACGGCGCGCGCTACCAGTTGAAGGCCGAGCATGTCGAACGCGCCATCTATGTCGTGTCGGGCGAGGTCAAGGTGATCGGCCAGACCGGCGGCTTCGCCAAGGACGAGTTGGTGGTGTTCAAACCCGATGCGGAGATCGTGCTGCGCGCGAAGGGGCCGACGCGGCTGATGCTGCTGGGCGGCGAGCCGCTGGCTGAGAAGCGCCATATCTTCTGGAACTTCGTCTCGTCGTCGGAAGGCCGGATCGAGCAGGCGAAGGACGACTGGAAGGCGCAGCGCTTCGCCCGCGTTCCCGACGAGCATGAATTCATCCCCCTGCCCGCCTGACCCCAAGGACCCATCATCATGGCCCATGCCACAGCCCATATCGGCCGCGACCGCTATCGCACGCAGATCGACACCGGCGCTCACAAGCTGGTCGCAGACGAGGGCGAGAAGCTGGGCGGCGCGAATGCGGGGCCTGCGCCCTATGACCTGATCCTCGCCGGACTGGGGGCATGCACCGCGATCACGCTGCGCATGTATGCGGATCGCAAGGACTGGCCGCTGGAGTCGCAGGACGTGGCCTTGCGGCTGACCGGCGGCAAGGATGCCATGGCGATCGAGCGGGTGCTGACGATCGTCGGGCTGGACGACGAGCAGATGGCGCGGCTGGCGGATATCGCCGAGCGGACGCCGGTTACGCTGACGCTGAAGGGCGGGATCGGGATCGACACGCGGTTGGCATGAGCCACATGGTCCTTCCCTTCAGATTATCTTTGCAAGATCCATAAGTCATTCCCGCGAAGGCGGGAATCCAGGGTCGAAAGCGCAGTTTTGCGTGGCTCTGGATTCCCGCCTTCGCGGGAATGACGATAAAGAGCTAGTTCGCCCGCCCCCTCAACGTGAGAGGGAGCCTTTCACTTCGGAACCACCGCCGCGTTCAAAAAAGGATCATTGCCGATGAACACCGGCTTGGAATCGAACAGCGAGATCGCCCACTCGCCATCGCTATCCTTGCGGCACTCGAACCGGCTGTCGGCGATGATCGTCGGACCGATCAGGTTCAGCGCGGGCGCAGGCCCTTCCGCCGAGTAATTGACCAGCAGGAAGGCGATCTTCGCGCTGTCCGTGCCAGTGAACTCCACCCGGAAATTCGACACGCTGTGCCGCTGCGTCCGCACCCCGTCGCGCTGGTTATTCTTCACCCGCTCGTTGCGCGCGGCGTAGAATTTCGCGACCGCCTCTCGCCCGCGATGGGCGACGCCGCCGACCAGATATTCCACATCGTCGGTGCAGAGCAGTTCGACGCCCTCGCAATTGGTGATGTCGAGCGCATAGCACCAGTCGGCGACCAACTGGTGCAGCGCCAGCACGTCTGCCGCATTACCGCTGTCGAATTTCGGCATAAAATCCCTCTTCCTTCACTCTCGCTGCACCTCCACTAACCGGAAGGCTGGACAAGGTGCAACACCCGCTGGCATGGAGCCTTGCATTCGTTTGCAAGACTCGACCGCCGGACGATGACCAGAGAGGACAATCATGGCCGCACCCGTTTACGAACGCATCCTGCACCTCCTGGAAGCCGAGGGGGTCAAGACGCTGTTCGGCATCCCAGACCCCGGCTTCGTGCATATGGCCGTCAAGGCCGAGGAGCGCGGGTGGCAGGTGATCGCGCCCCATCATGAGCAGGCGGGCTGCTTCATGGCGGATGCGTGGGGCCGCATGACGGGCAAGCCCGGCGTGTGCTTCGGCACCATGGGACCGGGCGTCGCCAACCTCGCCGCCGCGGCCATCGTCGCGCACAAGGAAAACTCGCCCACCATCTTCCTGGGCGGCAATCGCGCCCGGCAGGAGGAGTATCGCGTCCGGCGCGGCCGCATCCAATATATCAGCCAGACCAAATTCTTCGAACCGGCGATGAAATATGTCGGCGTCATCGAATATGCCGAGCGCACCGACGACATCATCCGCGAGGCGCTGCGCGTCGCCCAGTCGGGCACGCCGGGGCCGGTCTATGTCGAGATTCCCAGCCACGTCCTGTTCCAGACGCCGGAATGGGGTCCGCTGCTGCCGCCCGAGGAATATCGCCTCGTCCACCAGCCCGCTGCCGCGGCCCATATCGAAAAGGCGGTCGAGCTGATCGGGGCGGCGCAGAACCCGATCCTGCTGGTCGGGCAGGGCGTCCACACCGCGCGGGCGCAAGGCCCGGTGGGCGAACTGGCTGAACTGATCGGCTGCCCCATCATCCAGACCTCGGGCGGCACCAGCTTTATCCCTGGCTTTGAAGAGCGCACCTTCTCCTACGGCTTCTCGCCCTCCGCGGTGGAGGCCGTGAAGGGGTCCGACCTCGTCGTCGCCATCGGCACCGAACTGGGCGAGCCGGTCCATCTCGGCCTGATGCGCCACTGGGAGGAAGGCGATGCCGACCGCAAGTGGATCTATATCGAGCGCGACCCGCTGGCCTTTGGCGTCAATCGCCGCATCGACGTGCCGATGGTGGCGGACCTGCGCGACGCGGTGCCGCAGCTGGTCGAAGCCTTGAAGGACGTTGCCAGCAAAGCAGGGGCGCGCACGCCCTCAGCCGATCTTACCCGCTGGATCGACGCGGAGGCCGACCTCAAGGTCAGGCAGGACGCGGAAGCGCCCAAGGGCCAGCCCCTCATCAACACCGCCCGGCTGGTGATCGAGGCGACCAAGGCCTTCCCCAAGGACGGCATCATGGTCCGCGACGGCGGCTCCATCACCATCTTCACCTGGACCTATACCCATGCCTATCCGCATGACGTGATGTGGAACCAGAATCTGGGCCATCTCGGCACCGGCCTCCCCTATGCGGTCGGCGCGTGCCTGGCGGCGGGAGGCAAGCGGCCGACGATGCTGCTGAGCGGCGATTCGAGCTTCATGTTCCACATCGCGGAGCTGGAGACGGCGGTGCGCAAGAAGCTGCCCATCATCTGCATCGTCAGCTGCGACTATAGCTGGGGGCTGGAGGTCGGCGTCTATCGCCGCATGCTGGGCGAGGGATCGCCCGAGACCGAGGCGCACTGGTCGACGGGCGTGCGCTTCGACAAGATCGCCGAGGGATTTGGCGCTTACGGCGAATATGTCGACCGCGACGAGGATATCGGCCCAGCAATCCAGCGCGCGCTGGCGAGCGGTCGCCCGGCCGTGATCCAAATCCCCGTCGATCCGGATGCCAACGCGACGGAAGCCCCCAATTATCAGGAATATTCGACCTGGGGCCATTATAACCCGCAGGGGTGATTAGGGCCTGTTGCTCCCCTCCCGCATGCGGGAGGGGCCGGGGGTGGGCCAGCGCTAAGGCCGAGACCAACAGCGACCTGGCGGTCGCTCTGCCCACCCCAACCCCTCCCGCCTGCGGGAGGGGTATGTCTATAATCATCACTGTTGTACATTAAGCGAAATCGGCGTACATGCATCCCCCTGTCAGGCGGTGGCCGCGCAAGGCCCCGCTCATAGGAGACCAGGATGGAAGCGTTGAACTGCCAGCCGAGCAAGACGCCGGACGACATCGACATCCCCGCGCTGCGCGACCGCTATCGCCATGAGCGCGACAAGCGCCTTCGCAAGGAAGGCGGCGATCAATATGTGCAGGCGGATGGCAGCTTCGCGGAATTTGCCGAGGTCGATCCGCATACCCCCGCTATCGAGCGCGCACCTGTGTCCGAGGAGATCGACGTCGCCATCGTGGGCGGCGGCTTTTCCGGCATCATGTCCGGCGCGCGGCTGACGGAACAAGGCGTCGACAGCTTCCGCATCATCGATTCGGCAGGCGGCTTTGGCGGCGTGTGGTACTGGAACCGCTATCCCGGCATCCAGTGCGACAATGAGAGCTATTGCTACTTCCCGCTGGTCGAGGAACTGAACTACGTCCCCAAGAACCGCTTCTCCGACGGCTCTGAAATCCGCGCGCATTGCGAGCGTATCGGCGAGCATTTCGGCCTGAACGACAAGGCGCTGTTCGGCACCAAGGTCACGTCGCTCGAATGGGACGAGTCCATCAAGCGGTGGCGCGTCGGCACCAACCGCGGGGACGACATCCGCGCCCGCTTCGTCATCATGGGCGTTGGATCGACCAACAAGCCCAAGCTGCCCGGCATCCCCGGCATGCACGACTTCAAGGGTCACAGCTTTCACAGCGCGCGCTGGGACTATGACTATACCGGCGGCAGCCAGGACAATTACACGCTCGACAAGCTGGCGGACAAGCGGGTCGCGGTGATCGGCACGGGCGCCAGCGCCATCCAGATCGTCCCCTATGTGGGCGAATATGCCAAGCATCTGACCGTGTTCCAGCGCACCCCTTCGTCGGTGGACCGGCGCGGCAATGTGCCGACCGATCCCGCATGGGCGGCGAGCCTGCAGCCCGGCTGGCAAAAGGAACGGCAGAAGAATTTCCATCAGTGGAGCTTCGATCTGTTCCCGGCAGGCAGTGTCGCGCAGGACCAGATTTGCGACTTCTGGACCGAGATCAACCGCAACATGGCGGGCAAGCTGGAAGACCTTGGCTGGCCCGAAATGCCGCCGGAGGAGTTCTTCGCCCTGCGCGAGGAGGAGGATTACCGTGTCATGGAGCGGCTGCGTCGCCGCATCGACGAGATCGTGACCGACCCTGACGCTGCCGAAGCGCTCAAGCCCTGGTATCGCATGGGCTGCAAGCGGCCCTGCTCCAACGACAATTATCTGGAGACCTTCAATCGCCCGAACGTGTCGATCGTCGACGTGTCGGACAGCCAGGGCGTGGAGCGCATCACCGAAAAGGGCCTGATCGCCAACGGCGTGGAATATGAGGTCGACTGCATCATCTACGCCTCCGGTTTCGAGGTGACGACCAAAATGGACCGTCGGCTGGGCATCTTCCCCTATGCCGGGCGCGACGGGCTGTCGCTCTACGACTATTGGCGCGACGGGCTGCAGACCTTCCACGGCATGACCGCGCACAAATTCCCGAACCACTTCTACACCGGCTTCACGCAGGCAGGCGTGGGCGGCAACATCACCGCGATGTACGACCAGCAGGTCAGCCACATTGCGTGGATCATCAAGGAAGCACTGGCGCGCGGCGCCAAGGTGGTGGAGCCGACCAAGGAGGCGCAGGACGCCTGGGTCAAGACGATCCACGACACCGCCATCGACAACAGCGCCTTCCTGCTGGAGTGCACGCCCGGCTACTGGAATGGCGAAGGCGGCGGGTCCGGCACGGACGAGGAGCGCAAGAAGAAGCTGCGCTTCATCTTCGGCGAACCCTATTCGCCCGGCTTCTACCAGTTCGACGCGCTACTCGCCGACTGGCGCGCGAAGGGCGACATGGAAGGTCTGGTTCTGGAGAAGTAACGGCAAAGGGCCGCGAGGGACGATCCCTCGCGGCTTGCCTTTATGCGATGGCGCCGGTCGCCCGGCCTGCCGCCTCGAACATCGCGATGATCTGCTCCACCTGTTCCTCGCTATGCTCTGCGCAGAGCGAGCAGCGCAGGAGGAAGGTGCCAGTGGGCGTCGCGGGCGGACGCGCCATGTTGACGTAGAGGCCAAGCTCCAGCAGCGCCTGCCAGATCGCCACGGCCTGCGCCTGGTCGGTCAGGATCACCGCGATGATCGCCGATTGCGGCGTATCCGTGCCCAGCTTGAAGCCGAGTTCACGCAGGCCGCCGTGCAGCCGCCTGCTGTTCTTCCACAGCCGCTCCCGCTTCGCGCCCGCATGCATCAGCTTGCGGATGGACGTGGCGGCAGTCGCCACCACGCTGGGCGGCAGGCTGGCGGTGAACACATAGGGACGGCAGACGAGGCGCATCACCTCGAACTTGGGATGGTTGGACACGCAAAAGCCGCCCACCGTGCCGACCGACTTGGAAAAGGTGCCGACGATGAAGTCCACATCCTTCTCGACGCCCTGCTCCTCATAGACGCCCCGGCCATTGGGGCCGAAAAAGCCCATACCATGGGCTTCGTCCACCAGGATCATGCAGTTGGGATGCTGGCGAACGGCGGCCACCATCTCCGGCAACGGCGCGACGTCGCCCAGCATCGAATAGACGCCCTCCAGCACGACCAGCTTCAGCGCATCCTTGGGCAGGCGGCCGAGACGCTTGCCGAGATCCTCGACGCTGTTGTGCCGGAACCGCACGATCTCCGCATCGCCCAGAAAGCAGCCGTCGTAGATCGACGCATGGCTGTCCGCGTCGAGGATGACATAGTCGCCCCGGCCCGCCAGCGTCGAGATGACGCCCAGATTGGCCTGATACCCCGTCGAGAACACCATCGCCGACGACGTGCCGTAAAATTCCTTGAGTGCGTCCTCGCACGCGCGGTGGCCCTGATAGGTGCCGTTGAGGACGCGGCTGCCCGTGGTGCCCGCGCCGAACTCGTCCAGCGCCTTCTTGCCCGCCGCGACCACGTCCGGGTCGAAGGTCATGCCCATATAATTATAGGTGCCGAGCAAGATCGTGTCCTTGCCCTTGATCACCGCCAGCGTCGGCGACTTCACCTCCTCCATCACGATGGCGAAAGGATCGCGCACGCCCGTCGCCAGCAATGCCTCGCGCTCGGCGATCAGCGCGTCGAACTTGGAGAACAGGTCGCGCGCGCCCGGCTGTTCGGCCGGGGTGTGCGCGTCGGCGGCTGTGTCGATGGCGTCGGTCATCGGGTCAGCTCTCGGCCTTCAGCTTGTCCACGGCATCGACCAGCTGGCCGACCGTCTCGATCTCCGCCTGCATGTTCATCGTGATGATGATATCGAACTCATCCTCGATGGCGGCGACGAAATCCATCACGGTCAGGCTGTCCCATTCGAGGTCGCCCGCAAAGGTGGTGGCATCGGTCAGCGCAACCCCCTTCTTGTTGAACGGCTCGATCTGCGCGGTCACGCTGTCGAGGATGGATTGGCGGTCGGTCATGCGACTGTCGTCTTTCTGGTCGATGGAAGAGAATGTGCGTGATGCCACCTTATGGCAGGCGATTGAGGCGGCAATCAGGCATGGCCCTTGAAGCGTCCCTGTCATCATGGCAAGCCTCGGCCAGCAGGGAAAGATCGATATGACAGAGCAAAAGGCCGTTTCGCCGCGAACCTTCCCGTCCAACGCCGTCCAGCTCGTCCGCACCGGGCAGCAGATGCAGCTTCAACTCAGCCAGATGGCCGACCAGAAGGGCAGCATGCTGATGGGCGCGTCGCTCGTCGTGTTCACGCTGGCGGTGGGGCAGTTGCAGGCAGGCAGGGCGATGCTGCTGCCCTTCGGCATGCTCGCGCTGTCGGCATTTCTCTCCGCGCTGTTCGCCATGTTCGCGGTGCTGCCCCGCATCACCCGGATCGACGGATCGCAGGTCGGCGACAAGGATAATCTGCTGTTCTTCGGCGTCTTTTCGGCGCTGGACGAGGACGCGTTCATCGATCGGACGCTGGCGACGATGGAAAGCGAGGAGACGACCTATCGTGCGATGCTGCGCGACATGTACCAGGCCGGCTTCTGCTTCAGGCCAAGAAATATCGCTATCTGGGCTATGCTTACCGGATATTCCTGACCGGCATGACATTGACGGCCGTCACGGCGGCGGTGGAACTCGCCATTGCGGCGTGACGCGCCCTATCGCGGCGGCTTGAGCCAGCCTTTGGCAATATAGGCGGCCGCTGTCGCCTTCAGTCCATCGCGCGCCATGATGTTCGGCTGCCATAATGCAGGCGGCACGGCCAGCGCCGGATCGACCACCCAGTCGGGATGGCAGAAATAGCGCACCCGGTCGGGCGTCAGCTTCGCCCCGCCTCGCCGCACGAGCCGGTCGATACGCGCCGCCGCCATCATCACCGCCGGGGGCAGGGACAGGCCGGTCGCGCGCCGTCCCATCGCCTGCCCCAGCGCCGCCGCGAACGCGTGATGGCTGAAACCGCCGGGTGTGCCGTCATCCACTTCATAGGTCCGGCCGCCGCCGATGCCCGAGCCATCCTCCGCCAGCGCGACGAGCAGCCGCGCCAGATCGGCGACATGGATGATCGACAAGCGGCCCTTTGGCGGGAGCAGCACGACCCCGCTGCGCGCCATGCGGAACATCTCCAGCATTTCGCGGTCGCCGGGACCGTAGATGGCGGGTGGGCGGACGATGGTCCAGTCGAGGCCGGGCACCTGCGCCACCAGTCGCTCGCCCTCGCGCTTCGACCAGCCATAGTCGGACAGTTGCGGTTCGCGCGCGGAGAGGGACGAGACGAGAATGAAGCGCGTCGCGCCCGATGCGCGCGCCCTCTCGGCCAGCAGGCGTGCGCCCTCCGCATTGGCGGCGGCAAACGCCGCGCGATCCGGCGCGTTGATCGCGCCTGCGACATGAATGACGGCATCCGCCCCGGCCACCAGCGCCGCCAGCGCGGCCGGATTGGCCAGGTCGCCGCCGACCCATGCCACGCCAGCGCGCTCCGGCTGGGGTCGCCGCGCCAGCGCGCGCACCGCATGGCCATTTTCGACAAGCCGCTCCAGCACCGCGCCGCCGAGGAACCCCGTGGCGCCGGTGAGCGCGATGATCACAGCACGACCATATGGTCGCGGTGGACGAGGACGGAGCGCTGCACGCTGCCCAGAATGACCGCGATATCCTCGCTGCGATGGCCGATGATGCGCGCGGCGTCGGCCGCGTCGAACTCGGCCAGGCCCCGCGCGATCACGCCGCCGTCAGGCCCGGCAATATCGACCACGTCGCCCCGCCGATAATCGCCGCTGGTACGCTTGACCCCCGCGGGCAGCAGGCTGCGGCCGCGCGTCAACGCATCGGCCGCGCCGTCGTCCACGATCAGCGTTCCGCGCACGGTCAGCCGTCCCGCCAGCCAGTTCTTGCGCGCGGTCTTGCGCTTGTCGCCCCTGAATACCGTACCGCGTCCCGACAGCGCCCAGTTGGAGAGCGGCGCATTCACCCGGCCGGAAATGATGGCGAGGTGCAACCCGGCGCGCGTCGCGATGCGCGCCGCCTCTACCTTGGACAACATGCCGCCCGATCCCATGCCCGATGCCGATTCGCCCGTCGCCATGGCGGCGATTCGCGCGTCGATCCGCTCGACCAGCGGCACCAGCTCGGCCGCCGGGTCCGTGTGCGGATTGGCGGTGTAGAGGCCGTCTATGTCGGACAGCAGCACGACCGCGTCGGCATGGGCCGCCTGCCCGATGCGCGCGGCCAGCCGGTCATTGTCGCCGAACCGGATTTCCTCGGTCGCGACGCTGTCATTCTCGTTCACCACCGGGACCACGCCCAGGCCCAGCAGTCGCTCCAGCGTGGCGGAGGCGTTGAGATAGCGGCGGCGATTTTCCAGATCGTCCAGCGTGACCAGAATCTGCGCGGCCGCAAGCCCTTCGCCTGCGAGCAACTCCGCCCAGATACCCGACAGCATGATCTGTCCCACAGCAGCGGCGGCCTGCGCATCCTCCAGCGTGCCGCGCCCGCCCTTGGCCAGCCCCAGCCGCCGCGCGCCGAGCGCGATGGCGCCCGAGGAGACGATGACGATGCGCTGCCCCGCCCGGTGGCGCGCCGCGACTTCGGTAACGAGAGTCTTGAGCCAATCGCGCCGCACCGTGCCGTCCTGCGCTACCAGCAGCGCGGACCCGACCTTGACGATGATGCGCCCGCAGACATTCGCGCGAAAGCCGACGAGGGGGTCGTCGGTCATGCCCTCACCCACCCGTTCGTCCTGAGCGTGTCGAAGGAACCGGCTGAGCGAAGTCGAAGCCAGTGCCTCGGCTCCGCTCGGCTGAAGGCTTCGACTTCGCTCAGCCCGAACGGACGTTGTGAACGGCCGATCAAATAGGCGACCAAGGTTTCGCCTCCTCGACGCCCTCACCATCTTCGTCATCGTCGCCATCGCCATAGGATGACGCCTGCGGCAGGTCCTGCCGCTCGATCAGCGCGTCGAGCAGGTCGCCCACGCCGTCGCCGGTCGCGCCGGAGATGATGAACACCTCCTCCACGCCTTCCTCGCGAAGCTGGTCGGCAATGTCCTCCATCAGCTCTTCGCCGAGCAGGTCGCCCTTGTTCAGCGCCACGATCTGCGGCTTCTCGTCCAGACCTTCGCCATAGGCTTCCAGCTCGCCGGTCACGATGCGCCACGCCTCGATCGGATCGTCGATCGTCGCGTCGACCAGATGCAGCAGCACCCGGCACCGTTCGATATGGCCCAGGAAGCGGTCGCCGATCCCCGCGCCTTCCGACGCGCCCTCGATCAGGCCGGGAATGTCCGCGACCACGAATTCGCGCCCCTTGTGGCTGACGACGCCCAATTGCGGCTTTGTGGTGGTGAAGGCATAGGCCCCGACCTTGGCGTTCGCGTTCGTCACCTGATTGATGAAGGTCGACTTGCCCGCATTGGGCAGCCCGACAAGCCCCACATCGGCAAGCAGCTTGAGCCGCAGCCAGACCCATTTTTCCTGCCCCGGCCATCCCGTGCCATGCTGACGCGGCGCGCGGTTGGTAGACGTCTTGTAGCTCAGATTGCCGCGCCCGCCGTCGCCGCCGCGCAGGAACACGATACGTTGGCCGACTTCGGTGAAGTCCGCCAGCAGTTCGGAATAGCCTTCCTCGTCGGGGTCGGAAATGACCTGCGTGCCCACCGGCACCTTGATCACCAGATCGTCGCCGCCTGCGCCTGTGCGGTTCTTGCCCATGCCGGGCGTCCCGCGCCGCGCCTTGAAATGCTGGGTATAGCGAAAGTCGATCAGCGTATTGAGGCCGGCAACAGCTTCGAAGATGATGTCGCCGCCCTTGCCGCCATCGCCGCCATCGGGGCCGCCATATTGAATGAACTTCTCCCGCCGGAAGCTGACGCCACCGGGGCCGCCCTGGCCGGAACGAATGTAAATCTTGGCTTGATCGAGAAAATGCATGGCGCGCGCCTTAGCGGTTCAGCGCCGTATAGGGAAGGGCGACGCATCGCGCCGCCCCCCTAAGCTGTCAAGCGCCTGTCATGCGAAGGCGAGCATCTTGTCGCTGTAGATTTCAGCGACGCTCTCCTGTCGCGGTACTGGCCCGTCGCCCGCATCCTCAAACATCACGGTCGGCACCGCGCTTTCGCGGCCGCGGCTATGGCGTGGCTCGATGCTGCCGGTCGGACGGAAACCGATCTTGCGCAGCACCCGCGCGGAGGCGGGATTGTCGAGGAAATGCCCGGCGCGCACGCCCGCAAGGCCCGTCGAGCGGGCAATACGCATCACCGCCTGCGTCGCTTCCGTTGCGAAACCCAGGCCCCAGTGCATGCGGTCGATCCAGTAGCCAAGCTCCAGACCGCCATCCTCTCGCCGCGAGATCGCGCATCCGCCGACCAACCGCGGCGCGCCGCGCGTGCGCATGAAGGCGAGAAAGTTCGGCAGGCGCGGATCGCCCGGCTGTGAAATCCACCGCTGTGCCTCATGCTCGTCATAGGAGCGCGGCACGCTGATCAGGTTGCGCGAAATATCGGGGTGGCTGAGCGCCTTGGCGAGAGGCGCGGCATCCTCGGGCCAGCTGGGGCGCAGGATCAATCGTTCCGTCCGGGCGAACATCGGCTGTTTCCTTTTTGCTCTGGTTGCTCTTCCCCGCCGCGGCCTCTAGCCACCGAAGGTGACAGGCGTGCGACAGGGTGGGCGGAAATGCGGCTCAGGCATCACCGAAAGCAAAAACGCCGCCGGGCGGATTTTGATCCAGCCCATGCGGCGAATGGAGATGGAAATTCAGCCGGTCCCGAAGGACGGGAAAATCACCGATCGAGGGCGATGTCCGGCGCGTCCTCGGCCTTCATGCCGATGACATTATAGCCCGCATCGACATGATGGATTTCGCCCGTCACGCCCGACGCGAGATCGGACAGCAAATAAAGGGCAGCCCCCCCGACATCGTCGATGGTGACGTTGCGGCGCAGCGGCGAGTTCAGCTCGTTCCATTTGAGGATATAGCGGAAATCGCCGATGCCCGACGCGGCCAGCGTCTTGATCGGCCCGGCGGAAATGGCGTTCACCCGGATATTTTCCGGCCCCAGGTCCATGGCGAGATATTTGACGCTGGTCTCCAGCGCCGCCTTGGCGACACCCATGACGTTATAATGGGGGATCACCTTTTCCGCGCCATAATAGGTCAGCGTCAGCACCGATCCGCCGTCCGTCATCAGCCGCCGCGCGGCGCGCGTCACCGCGACCATGCTGTAGGCGGAGACGTTCATCGTCAGCAGGAAATTCTCGAGACTGGTGTCGACGAATTTGCCGCGCAGCTCATTCTTGTCCGAAAAGCCGATGGCGTGGACCAGAAAGTCGAGCTTGCCCCATCGCGCTTCGATCTCGGCAAAGGCCGCGTCGATGTTGGCCATGTCGGACACGTCGCAGGGCACCAGAAAGTCGGAGCCGACCTCTGCCGCGAGCGGGCGCACGCGCCGCTCCAGCGCTTCTCCCAGAAAGGAGAAGGCCATCTCTGCCCCCTGCGCATGCAGGGCGCGCGCAATGCCCCATGCCAGCGACTTGTCGTTGGCAAGGCCCATGATCAGACCGCGCTTACCGCTCATCAGTCCGCTCATTCCCCGGTAGTCTCCCTCATCGCGTTCGCTGACGCCTTATCTTCGGAACCGTCCCCAGTATCAGGAAATTCCGCGAGCGCCGCGTTTAATTCCGCGCCAATTACCACGCCAAGCCCGATGATGAAGAAAAAAATGAGGGTGATCATCGCACCCGCCAACCCGCCATAGGTCAGGTCGTAGCTGCTGAGGTGTCCCAGCACGATGGGGAGCAGCAGGCAGGTGACGTACCACCACCCCGTCGTCATCGCCGCGCCCGGCCATTTGGGAAAGCCCGACCCGCGGTATAGGCCGGGGGTGAGCGCCACGAAAAGATAGTATAGGCCGACGAACAGGATCGCTGCAGGCGCGGCCTTCGTGGCCTGAACGACGGAAATCGCTTCGTCCGCGAAGGGCAGCACCCGGTGCAGAAACTCGTCCGCTGCGGCGATCATCACCTGGAGCGAAAGAGCGAACATGATCGCGAACACGCAGATGAAGATGATGCCGATAGACGCCAGCCGGTGCCGCCAGAAAGGCGTCTGGCTCGTCGTGCCATAGGCGCGGCGCACGATGTCGCGGATCGTCTCGATCAGGCTGCCCACCGTCCACAGCCCGACCAGCGCGCCGAACCACAGCAGGTTGCCGCTACGCGAACGCAGGGCGTCGAGTATGGGCTGACGCAACACCGATTCGACGTTGGGCGGCAGGGTGACGAGGAAGCCGTTGACCGCGGTAATACCATCCTCGGTCTGACCGAGGATCTGCGCCACCGCCGCCGCGACGATGAAAAAGGGAAACAGCGCGACGAGTGTCAGATAGGCCAGATTGCCCGCATGGATGAAGCCATCGGTATAGACGCCGATCGCGACCCGCTTGACGATCTCCACGGTGCGGATGCCGACGCGGTCCTCCATCTCCTCGCGCAGCCGGACCGACCGCCTCTTGCGGCGCGCCTCTGGCGATTGGGGGGAGATGTCCTGCATCCGCGCTCCTACTTACCGTACCGGCACAGTACCGGGACGGATATCGGGGCAAGAACGCTCAAACCCCCAATTCGGACCGCACGGCCCGTGCATCGGTCCATTCGGACAGGAAGGCGCGCAATTGCTCGTCATCCACGGGCATATCGATCTGGAGCGTCACATATTGCGCCCCGCGCGAGCCGTCCTTGCGCGTGAAGCCGCGCTCCTTGAGCCGCAGCACCTGGCCCGAACGTGCGCCAGCGGGCACCCCCAGCATCACCGGACCGTCCACCGTCGGCACCTTGATGCGCGCACCGTTCATCGCCTCGTTCAGCGTGACCGGCACGTTCACCCGCACATCGTCACCGTCGCGCGTGTAGAAAGGATGGGCGTCGATCTCGATAGTGACGATGGCGTCGCCGTTACCGCCCGGCCCACGCTCGCCCTTTCCCGCCAGCCGCATCTGCGTGCCGGTTTCCACGCCCGGCGGCAGCTTGAGATCGATGGTCTTGCCATCCTGAAGGGTGATGCGCTGCGATTCGCGCCGCGCCGCATCGATGAAGGGCACGCGCAGGCGGTAGTTGACGCTGGCGCCCTGACGCGGCGGCTGGCTGCCGAAACCGCCCGCGAATCCGCCATTGCCATTGCGCCGCCCGCCGCCGAACAGCCCCTCGAAAATATCGCCGAAATCCGCGCCGCCGCTCTCGAACCCGCCGCCCGGTCCCTGCCCGAAGCCGCCACCCGGCCGTCCGCCCCCGCCGCCAAAGCCGAAGGGATGCGCCGGATTGCCGTCGCCGTCGATCTCCCCCCGGTCGAACTGGGCGCGCTTGTCCTTGTCCGACAACAGGTCGTAGGCGGTGGTCACTTCGGAGAAGCGCGCCGCCGCTTTGGGATTGTCCTTGTTGCGGTCGGGGTGCAGCTCCTTGGCGAGCTTGCGATAAGCGGCCTTGATCGCGGCCTCGTCGGCCGTGCGGGGAACACCCAGCAAGGTATAGGGATCTGCCATCAGTCTGTTTCGCGCTCCGTCGCCCTCCATCTGGCGATTTGCCGCGCGGTTCGCAAGACCATCCGCGCCTCGACACGGCATCTGGCGGGGGTTAGACAGCGACGCTATGACCATGCATGACCCCTTCGCCCTGTTCGACAGCTGGTATGCTGAGGCACAGGCCACCGAAATCAACGACGGCAATGCCATGACGCTGGCGACGGCGGATGCGCAGGGCCGCCCCTCCGCGCGCATGGTATTGCTCAAGGGGCACGGACCGGACGGCTTCGTCTTCTACACCAATTTCGAGGGGCGAAAGGCGGGCGACCTGCTTGCCAATCCGCATGCCGCCCTCCTCTTCCACTGGAAGTCCCAGCGCCGCCAGATCCGGATCGAGGGTCCGGTCGAGCAGGTCAGCGATGCGGAGGCGGACGCCTATTTCGCGACCCGCCACCGCGATTCGCAGCTTGGCGCATGGGCGTCGGACCAGTCGCGGCCCCTGCCCTCGCGCGACGTCTTCCTCACACGTTTCGCCGAGATGGAAGCGCGTTTCGCAGGCGGCGACGTGCCGCGCCCACCGCACTGGTCGGGTTTCCGCATCGTGCCCGACCATATCGAGTTCTGGCAGGATCGCGCCCACCGCCTGCACGAGCGTACGGTCTTCACCCGCAACGGCACGGCATGGACGAGCGGCCTCCTCTACCCATGACCACTGCGCTCGCCGCGACGGGCGCGCTCAACCGGCGCGCAGCCATCGCGAGCGTGGCGGCCGCCCTGCTGCTGGGCGCGGTAAAGGGCTATGCGGTCTGGCGCACAGGCTCCATCGCGATGCTGGGGTCGCTGGCCGACACCGCGCTGGACCTGCTCGCCAGTCTCGTGACGCTGCTGGGCGTCCATGTCGCTGCGCAGCCCGCAGACCTGGGGCATCGTTTCGGCCATGGCAAGGCGGAGGCGCTCTCGGCGCTGTTCCAGGTGTCGCTCATCAGCGTTGCGGCCATTGCCATCATCGCGCGCTCGGTCGAGCGGCTGGGCGGCGGCGCGGCGCCCACCGGGCTGGGGACAGGGATCACCGTCTCCATTGCCGCGATGGCGGTGACACTGGCGCTGCTCGCCTACCAGCGGCGCATCATCCGTGCGACGGGTTCGGTCGCGATCCGTGCAGACAATATGCACTACCAGTCCGACCTCCTCCTCAACGGCGCGGTGATCGCGGCGATGATATTGGAGATAGTGGCGGGACTGCATGGCGCGGACGCCCTGTTCGGCATCGCCATCGGCCTCTGGCTGGGCTGGGGTGCATGGAGAGCGTCGAGCGATGCCATCGGCCAGCTCATGGACAAGGAATGGCCGGTGGAACGGCGCGCCCATTTCCTTGCCGTCGCATCGCGCCATCGCGAGTTGCAGGGCATCCACGATATGCGCACCCGCACCAGCGGATCGCAGGATTTCGTCCAGTTCCACGTCTGGATGGACCCTGACATGACGCTGGCCCAGGCGCACAAGGTGATGGACGAGGTGGAGGACCGGCTGCGCGTCGAATTCCCCGGCGTCGAGATATTGATCCATCCCGACCCGGTCGGCCATGTGGACAGCGACGATCCGCTTGCCGAAAAGGATGTGAGCACGGACGGTCGGGCATGAGCCGCGCGCTGCCCCTCACCATTGTCGATGCCTTCGCCCATGCGCCGTTCACCGGCAATCCGGCGGCGGTGATCACCCTCGACACATGGCCGCACGATGCGGTGATGCAGGCGATAGCGGCGCAGAACAATCTTCCCGCAACAGCCTTTGCCATGTCGCAGGGGCCGGATTACGACTTGCGCTGGTTCAGCCCCACGGCCGAACTTTCCCTGTGCGGACATGCCACGCTGGCTGCGGGCCATGTCCTGATCGGCAATCGCGACGCGGTGCGCTTCCGCACGAAGGCTGCGGGCGACCTGATCGTGGAGCAGGACGGCGAAGCGCTGGCCCTTACTCTGCCAGACTGGAAAGCGACGCCGAGGGCATTGCCGGGGATCGCAGCAGGGATGGGCGGCGCAGTGGTGGAGAGCCTGTGGCACGACAGCGGCTATGCGGTGCTGGTCTATCCCGACGCCGCCGCGATTCGCGCGCTCGTACCCGATTTTCTCACGCTGGCGCCGCTTGGCAATATCCTGATCATAGCCACCGCGCCCGGCGACGACACCGACATCATCAGCCGCGCCTTCCTGCCCCATGGCGACATGGAGGACCCGGTGACAGGTTCGGCGCACTGCGTGATTGCGGCCTATTGGGCGCAGCGCCTCGGCCGGGGGACATTCACCGCCTATCAGGCCAGCACGCGCGGTGGTTATCTGGGCGTGCGATACACACAGGGCAGCGTTATCCTGACGGGCCGCTGCCGCACGGTCCTCAGGGGCGAGTTCCTGTTCTGACGCTCCAGTCGGCCGGACCGCCCTGCGCGACGCGGGCGGCGGGGACATGCAGGCCAGCGACGGCGCGCGACACGCCCTGCATGAGCGCCCAGCGTTCGGGGATGCCGACGGTCGTGCTGCCGATCAGCACCGCCACCGCATAGCTCGATCCGTCCGGCGCGGTCATGATGCCGACATCGTTGAAGCCGGTCGCGCGCGGCGCCAGCTCCTGCCCGGTCCCGGTCTTATGCGCATAATGCCACCCGGCGGGCACGCCGCCCTTGATCCTCTGCGGCCCCGTCTTGGCCCGGCCCATCGCGTCGAGCAGGAAACTGGTCGAGGCCGGTGAAAGCATCTCGCCGCGCTTCAGCTTGGCGAGCGCAGAGACCATGCCGATCGGCGTCGCACCGTCCATCGGATCGGCCAGATAGCTGTCGAGCGCCTTCTCCCGCACGGACCGCGGCACGGCGGCGCGCGCCGAATAGAAACGCCGCCCGACCGACAGATCCTGGCTCCAGGTCATGCCCGCCGTCGCCGACTGCATCAGCCGCTCACCCGGCCCGAAGCGAATCCCGTCCACGAAGCGCCGCGCCAGAAAGGCCCGTACGGCCGATGGACCACCGATGG
>JBEVNC010000080.1:0-9563 GCA_040508315.1 Sphingobium sp.
CGAGGACCTCAACGGTGACGGCCGCGCCGACTACTGGTCGCTCGACACCGACCACGACGGCCGTTACGACACGATCCTGTCCGACCGCAACCACGACGGCGTGCCCGACTAACTTTGCGCCTTTGCGCGGAAAATCCTTTTTCCGAATCACGCGGATAAGGCCTGCGACGCCAGCATCGCGCCCTTTGCCACTCCCCTAAATCCGCGCTAAAACCCCGCCCATGACCCCACCCCCCACCGCGTCCGCGCTGGCCCATATCGATTGCTGGATCTTCGATCTGGACAATACGCTCTACCCGCCGGAGGCAGACCTGTTCGCGCTGATGGACGTCCGGATGACGGACTATATTTCTCGGCTGCTGGGCTGTCCGCCCGACGAAGCGCGCGCAATGCAGAAGGGCTGGTATCTTGGCCATGGCAGCACGCTGGCGGGCCTGATGCGGCATCATGAGATCGACCCCACCGACTTCCTCGACCATGTTCATGACATCGTGCTCGACACGTTGGTCCCGGATGCGCGGCTCAACGACGTCATCGCGCGCCTGCCGGGCCGCCGCCTCATCTATACCAATGGCGATGCGGCCTATGCGGGGCGGGTGCTGGAACGGCTGCACCTGACGCAGATGTTCGAGTGCGTGCACGACATTCACGCCTGCCGCTATGTGCCGAAACCCGACCCGATGGGCTATGCCGCGCTGTGCGACAGCCACGCCGTCGAACCGACCCGCGCGATCTTCTTCGAGGATATGGCGCGCAACCTGAAACCGGCCAAGGCGCTCGGCATGACGACCGTGTGGCTCAACAACGGGTCGGAAGCGGGCACCATGGGTTCACATCCCGATTTTATCGACTATGAGACCCCCGCACTCACGCCGTTCCTGACGGCGCTGTTCCAGGATCAACAGGGGTAGTTTCGTCGCCATGACCCAGTCGCTCATCGCCACCATCGACGCCGCGTGGGAAGACCGCGCCAATGTCTCGCTGACCACCGGCGGCGACGTCCGCCAAGCGGTGGACAGGGCGCTCGCCCTGCTGGATTCGGGCGAGGCGCGCGTCGCCGAGCAGACCGAAGGCGGCTGGCAGGTCAATCAGTGGCTCAAGAAGGCGGTGCTGCTGTCCTTCCGCCTCAACGACAATGCGCTGGTCGCGGGCGCGCCCGGTGGCAGCCACTGGTTCGACAAGGTCCCGACCAAGTTCGTCGGCTGGGACGAGGCGAAGTTCCGCGCCGCCGGTTTCCGTGCGGTGCCGGGCGCGGTCGTGCGCACCGGTTCCTTCATCGGCAAGAGCGTCATCCTGATGCCCAGCTTCGTCAACATCGGCGCCTTCGTCGACGAGGGCACGATGGTCGATACCTGGGTAACGGTGGGCAGTTGCGCGCAGATCGGCAAGAACGTCCATCTGTCGGGCGGCGTCGGCATCGGCGGCGTGCTGGAGCCATTGCAGGCCGACCCGGTCATCATCGAGGACAATTGCTTCATCGGCGCGCGATCGGAAATCGTCGAGGGCGTTCGCGTCGGCAAGGGGTCGGTCATCTCCATGGGCGTGTTCATCGGCCAGTCGACCAAGATCGTCGACCGCAACACCGGTGAGATCTTCATGGGCGAAGTGCCGCCTTATTCGGTCGTCGTCCCCGGCGCGCTGCCCGGCAAGCCGCTCCCCGACGGCACGCCCGGTCCCAGCCTCTATTGCGCGGTGATCGTCAAGCGCGTGGACGAGCAGACCCGATCCAAGACGGCGATCAACGACCTGCTGCGGGATTGAGGGTCGGGGGCTATGCGGCCCCCACTTCACGAATAGCGTGTGGCGTCGGTGAGCGGCGGCGACAGATCCGCCGCCGTGTCCTCGCGCGTCGGAATGGACGCGGTGCGCCGCTCGATCATCCGGTGGATGGTCGGTGGCCATGTCCCCTCGTGCAGGTCGCGGATGGCGATGGCCGTGTCCGCGTCGGCATGGGTGCGCCGCTGGTTGTGGCGCACATAGTCGAGCCAGGTCGGCACCTGATAGCGCTCCACCCAGACCCATTCGTCGCCCAGATCGCGCAGCAATCGCCATTGCCGCGCGCCGTCGCGCATCCTGATCCGCCGCCGCTCGTCCATCACCGCCAGAAAGGTGCGCATGTTGGCGGGCGCAATCCGATATTCGATGCTGACCACCACGGGGCCGCTGCGCCCCTCCACCGGCACGACCGTCTCCGGCTCGGTCCAGCGGTTGAGCAGGTCGAGGTTGAGGTTCATCTCGGCCGGAAGCGGCTTTACGAAGCCGGCGACGAGACCGATACCGTGCGAGGCGACCGCGATCAGCAGGGCCATGCTCACCCCATGCGCCTCGGCCAGCGCGCCATAGGCCCAGCTGCCCAGGGCCATGCCGCCGAACGCGAACATCTGGTATAGCGAGATGGCGCGCGCCACGACCCAGCGGGGCGACCCCATCTGCACTGCCGAACTGAACGACGACAGCGCCAGCACCCAGCCCGCGCCTGACAGCGCCAGCGCCGCCATGGTCAGCGTCAGGTACGGACTGACCGCCGTCACCGCCATGCCCACCGCCAGCGTCAGCGTCGCGCCGCGAATGATGCCCTCCATGCCGAGGTGCCGCCTGATCCAGCCGCTGCCCAGCGCCCCGCCCACCGAGCCGACACCGAATGCGCCGAGTAGCAGGCCATAGGTGAGCGGCCCGCCGCCCATCAGGTCGCGTGCGACCAGCGGCATCAGCGCGTTGGTCGCCGCCGCCGCCAGACCGAAGACGGTCGCGCGGGCCAGCGTCAGCCGGAGGTATGGCGACAGCCCGACATAGCGCAGCCCCGCGCCGATGGCGGTGCCGAGCGACTCGCGCGGCATGGTGCGCGCGGGCCGGTCTGGTTTCCAGCGCAGCAGTACGCCGATCAGCGCAAAATAGCTCAGCGCATTGGCGAGGAAGGCCGCGCCCGCGCCCGCCGCCGCCACGATGGCGCCGCCAATGGCCGGGCCGACGCTGCGCGCGATATTGAACCCAACGGAGTTGAGCGCGATGGCGCCGGGCAGCGCGGGCCGCGGCACCATCTCCCCCACCGACGCCTGCCAGGCGGGACCGTTGAGGGCCGTGCCGCAACCGATCAGGAAGGTGAAGGCCAGCAGCAGCCAAGGCGTCATATGGCCGAACGCTGCAAATATCGCGAGCGCCACGGACACCACCAGCATCAGCGTCTGCGCGCCCAGCATCACGATGCGCCGGTCGAAACTGTCCGCCATCGCGCCCGCGACCAGCGCCAGCAGCATGATGGGCAGCGTGGTGGAGGACTGGACCAGCGCGACATAGGTCGCCGACCCCGATATCGCCATCATCATCCACGATGCGCCGACCGACTGGATGATCGTGCCGAAATTGGACACGAGATTGGCCATCCACACCGCGCGGAAGATGGGAATGCTCAGCGGCGATACGGGCGGCGGGGCAAGTGCCTCGGACATGGAAGGGGACTGGTCGGCGGCCATCGCGCCTTCATGGCGGAAATGGGTGGGGATGCATAGCTGGTCAAGGCGGACAAATTCGTCCGATTGGAATAGTCTTTAATTGTTCTATTGGCGAGGCGACCCGATAGCGGACATAAGCAAAGCTGAGGCTTCGCATAAAGCGGTCATGAGGATGGGAAAATGATCGAACGACGCGTTGACGCGCTGAGTCTGACACTCTTCGTCCTGATGATCTGTGTCGCCCTGGCGCCGAAGCCAGCACAGGCGAAAATCTCCATACACGACTTCGCCCAGTGCCTCGTAGATTTTGACGCGGCCCGTATGCGAGACTGGGTCCAGTGGGACGGGCCAGGTCTGATATACAAAGAGGTTGGCGCAATTGCTCCGCGGGCCAACTGCCATGCGGATGCCAAATGGGAATATTGGGCCTTGAGAGGCGCTCTGGCGGAAGCGCTGTTGATGCAGAAGTTCGATCCTGTCAGCATTCCGGATTTTTCCAACGCGCCGCCCGTAACCGATATCGATATGGCGCTTGCGTGGGGAAATAACGATGGTCGACGGAGCATGCTGCTCAACGTCTATAGCGAATGCCTCGTTCGAGGTTCGTCAAGAATGATCTTCCGTATTTTGACAACCAAATATGGAAGCGAAGATGAGAGAATCGCGTTCGGTGCTTTGAAAACGGACGACGACGAGTGCCGAAAACTTGCTGGCGGGCTCCGCCCTAACGGCAGTAATGCGGTATTACGGGCACGGCTCGCGCTTGCGCTCTTTAGAATGGTGGAAAATGCCGACTGAAGATCGGCCTTCAGGGGGGGGCTTCGGTTTGGAAAGCTGCATATGAACACCCGACCTCGTCATCTCTTGCCGATCGGCCGGTTTCGCCCAACCATCCGAGCACGGATATTGCCCCCAACGCCTCCCAATGATAATCGCCGTCCCATGAGCATCCCGCCGCCCGAAACCATCCGCGTCTCCCATCGCCGCGCATCCTGCGACGGTTCGGGCGACATCCCTGCCGCACTTGGCCATCCGCGCGTCTATCTGGAGATCGACGAGGCGGGCTATGTCGATTGCGGCTATTGCGACAAGCGTTTCGTGCTGATCGGCGGACCTGCCGACCATGGAGCGCAGGGCGACCTGCCCGATATCGCGTCCGGCGCCAGCCACTAACACATCCCCTGCACTGCTGGCACTCCGCCCCGCCATGCTGCATAAGCTGGCGATGAGCATCGAACCCCGCGCACCGCGCCTCGCAGTCCTGATCGACGCCGACAATGCCTCGGCGCGGATAGCCCCCGGCCTGTTCGAGGAAATCGCCAAGATCGGCGAGGCAAGCGTCCGGCGCATCTATGGCGATTTTTCCAGCACCCGTTCGCGCAGCTGGTCGGAGATTCTCGCCCGCCACGCGATCAATCCGCAGCACAGCATCGCCTATACTGTCGGCAAGAACGCCTCCGACATCGCCCTCGTCATCGACGCGATGGACCTGCTCCACAGCGGCCGGTTCGACGGTTTCTGCCTGGTGTCGTCGGACAGCGACTTCACCGCGCTCGCCGCGCGCATTCGCGAGCAGGGCGTGGACGTCTATGGCTTTGGCGAGCAAAAGACGCCCGAGAGCTTTCGCCAGGCCTGCCGCCGCTTCATCTATACCGAGAACCTGCTACCCGCCGTCATCGTGCCCGACGTGCCGGAGAAACGCGGGACAGCCAGCGCCGTCGCCGTGCCGGAGGAAGCGGCGGGGCTGGAGGGACTGCCCGGCCCGATCAATCGCCCGCCGGAAATGGCCGTCCCCTTCCTGCGCCGCGCCGTGAGCCAGATGGACAATGAGGATGGCTGGGTCGGGCTGGGATCGGTGGGAAAGATGCTGTCGCAGCTTAGCTCCGATTTCGATCCGCGCACCTATGGCTGCTCGAAACTCAGCACGCTGGTCGAACGGACCGGCGCGTTCGAGATCGACCGCACGGCCGGGCACGGCGTGCAGATTCGCCTGAAACCCGCCAAGGAGAAGGCGGCGGTGAAGGTCGCCAAGCCGCGAACGAAGGCATAGACGACAACTAGGGCTTTGAGGATGGCCCCTGCCCTCCCTATATTGCCGCCATGACCGATAGCGCCCCCCAGATCCACGACGTCCGCTCCTTCATCTATCATGAGGGCAAGCTCGATCCCGACGCCGCGCAGCGGCTGACCGCCGAAGCGCTGGGCCGGTGCGACGATGGCGAACTCTATCTGCAATATCGCGCGTCGGAGAGTTTCGGCTTCGATGACGGTCGGCTCAAGACCGCCGACTATTCGACCGACGCGGGCTTTGGCCTGCGCGGCGTGTCCGGCGAGATGACCGGATTTGCCCATGCCAACGACATCAGCGAAGGTGCGATCCGCCGTGCGGCGCAGACGCTGGCGCTGCTCGACCCCGCATACAGTCCGCCCGCGCCCCCGCCGCAGCGGACCAACCGCCATCTCTATACCGACGCCAATCCGCTCGATCTGGTGCCCTTCGCGAAGAAGGTCGACCTGTGCGCGGCTATCGACGCCGCCGCCCGCGCCCGCGATCCGCGCGTGGTGCAGGTGTCCGCCAGCCTGATGGGAAGCTGGACCGTGGTCGAGATCGTGCGCGCCGATGGCTTCGTGGCGACCGATGTGCGGCCTCTGGTGCGCCTCAACGTATCCATCATCATGGAGGAGAATGGCAGGCGCGAGACCGGCACATTCGGCCTGGGCGGACGCTATCTCTACGACGGGCTGTTCGTGGAGGCCGCATGGCAGCGCGCCATCGACCAGGCGATTGCCCAGGCGGAGGTCAACCTGCGCTCCGTCGCCGCGCCTGCGGGCGAGATGACGGTGCTGCTCGGCCCCGGCTGGCCCGGCGTGCTGCTGCATGAGGCGATCGGTCATGGGCTGGAGGGCGATTTCAACCGCAAGGGCACGTCCGCCTTCACCGGCAAGATCGGCCAGCGCGTCGCCGCGCCCGGCGTGACGGTGGTCGATGACGGCGCGATCATGGACCGGCGCGGTTCGCTCAGCATCGATGACGAGGGTACGCCGACGCAGGAGAATATCCTCATCGAGGACGGCATCCTCAAAGGCTATATGCAGGATCGCCTCAACGCGCGCCTGATGGGCGTGCCCGCGACCGGCAATGGCCGCCGCGAAAGCTACGCCCACGCCCCGATGCCGCGCATGACCAACACCTTCATGCGTGGCGGGAGCGACGATCCGGCAGAACTGCTCAGCCGTGTGAAGAACGGCATCTATGCCCGCAATTTCGGCGGTGGGCAGGTCGATATCGTGTCGGGCAAGTTCGTCTTCTCCTGCACCGAGGCCTATCGGGTGGAGAACGGCAAGCTGGGCGACCCGATCAAGGGCGCGACGATCATCGGCGACGGCCCGACCGCGCTGACCCGCGTCATGGGCATCGGCAACGACATGGCGCTGGACGAGGGTGTCGGCATGTGCGGCAAGGGCGGGCAGAGCGTGCCTGCAGGCGTCGGGCAACCGACGCTGCTGCTGGAAGGCCTGACCGTGGGCGGGACCGCTGCCGCCTGAGCATCAATGGAGATAGGGCATGTCCGAATTCTTCGCGGCGTTGACGGACGACCACACTGCCTTCATCGCGCGACAGCCTATATTCTTCGTCGCCACCGCGGCGACGGACGCCCGCATCAACCTGTCGCCCAAGGGCATGGATAGTTTCCGGGTGCTGTCGGCGACCCGAGTGGGATATCTCGACGTCGGCGGATCGGGCAATGAGACGCATGCCCATCTTGCCGCCGACGGGCGCATCACCATCATGTTCTGCGCGTTCGACCATGTTCTGCGCGTTCGACGCCGATCCGCTGATCCTGCGCCTTTATGGCCGGGGACGGTTCATATTGCCGCAGGATGCCGACTGGGACGAGCTGTCCGCATCCTTCATGCTGTTGCCGGGAACGCGGCAGATATTCCTGGTCGATATCGAAAGCGTCCAGACCAGTTGCGGCTGGGGTGTGCCGCTGATGACGCTGACCGCCGAACGCGAGACGCTGTCCGACTATCACCGCCTGCACGAGACGCCGGAACGGCTGGCGCGCATCGCCCAGCGCACACGCAGTATCGATGGTTTGTCCGTCCAGCCGCAGGATCGCTTTCCCGCACGCGGCTGAAAAAAAGGGCGGCGAACCGCTCGAACTGCAAAATGTTCCCTGGCCATGCCTAAAATCTAGGCACGATTCCCGACCTGCCTCAAATTTGAGCGGGGCCATGTGCCATTTCGATCCACTTCGGGCCGAATCGCGCCGATTAACCATTCGTTAAATTCTGGCACGCCTCTTGCTTACCTAAAGTCGCACACCACGACAAAACGGGGGCGACATGAAACTAGTCATGGCTATCATCAAGCCGTTCAAGCTGGACGATGTCCGCGAGGCCCTGACGGGTCTCGGCATCGCAGGCATGACGGTCAGCGAAGTGAAGGGTTTCGGCCGGCAGAAGGGGCAGACCGAAATCTATCGCGGCGCGGAATACAGCACCAACATGGTGCCGAAGATCAAGGTCGAGATCGTCTGTGACGATGGCCTCGCATCGCGGGTCGTCGAAAGCATCCAGCAGGCCGCCAACAGCGGCGCCATCGGGGATGGCAAGATCTTCGTGCTCGACGTCGGTCAGGCCGTGCGCATCCGCACCGGTGAGACCGGCGAAACCGCGCTTTGAGGGAAAGGGGCAAAGCATGACATTGACCAACAAGATTTGGGGTGTAGCGGGGGCGACCGCCCTGACGCTCTTCACCGCCCTGCCCGCTTGGGCGCAGGAGGCCGCAACGGCCGCCGCGCCGGTGCCCGACAAGGGTGACACCGCGTGGATGATGGTTTCCACCGTCCTGGTGCTTGCGATGATCCTTCCCGGCCTGGCCCTGTTCTACGGTGGACTTGCCCGCTCCAAGAACATGCTGTCGGTCATGACGCAGATCGGCGCTGTCGCGGCCTTCGCGATGCTGATCTGGGTGATCTATGGCTACACGATGGCCTTCGGTGGCACCTATGGCACCGGCCTCGACGGCTATATCGCCAATTTCGACAAGCTGTTCCTGCGGGGCATCACGCCTGACTCCACCGCCGCCACCTTCACCGATGGCGTCGTGATCCCGGAATATGTGTTCGTTGCCTTCCAGATGACCTTCGCCGCGATCACCGTCGCGCTGGTCCTGGGTTCGGTCGTCGAGCGTATCAAGTTCTCGGCGGTCATGGTCTTTGCCCTCATCTGGCTGACCATCGTGTACTTCCCCATCGCGCACATGGTGTGGGCGGCTGGCGGCGTCTTTTTCGAGATGGGCGCTCTGGACTTCGCGGGCGGTACGGTCGTGCACATCAATGCCGGCGTCTCGGCGCTGGTGGCGTGCATCCTGCTCGGCAAGCGCATCGGCTACCCCAAGGAGCCCATGGCACCGCACAGCCTGACGCTGACCATGGTCGGCACCGGCCTGCTGTGGGTTGGCTGGTTCGGCTTCAACGCCGGTTCGGCTCTCGAAGCCAATGGCTCGGCGGCTCTCGCCATGATCAACACCTTCGTCGCGACCGCCTCGGCGGCCCTGTTCTGGATGCTGTGCGAGAAGTTCAGCGGCCACAAGGGTTCGGCTCTGGGCTACTGCTCGGGCGTCATCGCCGGTCTCGTCGCCGTTACCCCGGCGGCTGGCAACTCCGGCCCGTTCGGCGCCATCGTCCTGGGCGCTGTCGCTTCGGTCATCTGCTTCTTCGCCGTGTCGAAGCTCAAGCCGATGCTCGGTTATGACGACTCGCTCGACGCGTTCGGCATCCACGGCGTGGGCGGCATCGTCGGCGCCATCGGCACCGGCATCGTCTACGCACCGTCGCTCGGCGGCCCCGGCGGCGCGGATTTCGCCATCGGTCCGCAGCTCGTGACGCAGGTCCTGGCGGTTGCCGCGACCATCGTCTGGGCCTCGATCGGCACCGCGATCGCGATCTTCATCGCCAAGGCTGTGACCGGCCTGCGTGTTGCACCGGAAGTCGAGCAGGAAGGCCTCGACCTCGGCGAGCATGGCGAGCGCCCCTCCACCTAAGTTTCGGCAGGGGGGGCCCCCCCTCTCTGCAACGCCCCGCCCGCCACACGATGTTCCTCCTG
>JBEVNC010000086.1:0-10472 GCA_040508315.1 Sphingobium sp.
CCTTGAGCGTCACAAAAGCGTGGTGCGCCATCAGGTCGCTCCGCCCGCCCGTGATGCTCGTCCCGCGATTGCGCTTGTAGAGCAGCGGTTCGTCGAGCAGCGCAAAGCGCGTGACGCGCGCCATCCTGATGAAGATGTCCGTGTCCTCGAAAATATGGACAGCCGCGTCGAATCCTCCGCATGCTTCATAGGCCGTCCGCCGCAACAACGTGGTGGACGGGATGATGGGCGGGTCGTTGAGGAAATAGGTATGGCTCAGCCACCGGCTCCCGGTGATGTCCAGCACCCCCGCACGCCGCGCCGCCGCCAGATTCTCGTCCGGAAAAGCGAAGAAATCCGTGTAGACCAGGCCGATATCGGGCTGGGCCATTAGCACCGGCAACTGGCGTTCCAGCTTGTCCGCCGTCCACAGATCGTCGCCGTCGAGGATGGCCAGCACGTCTGCGTCGGTGGTCGCGATCGCCTTGCACCGCTGCCCCGACGGGCCTGCCCCGCCCGTGCCGTAGAGAATACTGATGCGTGGATCCCAGCGCTCGATATCTTTGAGGACCGCGATGGTCGCCGGCTGAGAGCCATCATCGGCGATGATAATCGCGGTGACCAGATCGGCCCGGCTCTGGTCCAGAACGCTCCTGACCGCGGCGCCGATATAGGGACCTTCATTGTAGCAGGTCAGGATGACCGCCACTTTGGGCGTGGCGATGGATGAACTGTTCATGATCGCCTCACTGGATAGTCCACGCACCACCTTGGGACTGGAAAGGCGGAAATTCTCACCGGCGGGACGATCCGGGACCTGACCTTGGCCGTCACGCATGCCCCCAGCTGTAATGCCGCAGCGAAATCGGGAGTTGATCGCTGTCACGACCTCCCATGTGCGATCGGCGACGGCGTCTATGCCGATATTCTTCTCGGCAAAGTCTCTGGCCGCTAGCGACATCGCCTCGCGCTCCTCTGCGGTCATGTCGATCGCCTGCTGCATCGCCTGCGCAAAGCTCTCAGGCTCCGAGACGTCGACGATGAAGCCGTTGCGGCCATGGGAGACGACCTCCTCCACCCCGCTCGCCTTGAAGACGATGGGGATGACGCCCGCCGACATCGCTTCGAGCAGCGCATTCGACTGCCCTTCACGCTTGGAGGCGCAGACGAAGAAATCGGCCGCCTGCATCTCGGGATAGATGTCGGACACGAAGCCGGGAAAGGAGATGACGGATGCGAAGGGCGATGCGGCCGTCAGCCGCTCCAGCCTGTCCCGCTCCGGACCGTCGCCGACCAGCCGCAGGTGCATGTTCACGCCCCTCCCCGCCAGAATCATCGCGGCCCCGTAGAGTACGCTGACATTCTTGTCGGACTTGAGCCGCGCGGCGTAGATGAACCGGCGTCCGTTGCGCCGCGCCATTGCGCCCCTCAACACCTCCAGCGGCGGCAGCGCGACACCGTTCGGGAACTCCGCAATTCGGTCTGTCCCGATGGGCAGTCGGCGCAGTTCGTCGGCGATCTGTCCGCTGTTGGCCACGAAGGTATCGACCCGGCGGAGCAGCAGTCGTTCAACCAGATGGCCGTAGAGATATTTCTTGCATCGCAGAGCGTCGAACTCCGACGCCTCACCCCCGCCGCCTAGCTTTATCAGCAGCGGCGACCGGTTGCGCAGCGCGGCCAGCGCCGGTCCCAACGCATGGAGCCGCGCGTGGAAGACATAGACCGGGATGCCCCGCCATTTGCGGTCGCGCAGCAGCCACGGCACCCACAGGCTCCACATCAAAAAGGACAGGAAGTTTCGGCCGCCCAGATTGGGAAAGGCGCGCAGGCGTTTGCGGCGGATCTCTCCAAACGCGGTCTGCTCGATCAGCGGGACGTCGTCCCTGATGGTGGGCGCGACGAGAGTGACGGTGACGCCCTTACGCCCCAGCGCTTCGGCCAATATCCGCGCCTGCCGCTCCGCGCCGCCATAGCTGTCGGGGAAATAGGCTGCGACGGCCAGAACCAGTGCGCGCTCATTCGCCACCATCGCGATCAACTCCCCGCCAGCGCGAGCAGCGGCCGCAGCGCCTTGTCGATGCGCTCGTTCTGCTCGGTCATCCGGTCGAGGCCGATCCGGGCAAGGTCGTCGCCCTCCGCCAGACAGGTGTCGGTGTTCGCGATCACCCGGTCCGCCCATCCCGGCACATGCATGTTCTGGGTCGCCAGCGGATATTGCATCTGCTCGAAAATGGCGGTCAGCTTGAACACCGATGGTTCGATGCTGACCACCGGCACGCCTTCCGCCAGCGCGAGTATGGAGGAATGGAGGCGGCTGCTGACCAGCACGGCGCAGCGGCTGAATATGTCCTTTAATTCCTCGAAGCCGGGCTGCCGGTCCACGATCTCGACATCGCCATGCCCGCCAGCGACCGTCCGCGCGAAGCCGATATCGTGGTTGACCGCGTTGGATACGAAGATGATTGGCCTGCCCATTTTTTCGAAGCTGGCCACGACATCCTTCCATTCATCGACCGCGCCGGCCGCTTCCAGCCCGTTGACGGCCATGCCGATGGCGGCGCCGGGGCCGCGCGCGCTGCCCTGATCCAGCGTGGTGAAGACGAGGTCGGGCGCTTCGTGGATCTTGTCGGCGCTGACATCCAGGCCGCGGGCGACATCGACCGACGGGCTGTCGCGCACGCCGACATAATCGAGGGCGCGATAGACATGCGCAACGAGGTCGCGCAGCCGGGGATCCTCGATCTCCAGGCTATGGTTGATGACCGCCGTCCTGCGACCGTGAAGCTGTGCGATGCGCATCATGAGGAGCAGGCGCATCACCTCGTTCGGGCTGCCGGTCGGGTGGATTTCGCCAGCCGGGTTCCAGATGACGAGATCGGCCTGGGCACAGGCCGATATGGCGATGCGGCTGCTGCGCGCTTCGATCAGCCCCACTGCCGCCAGACGCCTGCGCAGGTCGATGGCGCGCTTGATGCGGCGCAGCGGGCCGGTCAATTCCTTGGCCGTGAGATTGAGCCTGACCATGTTCATGTCCGCCGGTGCGGGCCACGGCGCGTCCTTCGCCACGAAACGCCGCGACAGCCGCCGGGCGAGGGCGTCGAACCCGGCGACATGGTCGGGGCCGAGCTTGTCTATCGAATAGCTGCCGAACGACCGGGGATAACGGTCGACCGCGTGGAGATGGGCATTTTTCAGCCGGGTCTGCAAATAGCGTATGGCCAGCTTCGACAGTGCCTCGTTTCCGGCATTCTGGGTGGTCAGGCGGGATATCAACAGGACTCTGGTACGCATTACGCCCCCTTTTGGCCGAAGCGGGAAAAGAGCTTAGGCACATGAGTTTTGGCCATGACGGCCGCGAGCATGCGCTCGAGCGACCGGACGGCTTCCGGAGAGAAGAGGCGATGTCGGGCGAGCAGCACGATAGCCGCTGCCATCGCCGCGCCCGCCGACCCGGCGAGCATATGTCCGGGCACGCCGGCGCCATCGCCCAGCGCGAACAGGACCAGCGCATCTGCCACCGCCGCGCTGGCGGCGACGGCTGCGGCCTTGCCGTGCAGGACGATCACCGACCGGAAGGTGACCCCGGACAGGCGGATCGCATACGTCATGGAGACGGAATAGAATAAGGTGATCGCGATTGACGCCGCGATGGCGACCGGCACGACCCCGTAGCGCACGCCGACGGCCGCGCCGCCGATCATCGCGGCGGCATAAAAGCCCTGCCGGTAGAAGGCCGACAGCGACCGTCCGCTCGCCACCGCGAAATTTTCCGAAACCTTGAACGCGCAGCGCGGCACGAGCGCGAGGAACAGTATCTGGGCGATGGGGATAGCTTCCGTCCATTGCGGGCCGAGCGCGAGCAGGATGATGGCGGGCGCCTGCAGCGCCAACAGGACCGACGCCACCGCATAGAAAGGCAGGACCAGACTCAGCACATTGAGGAAGGCGCGGGCAGGCGCGCCCTCGTCATCCGTCCGCACGGAGAACAGCGGCAGCAATATGCGAGACAAGGGCGTGGAGACCGCCGCCACGAACAGGTCGATCAGCTTCCACGAGCGGGAATAGAGGCCGAGCGCCGACGCGGTCAGCAGGTGGCCGATGATGGTCTGTGCGCCGGTATTGGCAGCCCAGTTCACGACGCCCGCAGCGCTGAGCCAGCCTGACCCGAATATGTCGCGCAATGTGCCCCGGTGCCAGGCCAGCTTGAGCGACATGCGCGCCCCCCGGACGGCGAGCACGGCTTCCGTCAGCGAACTCACCAGCATGGCGGCGACCAATGCCCAGACCGATCCGCCCGCCAGCGCGGCGGGAACGCCGACCAATATGTAGCCGACGACCTGCGCCCAGAGGCTCGCGCCCGCCAGCGCCCGGAACCGGCCAGCGCGCTGGATCTGCGCTGTCGCGACGGACAGGACGGCCTTTGCCGGGATGTTGGCGGCGCTGACGATGAGGATGAGGCCGAGCGAGGGGAAGCCGAAGAAGCGCTCGATAAAGGGCGCAGCGCCGACGACCAGCGCGGCCAGCGCAAGGCTGAGCAGCAGGGCGGCGGCCAATGTGGTGCCGATATCCTGCGCCGTCAGTTCCTTCTTGCGGACCAGATTGACGCCGAAGGCCCCGTCGAAAATGACGTTCGCGAGGGCGAGCACCACGAAGGCCGCCGCGACCACGCCAAAATCGCTGGGCGTCAGAAGGCGCGCGAGGATCGCCGTAGAGCCGAGGCTGACGACGGCGCTGGCCAACCGGCCCGAGACGAGCCAGGCAAGCCCCTTGGCCGCGCCGCCGCCGGTCAGGGTCCGGGATGGGGGAGGCAGGGTCATTTCCACACCCTGACGAAATCGACCTTCATGACCTGCGGCAATGTCCGCTGGCCGTCCTTGGGGTTAATCGACAAGGTAAGGTTGAAGTAGAAGGGGCGGGTCAGGAAGTCCGCGTCCGGCGCGATGCGCGACACCTCCTTGCCATCCATGTACACGACCAGAGCGGGCTTGCCGTCCAGCATGTCCCGGCCGCGCAGATCGACGCCGTAGACATGCCATCCGAAGTCCGCGATCTCGTCCATCCCGGTATAGTCGCCGCGTTGCCTGTGGCCTTCGCGCTCCTGCGGTCCCCAGCGATGGATGGTGTGATGATGGCCGCGCCGGTCGGCCGCGCCATAATATTCGATGGCGTCCACCTCGAGATGGCCGCGGCGGCGCGGATCGTCGGGCGTCAGCAGCCAGAAACTGCCCCAGGTGCCGCGCGCCTGCGGGAAGCGCACCCGCGCCTCCCAATAGCAGGATGCGCAGGTGAAGCCGCGCTTGCCGGGGACGATGGCCGCGCCCTGATAGGCCTGATCGGCATTGACCGACTGTACATTGCCGCTGCGGATGCCCGACGACAATTCATAGGCGCGGATCGCCAGCACGCCGTCGGCGAAACCATAGGCATAGCCGCCGGCGGGATCGAACTTTTCCAGCCCGACATCGGCATGTTGCTTGGCCCAGAGCAGCGGACCGTTGAGGGAGAGGGGCTCGTCGAAACCCTCCTGATGGACGAGGCGCGCGCCACCCAGATCGAGCGCACTTCCACGACGGGCCTCGCTCCAGCCATTGGCGCCCGCGCCTGCGCGGGCGTTGGCCGCGGGCTGAAATGGGAGCGCGGCGGCAAGGACCATCGCCGATGCCTTCAGCATCGCCATGGCCCATCGACCGGCATGTCGCACGAGACGGCAGTCAGGCAGGGGCGGATGGCGCACGACCACCGCGTCCCGGCGACGGCACGCGTGGAAGTCGGCTCCGGCCGACGCGCAGCGTTGTGAACCCCCGGAACCATAGAAACATCCCTCGTCATGCCGCGATATTGAGCGACATCCCCCCCTTGGCTGTCCGATCGCGCGCCCGACGTCCGATCGGGTCGTCCGTCGTTCAGGCGCAGCTGAAACTTTCACGCTGCATCCGCCATTGCTCCAGCGCGCTGATCCGCGCAGCCACCCGTGGCACGGCCAGCGTCTCGGCATAGGCGCGGTCGAGCTGGGCGAACATGGACGGGAATTTCCAGTCCTCCACGGACGCCGCGGCCGCTCCCCTGGTCATGGCCGCGAGCCGCGCCGGGTCGCGCAGCAGCGCCACCGTCTCCCGCGCCACGGGCTCGGCCTGCTTGCTGCGCACGACAATGCCGTTGCTGCCGTTCTGGACGATCTCTTCTATGCCGCGCAGCGGGCTGACGACCGCTGGTCGGCGACCGGCGAGGCTCTGCACGATGGTGCGTGGCAGCCCTTCGCGCAGCGACGCCAGCGAGCAGACGTCGGCAAGCGCGACGAGCCTTTCCGGATCGGGGCGATGGCCCAGCAGCTTCACCCGGTCCCCGACGTCCAGCGTGCGGATCAACTCACGCACTCTGCCCGCGTCGGGGCCGTCGCCCGCGAGCAGGAGGCGGATATCCTCCCCCTTGCGCGTGGTCTCGGCAAAGCCCTTGATGTACTCATACTGCCGCTTGCGCTCCTCCAGCACCGCCATCATCAGGATGGTGCGCGGCTTCTCGTCGAAGCGGCCGACGCCCAGCAGTTCGCGCCAGTCGTCGGGCGGGGTGGCGGTCTGGAACTGCTCTATATCCATGCCCGAGCGGACGACGGAATGGAGGCGCCGGTTGCCGATCTGGGCGATGCCATAGGCCTTGCGCGTGCCGTGGCTGACATGGACGAAATGGTCCGTCATCGGCGCGACCGCATGTTCGGCCGACAGATAGATCAGCCGTTCCGCCATGCCGACATTGCTGAACGGCAGGATGTGCACGCCGTGGATAATGGCAGGCACTTTCGCATTGCTCGCCGCCAGACGCCCGACGATGCCGGCCTTGCTGGTATGGGTGTGCACGATGTCCGGCCGCAGCGTCGCGAAAAGTTCGGACAGTTTGCGATAGGCGGCGAGGTCGTCTTTGGGCGCGACATCGCGCACCAGTTCGGGGACCAGATGGACCATCACCGACGTATTGCGGCCCCGATATTCGTCCACATCCGACGATCTGCCGCAATAGAGGTGAACCTCATGGCCGGACGTCGCCTGATGGACGCAGGACGCCCAGGTATTTTCCTCCGCCCCTCCGGACCGATTCATGCGCGTCTGCACATGAGCGATCACCAGAGAGCGGCCGACACCCCTGTGACGGAAAAAGTCATTACGGGCGACATGCTCCATATCACGGTTCCCCCAAATATCGCATGAACCCCAGTCTCCACACCGATGCCGTCGTCGGTCGATCTACGAACGGATATTCTGGAGATTATAGAAATCGATTACGGAACTGCGTTCCTTCATGAGTTTTAGAAGCTCATGACAATGATCTCTTCCTCTTGATGGTGCGATCGCTAAGTCGAGTTATTGCATCGCACTCGTGCACGATTATGCCTAGCTGGTTTATATCCACTTGGGACTGACCTATAAGACATTGGGAGCAAAAGAACGTCCACAATGAAGAGTATATCTCAATCGAGATCATAATAATTAAACATATTTCAGTATATATAAAACCCATCTTTGACCAAAGAAGTAATAGAATGGTAATTTATCCGAAAATATGAATATATATCGCTCTATTTTATTTTTAGGATCATTGAAAATACGGTAACAACAATGATGAAGAGTACGGAACTGCTATCAGATTGCGAATATATCGCGGACATGCCACCTGGATGCGAAGTATGCATTTTGAAGGTGGACCCTGGCTTGCCTTGGCTTTCTGTCCATTTTGGTTAATCTCGCAGGTGCGGAAAATCTCTCCGGATTTGGGAGGGCCAGCATGTCCGGCAGCCGGAATGGTGGTAAAAGCCCGATCGACGGGGAGCCAACGTCCGCTTGGCTCGTATTGACGCTTTACAGGAGTATTCGGGCGAGATGGACGATAGGCCCCCGGAGCAGATGGAGCAGCCAATGACCCAGAGCGTACCTGTCCTTGACGCCGCTATCTTGTCGAAGGGCGAGATAGGTCGCCTCGATCATTCCAGCGGACGCGGTACACAGACATCGCGGACCGGCGGAAGAACCGGCGGCGCTTTCGACAGGATCAAGGGCAACATCCTTTATCCAGCCATTCTCCTGTCCCTGTCCTGGCTTTCGCGAATCTTCACCAAGGACAGGAATGAACTGAAATAGCGCCTGCCTCTCCGACGGGCAGGCCGCGCCGCCCGTAATACCCCACGCTAATTTGCGCGACATCCGCCGCCGCAATGTTACGCTCGGCGAGCGAACCCCCTCGAGTCGTAGAAGGCGGTCGCCAGCGTTCATCGCGGATGAACTAGCAGGAGAGGATGACCATGGCCGTTTCCGATCATGTCGATCTGCCCACTTTCATGGAGGGCGTGAAGAAGCGCAACCCGCATCAGCCTGAGTTCGTCCAGGCGGTGCAGGAGGTTGCGGAGGACATATTCGACTTCATCGAGGACAAGGAGGAATATCATGCCCAGCAGATCCTGCGGCGCATAGCGGAGCCGGACCGCGTGGTGTCCTTTCGCGTCTGCTGGGAGGATGACAATGGCAATGTCCGCGTGCAGCGCGGCTGGCGCGTGCAGAACAACAACGCCATCGGTCCCTATAAGGGCGGCATCCGCTTTCACCCCTCGGTCAACGAAAGCGTTCTGAAATTCCTCGCCTTCGAGCAGACGTTCAAGAATGCGCTGACCGGCCTGCCCATGGGCGGCGGCAAGGGCGGCTCCAACTTCAATCCCAAGGGCAAGAGCGTGCGGGAGATCATGCGCTTCTGCCAGAGCTTCATGACCGAGCTCTACCGCCATATCGGCGCCGACGTGGACGTGCCCGCCGGCGACATTGGCGTGGGCGGGCGCGAGATCGGCTATATGTTCGGCCAGTATAAGCGCATCACCGGCCAGTTTACCGGGGTGCTGACCGGCAAGGGCCTGGAATATGGCGGCTCGCTGATCCGGCCGGAGGCAACCGGCTATGGCGCGGTCTATTTCCTCGCCAACATGCTGGGCACGAGGGGGACGGATTTGCACGGCAAGACCGCCGTCATCTCCGGCTCCGGCAATGTCGCGACCCATGCGGCGGAGAAGATCGTGCAGCTGGGCGGCAAGGTGCTGACCCTGTCCGACTCGGGCGGTTTCATCCACGATCCCGACACGCTGACCCTCGACAAGATCCAATGGGTCAAGGAACACAAGACGCACCGCCGAGGCCGAATCCAGGATTATTGCGACGTCTTCAAGAGCGCGACCTTTCATGAGGGGCAGACGCCATGGGGCGTGCCGTGCGACGTGGCGCTCCCCTGCGCCACGCAGAACGAGCTGTCCGGCGACGATGCCCGGACGCTGGTCAGGAACGGCGTCATCGCGGTGTCCGAAGGGGCGAACATGCCGACCATGCTGGAGGGCGTGCACGTCTTCAAGGAAGCCCGCATTCTCTTTGCGCCCGGCAAGGCGGCGAACGCGGGCGGCGTCGCTGTGTCGGGGCTGGAAATGAGCCAGAACAGCGAACGCCGCGCGTGGAAGGAAAGCGAGCTGCAGCAGATGCTGCTCGACATCATGGACGGCATCCATGCGAGCTGCCTGACCTATGGCCGGGTGTCGGACGATTATGTGGACTATGTGAAGGGTGCGAACATCGCAGGCTTCAAGAAGGTCGCCGACGCGATGCTGGCGTTCGGGGTGGTGTAGGCTGCGCCACAGGCCTTAAATCGGTTCACGCGGAACCGCGGAGGATTGTCTCTGCGGCTCCGCGTGATCGATGGCGGTTACCGCTCTGCGCGAACGAACCAATAGCTTGCAGCGCAGGTGAAGCTCAATGCCGCGCTCGTTCCTCGTGCGCATGCACCTCGCACGCCTTATGCAGTTTCCAGGCCAGCATGGCGGTGACGATGCAAAGCGCCGCGACGATCAGCAGCGCCTGCCGGTTGGACAGGCCCATCCCCATCGCCACGATGATGACGAGCGCGCCGATCACCATCGCGCCGGAATTGACGACATTGTTCGCCGCCACGGTGCGCGCGGTTTCGTCCTTGCGCACCGATGTCGTCAGGAACGCATAGAGCGGCACCACGAACATGCCGCCGAACACCGCCACCCCGAACAGGGCGACGAGGACGCGCCAGCTGTTGGGCTGATCGAGGAAAGCCGACACGGTGTAGAGCGTGCCATCGGGGGCCGGGGTCCAACCCACCGTCACATATTGGAAGAACCACACGAACCCGGCCATGATGACCACCGAGACGGGGGAGTAGCGCGCCGACACCTGACCGCACAGCAGGCGGTTGATCGCGATCGACCCCACCGCGATGCCGATGGAGAAGATGGCAAGGAACAGGCTTGCCACCTCCTTCGTCGCGGTGAAGTCATTCTTCACCAGCGGCGGGAAGATGACGATCAGGATGGTCGCGACCATCCAGAAGAAGCTGATCGCCATGATCGCCAGGAACAGGCGCGGGATGTGCATCGTGCCCGCGATCAGCGTCCACGACGAACGCAGGACATTATAGTCCATCTCCAGCGGCGGGCCGAGGCGCGGGGC
>JBEVNC010000108.1:0-16453 GCA_040508315.1 Sphingobium sp.
CCGCTCGATCTCGTCGGGCGTGAAGGCGATGCCGCCATGCTCCGCGCCCAGCGTGCCGAAGGTGCCGTCCTTCTGGTGCCGCCCGGCGCGGCCGGCGATCTGCGCCATTTCGGCGACGGTCAGCCGGCGCTGGCGGCGGCCGTCGAACTTGTGGAGCGAGGCGAAGGCGACATGCGCCACGTCCATGTTTAGCCCCATGCCGATCGCATCGGTGGCGACGAGATAATCGACCTCGCCCGCCTGGAACATCGCGACCTGTGCATTGCGAGTGCGGGGGGAAAGGCCGCCCATCACCACTGCCGCGCCGCCACGAAAGCGGCGCAGCATTTCCGCCACGGCATAGACCTCCTCGGCAGAGAAGGCGACGATGGCGGACCGCTTTGGCAGGCGCGACAGCTTCTGCATGCCCGCATAGCGCAACGTCGAGAACCGTGGCCGCCCGATGATCTCCGCCCCTGGCACCAGGTCGCGCACCGCGCCGGACACACTGGCGGACCCCAGCAGCATCGTCTCGTCACGGCCACGCGCGCGCAGCAGCCGGTCGGTGAAGACATGTCCGCGTTCGGGGTCGGCGGCAATCTGCACCTCGTCCAGCGCCACGAAGCTGAAATCGCGCAGGGTGCCGACGCCGTTGATCGGCATGGATTCGGCGGTGGTCAGGAACCAGCGGGCGTCGGGCGGGACGATCCGCTCCTCGCCGGTGATGAGGGCGACCTGTTTCGGTCCCTTAATGGCGACCACCCGGTCATAGACCTCCCGTGCCAGCAGGCGAAGGGGAAAGCCCATCAGCCCGCTGGAATGGCCGCACATCCGCTCTATGGCGAGGTGCGTCTTGCCGGTGTTGGTGGGACCAAGCACCGCGGTGACTGTCGCGCGCGACGCAAAGGACATGCGCACTGTCTGGCCCAAGGGAAGGGCGCACGCAACGCGCTTTTTTCGGTTCCTCGCCCCGTCCGGTGGCCGCCACTGTTCGTCGTGTCGGGAGGCACATCGATTCAGCGTTAAATTGACTTTAACGTCCGCTGTTTACACAGACCGGCTCAAGATATGCGTCCAGGGATGGGGCAGCGCGGGTCGTGTTTCAAAAATCGGATTTCGGAATCGGCCAGGTGGATGGCGCGGGAGCGATCGCTCTGGGCGGCTTTACGCGCGCACCCCAGGCCCCGGTCAGCGCCGGCTGGCGGCAGGCTGTTTCCGACTGGGCGCACCGCGTCGACCTGACGCCGGACCTGGGTCATGCGGTCGGGTCGCTGACCTGGTGGCGCGGCCTTGCAACCTGCATGGGCCTGTGCGGCGCGATGATCGCCGCTGCGCCCGGCATCGGACCTATGCCGGGCATGACGCCCGCGCCGCTGAGCGATGCGCAGTTCGACCAGTTGCGCGCGCAGATGATTACACCGCTCGCCATGGGCGGGGATACCGGCGGGCGCATGGGACAGACCGACGCGGTCGTACCATTGGCCGATACGCCCGAACGCCCGATGGTCCAACTCGACGCGGTGATCGGCGTGGGCGACAGCTTCGCGCGGATGCTGCAACGGTCCGGCATTGGCGGCAAGGATGCCTCGGCGGTGCTGGGGCTGGTCGGCAATGCGGTGAACCCGGACAGCATCGCGTCCGGCACGCGCGTCGGTCTGACGCTGGGCCGCCGACCCAACCGCAATATGCCGCGCCCGCTTGACGCACTGTCGGTGCGCGCGCGGCTCGATCTCGCGCTGGACGTGGTGCGGACCAACGGCATGCTGACCGTCCGGGAGATACCCATCGCCGTGGACGACACGCCGCTGCGCATCCGCGGGCGCGTGGGCGGCAGCCTCTATGCGGCCGCGCGGTCGGCAGGGGCCGATCCGGCGACGATCCAGTCCTATCTCAAGGCAATTTCGCAGCAGGTGTCGCTGGCGCGCGGGCTGGGTGCGGATGACCGGTTCGACATCATCGTCGCGCACCGCCGCGCCGCAACGGGTGAGACGGAGACCGGCAAGCTGTTGTTCGCTGGCCTGGAGCGCGCGCGGGGCAAGAGCCTCAACATGCTGCGCTGGACCTTCGACGGGCAGGAACGCTGGTTCGAGGCATCCGGCGTCGGCGAAAAGCGCCAGACCATGGCGGCGCCCGTGTCCGGCTGGATGTCGTCCAGCTTCGGCATGCGCTTCCACCCGGTGCTGGGCTATCGCCGCATGCATCAGGGAATCGATTATGCAGCGCGGGCTGGCACGCCCATCTATGCAGCGACTTCGGGTCGTATCGTCTATTCCGGTCGGCATGGCGGTCATGGCAATTATGTGCGGATCGACCATGGCGGCGGCCTCGCTACCGGCTATGCCCATATGAGCCGGATCGCCGCGCATATGGGCGAATTGGTGCGGCAGGGGCAGGTGATCGGCTATGTCGGGTCCACCGGCCTCTCGACCGGTCCGCATCTTCATTACGAGGTCTATCGCCGGGGGGTGAACGTCAACCCGCTGTCGGTGAAGTTCGCGCAGGCGGCGCAGCTCTCCGGATCGGCACTGACGGCGTTCCGGGCGAAGCTGGCGTCGCTCAAGCGGTTGCCGGTGGGCGCCGTGGCAGGGTCCGGCGCTGGCGGACAGATGCGGGCGAACTGAGGCGTTTATTCCTCCCCTGCAAGGGGAGGGGGACCGCTCGCGTGGCGAGTGGTGGAGGGGTGTCTACGCTATCGATAGGGGGCTACCCCTCCACCACCGCCTTCGGCGGCGGTCCCCCTCCCCCAAGGGGGAGGATTTGGATTCAGAAACTCTTCTCGTCATAGACCTTCGACAAATCCCCGGCCCATTCGCCATGATATTTGTCGAGGAGTTGCTCGGCCGGCGTCTTGCCGCGTGCGACGACATCCTCCAGCACGGCCAGATAGCCCGCCTCGGTATTGCCCGCACCGTCCAGCCGCGCGCGGTTGTTGAGGCCCATGCGCGATATGTCGAGTATCTCGCCCGCAATATGGCGCAGCGTCCGCCCGCCACCGATGGGCGCGTCGAGGCCGAGGCGGGGCACGGAGTCGCGCAGCGCCTGCCGCTCGTCCATCGTCCAGTCCTTCACCACGTCCCACGCGGCATCGACCGCCGAGCCGTCATAGAGCAGCCCGACCCAGAAGGCGGGCAGGGCGCAGATGCTGCCCCAGGGCCCGCCGTCCGCACCGCGCATTTCGAGGAAGCTCTTCATCCGCACTTCGGGGAAGGCGGTGGAGAGATGGTCCGACCAGTCGCTCTCACGCGGCTTCTCGCCGGGGAGCGCAGGCAGGCGGCCATCGAGGAAATCGCGGAAGCTCTGCCCCGCCGCGTCGATATATTTGCCGTCGCGGAAGACGAAATACATCGGCACGTCGAGCGCATAGTCGGCGTAACGCTCATAACCGAAGCCATCCTCGAACACGAAAGGCAGCATGCCCGTGCGCTGCGGGTCGGTGTCGGACCAGATATGGCTGCGGTAGGACAGCAGGCCGTTGGGCTTGCCCTCGGTGAAGGGCGAGTTGGCGAAAAGCGCGGTCGCCAGCGGTTGCAGCGCGAGCGACGTGCGGAACATCTTGGCCATGCCCGCCTCGCTCGCATAATCGAGGTTCACCTGGATCGTGCAAGTGCGCAGCATCATGTCGAGGCCCATCGATCCCACGCGCGGCATGTGGCGCAGCATGATCTCGTAGCGGCCCTTGGGCATGATCGGCAGTTCCGCGCGCGTCTTGTCCGGCCACATGCCAAGGCCCAGGAAGCCGAGACCCAACTGGTCGCCGACATATTTGACCTGTTCGAGATGGCGGCCTGTCTCGGCGCAGGTTTCGTGCAGATTGTCGAGCGGCGCGCCGGACAGTTCGAGCTGGCCCGCCGGTTCCAGGCTGACCGTGCCGTCGCTGCCCGCGAGCGCGATGATATTATCGCCCTCATAGACCGGCTCCCAGCCATAGCGGGTCAGGCCGATCAGCAGCGTGTGGATGCCGCCCTTCTCCTCATAGGAGGGGGCGTGATGGTCGGCCGTCGAATAGACGAACTTCTCATGCTCGGTGCCGATCTTCCAGCGGTCGGCCGGTTTCTCGCCATTCTCGAAGGCAGCGATCAACTGTTCGCGCGTCTCGATGATCGGGTCGTTGCTGCCCGAATCTTTCCTGGTACTCATCGGCGCTTCCCTGTTGTCCGACCCCTTGAAGGCGCCCGCATAATCCGGCTTCGCGTCATGGGCAAATTCATTTCATTCAGCAACTGGCACGTCCCAGTCGCCATTAAGCGCCATCCAGCAGGCAGTGGCGGCGATGGCGGCGGTTTCCGCGCGCAGGATGCGGGGGCCGAGCGTGATCGCGACGGCGCCGGGGCAGGCCCGAATGGCCGCGCGCTCCTCATCCGCAAAGCCGCCTTCGGGACCGATCAGCAACGCTGCGGGGCCGCGATGCGCGGCGAACGCCTCGGTCATCGGCATGCCGCCTTCCTCGTCGGCGAAGAACAGCGTGCGCCCCGCGTCCCAGCCATCGAGCAGCCGGGGCAGTGGGATCATGTCGTGGAGCAGCGGGACGGCGGTGCGGCCGCATTGCTCGGCCGCTTCCACCATATGCGCGCGGAGCCGGTCGCCGTTCAGCCGGTCGACCACCGACCGACGGGTCAGCACCGGCTGCAAAGCCGCCACGCCCAGTTCGCACGCCTTTTCGGCGATCAGGTCGATGCGGCCCTTCTTGATCGGCGCCACGCACAGCAGGAAGTCGGGCACTGTCTCGGGCGGTTTCGTCCGGCTGTCGCAGGTGAGGATCAGGTCGCGCTTGCGGATTGCGCCCGCGCGGGCGGCCCATTCGCCCGACCGTCCGTCGAACAGCAGCACCCAATCGCCATCGCCTACGCGCATGACGGAAAGTAGGTAGTGGGCGGCATTGCCATCGACAGGCACTGCCACGCCCTCGTCGAGCGCCGTTTCGACGAACAGTCGCGGCGCGCTGCGCGGGGGCCAGGCGGGGGTTGCGGGCATGGGCGCGGCCTAGCCCGGCGGACGAAGCCGGGCAAGCGGCCTAATCGACAGGGGTCTGCTGATGCTGGACCATGCGCCAGCCATCGCCGGTCGGCCGGTGATAGGTGGATGTGCAATAGGCCGAATAGGGGTGGCTCCCCTGATGCCGGGCCGTCGCCTTGTAGGCGATCACGATCAGGCCGTCCTGCGGGCGCGTGATTCGCCGTTCGGTCACGGCCACCTCATCCCAGCGCGGTCCCTGCTTCACCGTCAGGCTGATGTCGCTATTGGTCAGGATATAGGGCAGCGCGGGTACGACCATCAGACAATGTTCGTCGACCGATTCCAGAAAATGGTCGACGTTTCCGGTCCACATGCTCTCCTCGAATTGCCACACATGGCTGTCTTCCACTATCGAGGCCCCTTCGCTGCCCGCGCCTATTTTCCGAAATATGCTCGCAGCGTAACGAAATCCCGCCTTCCAAGTTCCCGCAGTGCAGCAAATCGAACGGAGCCGCTCTTGTCGCAACTGATAGTCCCGGACAGCGAGGCACGGGGCCTTGTCGCGCGGCTGCCCGTATTGCCGCGCAATCTGGCGCTGCTGGCGCGGTTCGACCGGCCCATCGGCTGGTGGCTGCTCTTCTGGCCAGGGGCGTGGGCCATCGCGCTGTCGGGCGGAGCATTGGCGCGGTGGGACATGCTGCTATGGTTCCTGATCGGCAGCATCGCCATGCGCGGCGCGGGCTGCGTCTTCAACGACATTGTCGACCGCGATCTGGATGCCAGGGTCGCGCGCACCGCCAGCCGTCCTCTCGCCAGCGGCGCGGTCGGGGTCAGGACGGCATGGGTTTGGCTGGTGAGCTTGTGCCTCGTCGGGCTGGTCGTGCTGCTGCAACTGAGGTGGCAGGCCGCGCTGGTGGCGCTGGGCAGTCTTGCACTGGTGGCGGCCTATCCCTTCATGAAGCGGATCACCGGCTTCCCGCAGGCGTGGCTGGGCATGGTGTTCAGCTGGTCGGCGCCGGTCGCATGGGTCGAGATGACAGGCGGGATGAACGCGGCGGGCGCGCTGCTCTACGCTGGCGCGATCCTGTGGGTGGTGGGCTACGACACCATCTATGCGCTTCAGGACCGGGAGGATGATGCGCTGGTCGGCATCGGGTCGAGTGCACTGACGCTCGGCGGACATGTGCGGATGGGGGTTGCGGGCTTCTATATGGGGGCAATCGCCTGCTGGGCGACCGCATTCTGGGTCGTGGTGCCGCACTGGCTTTCGTTGACGGCGCTCCTTCCCATGGGGTTGCACCTGTGCTGGCAGGTCGCGACCCTGCGGGAGGATGGCGCCGACCCACTGGTCAAGTTCCGGTCGAACCGGTTTGCGGGGCTGCTGATGTTCGGCGCATGCGTGGCGGTGGGCGGATTTTAGAGACCGAGCGCCTTGCGAAGTTGCTCATTGATCCTGCTCTGCCAGCCTGGTCCGGTCGCTCGAAAACCCTCCACCACGGCTGTGTCCAGGCGCAACGTCACCTGCTTTTTGGGATCGTCCGAACGTGGCCGTCCCGGCTTCGTGAACGTCCCGATTGCAGGGCGTACAAGTTTGCCGTCGCGGTACACCGCTGCGTTACGGAAATGCGCCTCCGTCCATTCCGGCGCATCATCCGGGTCGATCCACGATTCGTCGATACCAGGCTTGTTCCCGGTCATTTGCTTTCCTTAGCGAGATGACGCGCACGCCATCTTCTCTGGGTGTCCAAGTCAGCGCGACCAGCCGACCGTTCAGAAAACCGAAGCTGTTATAGCGGATCTCACCATAATCCTGCCGGTCATCCTCGAGTGTCACTTGGTCGCCATTCAAAATTTGAGCGGCGTCTGCGAAGTCGAGGCCCCGCCTTTCCAGAGTTAGTGCCCGCTTCACGGGATCGTAGAAGATGTTCATAGGTCCGTTCCCGAACGAAAATCGAGATATCGGCCGGGCAAACATCATTTATCCGATGGATTGTTGTAACTACAAAAAATATCCTCGTCAAGACCGCTGGCGGCCCCGAAACAAACAGGCTATGACGCGGCGCAACATGCTCCAACGCCTCTATCAATGGACGCTGGCCAAAGCCGCGCACCGCCACGCGGAATTCTGGCTCTTTGCCATCTCCTTCATGGAGTCGAGCTTCTTTCCGATACCGCCGCATCCCTTGCTTGGCCTGATGTGCCTCGCGCGCCCGCACAAGGCGCTGCGTTATGGTTTCATCTGCACCGCCGCATCGGTGATCGGCGGGCTGTTCGGTTACACTATCGGCTATTTCCTGTTCGAGACGGTCGGGCAGACGCTGCTCCATACGCTGGGTCTCGAAAAGAGCTTCCCGATCGCTGCCTGCTATCTGCGTCAGAATGCCGCGCTGATCATTCTTGCCAAGGGCGCGACGCCGATCCCGTTCAAGCTCATCACGCTGACCTCTGGCTTTATCGGCCTGTCGCTGTTCACCTTCCTGTGGGCCAGCATCCTGTCGCGCGGCTTCCAGTTCATGCTGGTGGGCTTCCTGTTCTGGAAATTCGGCGCACCGATCAAGGCGTTCCTCGAGAAATATCTGGTCTGGGTCAGCATCGGCTTCGTCGTGCTGGTCGTCGGCGGCTTCCTGGCGGCCAGCGCGCTGACCGGGGGGCATGACAAGAAGCCAGGCGACGCATGCAGCGCCGCGACCACCGCCAATCCCGCAGCCGCCGCGCACTGATCGTGGCCGGGCGCGTGCCCGCATGGGTCAAAAATCGGCCCTTTCCGGTGCTGCTTGTCGCCGGAGCGCTGTCCGCCACGGGATTTGCGCCGTTCGGCTTGTGGCCGGTCACTATCCTGTCGCTTGCCCTGCTGTTGATGATCGTTGCACGGTCGGCCAGCATGCGCGATGCGGCGAAGGCAGGCTACGCCTACGGCCTTGGCCAGTTCGTCGTCGGCCTCAACTGGATCGCGCACGCCTTCACCTTTCAGGACGCGATGCCGCACTGGTTCGGTTACGGCGCGGTCGTCCTGCTCAGCTTCTATCTTGCCGTCTATCCGGCGCTTGCGGCGCTGCTGGCGTGGCGGCTGGCGGCGGGGCGCGGAGCTATGGCGCTCACCCTCGTCTTCGCGGGTGCGTGGGCCCTGACCGAATATCTGCGTTCGACCTTGTTCACAGGATTCGCGTGGAACCCGCTAGGCGTGATCTGGATGGGGGCGGGCGTCGACCATATGGCGCGGTTGGTCGGCACCTACGGCCTTGGCTCCACCGCGATCATGGCGGGCGGGGCGGTGTGGCTGCTGCTGCGCGGCGAGCGCGTGCCCGCCCTCCTGTTTGCCGCCAAGCTGGCGGGCGTGCTAGCGCTGGGCTGGCTGCACAGCCACCTGACCCATCCCCAAGCGCCCGCAAATCCGGTCGCGATCAGCGTCGTGCAGCCCAATATCCCGCAGGACGAGAAATATGATCCGGGTGCCGAGCGCCGCAATTTCCTGAAGTTGGCTGAATTGAGCGGCGACCCGTCCACCAGACCACGCTTGCTGCTCTGGCCCGAAGCGGCGGTCTATGCGATCCTCGACATGGAACCGGCATGGCGCATGCGCCTCGCCTCGCTGCTCGGGCCGGGCGACCTGCTGCTGACCGGCGGCGACAAATTCTACTTTCGCAAGACGACCGCCAACGTCTACCAGCAAGGCGACCTGATCGGCGCCAACAACAGCCTGTGGGTGTTGACGCCCGAAGGCACGCTGGCGGGTCGCTACGACAAGTCGCATCTTGTGCCTTATGGCGAATATCTGCCGATGCGTACGTTATTGTCCGCCATCGGCCTGTCGCGACTGGTGCCGGGCGACGTCGATTTCTGGCCCGGTCCCGGCCCGCGCACGCTGCCCCTGCCCGCAGGACCGGGACGCCCTGCGCTCAACGTGGGCGTGCAGATTTGTTACGAGATCATCTTCTCGGGCGAAGTAGTCGAGCGAGGCAAGCGGCCCGACTTCCTGTTCAACCCGTCCAACGACGCGTGGTTCGGAAGCTGGGGACCGCCGCAGCATCTGGCGCAGGCGCGGCTGCGCGCGGTGGAGGAGGGGGTGCCCGTCATCCGTTCCACCCCCACCGGCATCTCCGCCGTGATCGACTCGAGCGGTGCGGTCGTCGCCTCCGTCCCGCCGGGCAAGGCAGAGCGGCTGGACAGCCTGCTGCCCCCGGTCGCAGCCCCGACATTGTTCGCGCGGTTCGGCAACATCCTGCCGATGCTGCTGGCGCTCGGCCTCATCCTGACTGGCGTTGCCTTGGGGCGCACGAAGCGCTAAAGGCGCGGACATAACAATATCTTTATATCGCATGCTTCCAATGCCCGCAGGAAAGGCGCCGACAATTCCCATGCGCAGCAGCTATCTCTTCACGTCCGAATCCGTGTCCGAAGGCCATCCCGACAAGGTTGCCGACCAGATTTCCGATTCCATCGTCGATCTATTCCTGTCCAAGGACCCCGAGGCGCGCATCGCCTGTGAGACGCTGACCACCACGCAGCTCGTCGTGCTGGCGGGCGAGATCCGCTGCAAGGGCGTGTATGAGGATGGCGCATGGGCGCCCGGCGCGCTCGAGGAGATCGAGAAGACGGTGCGCGGCGTCGTCAAGGATATCGGTTATGAGCAGGCGGGTTTCCACTGGGAGACTTTCGCTTTCTACAACAACCTTCATGCCCAGTCGGCCCACATCGCGCAGGGCGTGGACGCCAGCGGCAACAAGGACGAGGGTGCAGGCGACCAGGGCATCATGTTCGGTTTCGCGTGCGACGAGACGCCGGACCTCATGCCCGCGACGCTCTACTACAGCCACAAGATCCTCGAACGCATGGCCGCCGACCGCCATTCGGGCGCTGCGCCCTTCCTGGAGCCCGACGCCAAGAGCCAGGTGACGCTGCGCTTCGACGCGGGCAAGCCTGCCGCCGCCACCGCCATCGTCGTCTCGACCCAGCATGTGCCGGGCTATGACACGGGCGACAAGGATGCGGAGCTGAAATCCTATGTGAAGGGCGTGGTGGCAGACCTGTTGCCCGCCGACCTGCTGTCGGACGAGACGGTCTATCACATCAACCCGACCGGCAGCTTCGAGATTGGCGGCCCGGACGGCGATGCCGGCCTGACGGGGCGCAAAATCATCGTGGACACCTATGGCGGCGCATCGCCCCATGGCGGCGGCGCGTTCAGCGGCAAGGACCCGACCAAGGTCGACCGTTCGGCCGCGTACATCACCCGCTATCTGGCGAAGAATGTCGTCGCGGCGGGCCTCGCCACGCGCTGCACCATCCAGATCGCCTATGCCATCGGCGTGTCGCAGCCCCTGTCGCTCTATGTGGACACGCATGGCACCGGCACGGTCGGCGACGACGCCATCGAGGCGGCGATCAAGTCCATCGACAAGCTGGGCGGCCTCACCCCGCGCGGCATCCGCACGCATCTGGGCCTCAACAAGCCCATCTATCGCCGCACCGCTGCCTATGGCCATTTCGGCCGGAAGGCGGAGGGTGACTTCTTCCCGTGGGAGAAGACCGATCTGGTGGACGATCTGAAGGCAGCGCTGAACTGAACATCCTCGCCCCTTTAGGGAAGAGGATGAGCTAGCACAGTTTGGACAGGGGCGCGTCAAGCCGCTCCCCTGTCCAACTGCGCGCCTCAAAGTTGCGAGGATTCACAAGTCCTCGTTGTGGATCGTGTACAGCATCTTCACCCGCCGATGCGCGAAGCGCCAACCCTCGGGCAGCCGCACGAACCGGTCGATATAGGTGCCCTCTTCGATGATGGTGCCCCGGCGGCTGACGAAGAAATAGGTCCAGCCCTCGGCGCTGTCCTCTCCCGTCATCTCGATGCGGCAGGTGGTGAGTTGGTGGCGCGATCCCATCAGGTTCACGTCCGGGCGCGTGCCGGATGCGACGCTGCCGATCGCGGCGAAGATCGCGTCGCGTCCCACCAGCGTCTCATGCGTGATCTGCAAAACGCCATCGGGGGCGAACAGGCCGACAAACTCGTCTATACGACCGCGGTCGGCCATATTATTATAGCAGGAGAGAAGGTGGCGGATCTGGTCCCGCGCCACGGCGATATCATGGTCTTTCATTCATCCCTCGTCCATCTGCCGCCCCATAGCGAAGGGCGTCGTCGCCCTGCCACCCGAGGTCGCGGGATCATGGCGACCTTTCGGATCGCTGTGAAGACGGCGAGGAACGTTACGGTTCTGAACGCATTTCGGTCGGCAGCGACCAAGGTGGGCGGGTTTCGGCAACGTCTTGTCAATGTCGCGGGCCGGATCGGAGGCGCGTGACTGGACGAAAAGCATCGACCCCGGCCGAACGATCCGATGCAGCGCGGTCGACCGAGGGATGGGCGGCCGCCCCACCGAGCCGGCGTTTCGGGAGGATCATGGACTTTACCGGCCAACTGAAATCGCGCGCCACCCGCTCGCGTCAGGCACATAGTCCGTCGGCCGGGCCATTTACCGACGTTCACCAGGCCATTGGAGGTTCCCGCTCCCGCATCATGGGGCATATGTCCCTGCTCATCCTGTTCGGGCTGCTCGTCGCGTTGGTCAATCCGCGCGGATTCATCGGCGGCGGCTATGATGACGGGCGCTATTTGGCGGCCGCGACGCGGTGGGCGCTGGACGGGCCGATACTGGGAGAAAATCACTGGGCGCTTCGTTGGCCGGTGATCTTGCCGACGGCCGGCATCCTGCGACTGTTCGGGCCGAATGCCAATGCGCTGATGATCCCCGGCCTGCTGTCCTATCTCGCGCTCGGCCTCGTCAATTATCTTGGCGTGCGGTCCGCGGCCGGCGAACGGGCCGCTTTCCTGGCAGGCTTCGGCATCATGGCGACGCCGGGCATCGCCTATTGGGCGACGGCCATCTATCCCGACCTGCTGGAAGCCGTGCTGTGGTCCGCGGCCTTCTGGAGCCTGTGGCAGGCCGCGCGCGCAGCGGATGAGGGCGGACGCTTGCGCTGGCTGGCGACCGCGGGGCTGATTGCCGGATTTTCCATCTGCGTACGGGAAACCTCTATCGCGCTGGCCTTCGGCCTGATCGGCGCGGCGCTGTTACTGCTCCCCCGATTGCCGTTGAAAGCATGGATCATCGCGGCGGGCTGCGCTGCGATCCTGCCGGTCGGCGAATATGCGATCCTGTGGGCTGCGAGCGGCGATCCTATCTATCGCCTGCATGTCGACCTGCGCCACATCGCCATCCCGACCGAGGATATGCGTGGTGGCACCGCCACCGGACAGCTGGCCGTGCTCAATGCCGGGATCATGGAGCGCTGGTCGGGCGCGGGGCCGGTCCATATTCACTGGCTGGTCGACACCTACATCAACTTCTTTCTGAACTTCTATTATGGCTTCGCCTATGTGGCGCTGGCCGGTCTCGCCATCTGGCAACGGCGGCAGCGCCGCACGGCCGGGTCGTTCGTGCCGGTAAAGGCGCCCGCGACGCAGGGTCTGGTGCCTGCCCTGCTGCTGGTGGCGGGCGCGAACATCGTTTGGAACCTCTATGTGCTGGCGCTCAACCCCAGCGACCGGATGTTCATCCCGGCAACGACCATGGTCGCCATCTGCGTCGCCATCTTCGCCGACCGGCTATGGCCGGTACGCAGCGTCAGGATCACCGTCGCGCTGCTGATGGCGGTGAAGGCGCTCTCGACGCTGATCGTCGCCGATACGCTGCCCAACTACCGCTATACGCCTGCCGTGGCACAGCGTGTCGCGTCGGCAGAGGGGCCGGTGCACGTAAGCTGGCAGACGCACAGCAATATGGCGCTGGCGGACCCGGCGCTGCGCGCGCGGCTCGACCTGTCGCCGACGCCGGTGGGCGGCTATCTGATGGTCTATACGAGCATCCGCGCACCCTATGTGGAGCGGGTGCTGCCGGGCAGATGGAGGCTGATCCGCTCGGGCGTGACGGGGCGGGTGCCCTATACGGCGCGGTCGCTCAACGGCCTGTTGAGCGCCCTGGGCGGGCCATCCGACCTCATCAAGCACGCCGATGTGGAGGTGCGCCTGTTCCAGCGGGTCGCCGGACCGGCGGGAGACGCGCCGGTTATCGTCGATGCACGCGGCCGGGCGCTACCACCAGAGGCACGCCCGGCCAATTAGCCGCCGCTGTTAGCGGTCCCGGCGGCCCAGCAGGCGAAGCCGCAGCGCGTTCAGCTTGATGAAGCCCGCCGCGTCGCGCTGGTCATAGGCGCCCGCATCATCCTCGAAAGTCACGACCTTTTCGCTGTACAGGCTGTTGGGCGACTTGCGGCCGGTCACGATGACGCTGCCCTTGTAGAGCTTGAGGCGGACAGTGCCCGACACCTTCTCCTGGCTGTGGTCGATGGCGGCCTGCAACATTTCGCGCTCCGGGGAGAACCAGAAGCCGTTATAGATCAGCTCCGCATAGCGCGGCGCAAGCTCGTCCTTCAGATGCGCGGCGCCCCGGTCGAGCGTGATCTGCTCGATGCCGCGATGCGCGAGGTTATAGATGGTGCCGCCCGGCGTCTCGTACATGCCGCGCGACTTCATGCCGACGAAGCGGTTCTCGACCAGATCGAGGCGGCCGATGCCGTGGCGGCGGCCATATTCGTTGAGGGTCTCCAGCAGCGTCGCAGGCGACATCGCTTCGCCATTCACGGCCACACCGTCACCGCGCTCGAAATCGATGGTGATGACCTCGGGCACGTCCGGCGCGTCCTCCGGGTTCACCGTGCGCGAATAGACATAGTCGGGAACCTCGTCCCACGGATCTTCCAGCACCTTGCCCTCGGACGAGGTGTGCAGCATGTTCGCGTCGGTGGAGAACGGGCTTTCGCCGCGCTTGTCCTTGGGCACCGGGATCTGATGCTGCTCGGCGAAGGCGATCAGGGCGGTGCGGCTGGTCAGATCCCATTCGCGCCAGGGTGCGATGACCTTGATGTCCGGCTGCAGCGCATAATAGCCCAGTTCGAAGCGGACCTGATCGTTACCCTTGCCGGTCGCGCCGTGCGACACGGCGTCGGCGCCGACCATCTTCGCGATCTCGATCTGGCGCTTGGCGATCAGCGGGCGCGCGATGGACGTGCCGAGCAGGTACAGCCCCTCATACAGCGCGTTGGAGCGCATCATCGGGAACACATAGTCCCGCACGAACTCCTCGCGCAGGTCGTCGATGAAGATATGCTCATCCTTGACGCCCATCAGCTTGGCCTTGGCGCGCGCCGGTTCCAGTTCCTCGCCCTGTCCCAGATCGGCAGTGAAGGTCACGACCTCGCACTGATATTCCTGTTGCAGCCACTTGAGGATGACGCTGGTGTCGAGGCCGCCCGAATAGGCGAGGACGACGCGCTTGATGGAATCGGACATGGGGCAGGCTCTTTTCTGACGGAATAGGCGCGCGCGCCCGCTAACAGGGGAGGGGGGCGAGCGCAACCGGCATCGCGGCTTTGTCGTCGCGGGGCGCGCGGATGTGCGATATGACCGACAGGCGGACGCGAATCGCATGGGGAGGAATGCTATATGAAACCAACGGCTTATCTTGTTCGTCCGCTGGTGGTGGCGTTCGCGCTATCCTGTCCCGTCGGCGCCATGGCCGCAGAGGACGGCCTCAACCTCATCTGCTTCGGGCAGGGCGAGGTGATGGGCAGCCGGAGCACCAACGAACTGGTCTGGGACAGCGACAGCAAAAGCTATCGCCGCCGCGACGGCATCCGCACCGAGATGCAGGGTTTCGATACCGCCGTCACGATCCAGATCCATGGTTGGGAGGGCCGGATCAGGCTGCCCAAGAAGCTGGTGCCGCCACTCCATGGCGCGAACGAGGGCGACGGCTGGTGGACACTCACCGACGTCCGCATGGCGCCCGACGAGATCAGCGGCGGCTATAAGCTGAACGGCCTCAATCACCCCAAGTTCAGGATCGACCGCACGACCGGCATGATCGTCATCAAGGGCTTCGGGCAGGACTTCACCGGCCGGTGCGATGCTGTGGACGAGGGGCAGAAGCGCTTCTGATCGGATTGCCTGCAGGAGAGCGGCCATCGACTTCCTCAAATTGTTCCAGTCGCTCGACGAACTTCTCTATGAGGTCGTCTCCTGGATGATCTTCTATCCGGTCACGCTCTGGCGGTCGCTCGTTCACCCTTTCAAGATGATGAACTATGCGGATGCCGAACTGGCGGACACGCCGGAGGAACAATATACCGATGCGCTCAGCCCGCCGGTATTCCTGCTGCTGTCGCTGGTGCTGAGCCATTGCCTCGAACTGCTGCTGGTGGGCGAGAGCAAATTGATCCGTGAGCGGGCCGGGCTGGACGGCCTGATCGACAGCGACACCAATCTCATCGTGTTCCGCATCCTGATGTTCAGCATCTTCCCGCTGATGATGGCGGCGCGCATCGTTCGCAAGCGGCACAAACGGCTCGACCGGGAGGCGATGCGGCGGCCCTTTTACAGCCAATGCTATGTCGCCGCGCCATTTGCGCTGTCGCTGGGCGTCGCGGGGACGCTGCTGCAATGCCATTGGGACTGGGCGCGGCCGGTATCGGGAATTATGATCCTCGTGATCTTCCTCTGGTACGGTTGGCTCCAGACACGCTGGTTCTCCATCCATCTTGGTTCCTCGACGGCAGTGGGGTTCGGCCATGCCTCCATCGCGATGATTCAGGCTCTGACGATCACGGTGACGGTCGGTCTCTTGTTCGCCTGAGCGAGGCCAATGTGTTGCGGTGCGGCAACATCTGTTCGCCGATGCGACGAGGCGAGCAACTCCTTCGACTCCAAAGGCTTATGTCCTGCTCCCCAAGGTTACGGGGCAAGAAAGCAGGAGTATCTTATGCGTTACCTTATTCCCCTCGCGCTCGCAGGCGGCCTTTTGGCAGGCACATCCGCAATGGCGCAGGAGCAGGCTCCCTTTACCGGGCCACGTGTCGAATTGCTGACCGGCTATGACAGCCTGTCCGCTGGCGGCGAGGATCTCGACAATTCGCGCGACGGCGTCGCTTACGGCGTGGGCGTCGGCTACGACATTCAGTTCGGCGAGGCCATTGTCGGCATCGAAGGCGAATGGACGGACAGCACGACCAAGCTGCGGTCCTACGACATCGACGTCCCAGGTGATTTCGCACGGCTGAACACCGACCGCGATCTCTACATCGGTGGCCGCGTTGGCATTGCCGCTACCCCCTCCACCCTCGTCTACCTCAAGGGCGGTTACACCAATGCCCGCCTCGAGACGGAATATCGCACCAGCGGCAGCCTGTACTCGGAAGGCCGGACGCTTGACGGCTGGCGCGTCGGCGCGGGCGTCGAGCAGAAGTTCAACCTGTTCGGGCCAAGCGGCTATGTGAAGGCGGAATATCGCTATTCGAACTATAGCAATCTCGACATCGGCGATTTCGATGCCGACGTCGACGTGGATCGCCATCAGGTGCTGGCCGGCGTCGGCATCCGCTTCTGAAGCTGAAGGATTGGGGGCGGTTCAGCCGCCCCCGATCAAATAATCGCGCGTGATCGGCAGCGTGTGCCGGTCCCGCACGATTTGAA
>JBEVNC010000112.1:0-11962 GCA_040508315.1 Sphingobium sp.
GCTGCCGTCCGGCTCGGTCAGGATATCGGCGCGCACGCCGCCCTGGTTCATGAAGGCCAGTTGCGCACCGCCCGGTCCGCGCAGCGCCGCCAGCTGCGCGTCGGCGATCAGATTGCCTGCCGCCTGCTCCCCCGACGGCGTGCTGGCTCGCAAGATCGCGCCGGTCGCATGGCCGACGACACGCTGGGTGAACGTCGCCGATGCGGCCGAATACCGATCGATCAGTGCCTTGATGCGCGGATCGGCCGGATAGACGGGCGCGGCGTTGGTGAGGTCGACGCGGCCAGTCCCGCCATCATAGGCCTCGCCCTGCACGATCACATTTTCCGCGTGCTTCGACACCAGCTTGCGCGTCAGGGGATCGACGGCGATGTCGATGCTGGTGACCAGCGTGCCATATTGCCCGGCGCTGGTCAGCAGGAAGGGCTTGGCCGGGTTCACCGTGCCAAAGTCGCACACATATTCCCGGTGGGTGTGGCCGGAGATCACGATATCGACGGCGGGGTCAAGCGCGTCGAGGACGGGCAGGATATCGCCTTCCAGCCCGGCGCAGCTCGGCGCGCCATGGGGAGCGGTCACGCGGCCGCCCTCATGGACCAGCACGACGATGACGTCCGCACCCTTGGCGCGCAGTTCGGGGATGAGCGCATTGGCAGTCTTCGCCTCGTCCGCGAAATGGATGCCCGCAATGCCCGCCGCGCTGACGATCTCCGCCGTGCCCTTCAACGTCGTGCCGATAAAGCCGACCTTGATCGCGCCCTTGCCCTCGCCGAACGTCCTGATCGCATAGGGCGGGAACAGGGTGCTGCCATCCTGCCTGACCGAATTGGCGGCGAGATACTGGAAGGATGCACCGGGAAATTTGGGGCTGAGCTGGCACGGTTCGCGCGCCGCGAACTTCGCGCAGCCGCCGGTCTGGAGGCGCTTCAATTCATCCTGGCCGCGGTCGAACTCGTGATTGCCCGCCGCGTTCAGGTCGACACCGATCAGGTTCATCGCCTCGATCGTCGGCTCGTCCAGGAACAGCGAGGACATGAGCGGCGACGCGCCCGTCATGTCGCCCGCCGACACCACGATGTTGAGCGGGTTTTCCGCTTTCAGCTTTGCAATGGCCGACGCAAAATAGGCGCCGCCGCCCGCGGGAACCTTGACCGGGCCGGTCGGTGTCTGGGCGGTGATATATTGCCGGGGCGGCGGCAGATTGCCGTGGAAGTCGTTGAAGGCGACGATCCGGATCGCCACCGGCGGCGCGGCGGATGTCTGAGCGGGCGATGCGGGGCGATCCTGCGTGCGCGGCGTGCACGCCGCAAGCGCCAGCAGTATCAAGCCAATCGAAGTTTGCGCGCGCATCGATCTCATCCGTCCTGAATGTCCGGTCAGAATCGCCGGATATGCTGGTTTGTGCGCTGCATAATGTCGTTGCTCAAGCGCGAAATTACTTCCTTCGAGCCATGGCGCAATCATGCGTAACTATCGTGAAACCCGCCATTTTTACGCGGCAGGCAGATGTGGGGCCGCGGTGAGTTGCATATTCTGCAATCGCATTGGTTTGTTTCGCACTTGCGAAAAATCGTGCTGCGATGCACAAAGACCATGCCTTTCAGGCATCCTCTCCTAATAACTCGCAAGGGCCGGTCTTTTGGGACTGGCCCTTTTTTTGTCTGCGCACATAGGGTAAAGTCGAACGCACAGGGCCGCGCTGCGGGGATACAGCGGCAGCCGTCCTCAATCCGAATAGATGATCGTCGTCCCCATCATGTCCAGCCGCACGTCATAGGCGGTCAGGGTGGACAGCGCCTCGGTCACGGCTTCACGCGTACCGTCCGGGCAATAGAAGAGCAGGAAGCCGGAGCCGCCAGCGCCCAGCAGCTTGCCGCCGGTTGCACCCGCCGCCAGCGCGCGATCATAGGCGGTGTCGATATGCGCGGCGCTGATCCCGCTGCTGATCCGGCGCTTACGCATCCAGCCCTCGTGCAGATAGGGGCCAAGGCAATCGATATCGCGGATGAGGTCGCCGCGCAACGCCGCCGCCTGAGCGGCCATGGCGCGCAGATCGTCGATCACGCTGCCCCCCTTGTCGATGGCGCCTGCCTGCGTCTGCAGGATGGCGCTCGCCGACCGCTGGCCGCCCAGATAATACATGACGAGATTGCGCTCCAGCTTCTGGCGCATCTCCTGCGTCAGCGGCACCGCCTCATAGGTCACAGTCTCGTCCGGGTGGAACTCGATGAAGTTGAGGCCGCCGATGGCGCAGCCATATTGGTCCTGCTTGCCGATCGGCTCGCCCAGCCGCTCGATCTCCACCCGGCACGCTTCCGCCGCCAGTTCGACGCGGCCCGCATAACGCCCCAGATAGGCATTGCACAGGTTGAGCAGCCCGACCGTGAAGGCGCTGGACGAACCCAGCCCCGTACCGGCCGGCACGTCCGCGCTCGAATTGAAATCGACACCGGCGATCTTGTAGGAGGAAAAGACCTCCTTGATGATGCGATGCTGGATTTCGTCGGCCGTGGCAGGTGTCTCCAGCTGCGAGTATTTCAGGATATAGCCCTGGCCGCCGAAATAATCGTGCATCGACAGATAGACGTAGCGCGCGATCGACATGCTGAGCACGGCACCGCCGAACTTCCTATAGAAGTTGGGGAGGTCGGTGCCGCCGCCGCAGAAACTGACACGCAGCGGTGTCCGGGAGATTATCATCTATATCCTCTCCAGCGCATAAGTGATCGCCGCGTCCAGATTTGGCGCGACATGATCGGCGGTCTCGTCAGGGTATCTGGCGGCATCATTGCCCGCATGGCCGGTCTCGACCAGGATCGCGCGTGCCCCGGCGGCATGGGCCGCCGCGATATCGGCATAGCGGTCGCCGATCAGCCAGGAACGCGACAGGTCGAGATTATGGCGCTCCGCGGCGGTGGTGAGCATGCCCGGATAAGGCTTGCGGCAGGTGCAGTCGATCTTGAGCGCCGCCACTTCGCCCGGCCATCCCGCCTCGGGATGGTGCGGGCAGAACAGCAGGTCGTCCAGATACGCCTTGCCGTCGGCCAGTGCGGTGTCGAGCGCGGCATGGACCGAACGCAACCCCTCGAACGTCAGGAAACCCTTGGCGACGTCCGGCTGGTTCGTCACGCAGATGGCGGGGACGCCCGCCAGGTTCACGCGGCGCACGGCGGCGGGGACGTCCGGCAGCAGTTCCAGCTTCTCCGCCGCATGCACGCCGTTCAACTCGACATTGAGGACGCCGTCACGGTCGAGAAAGATGGCGGGCTTGGGCTCACGCAGGCTGAGGCGCGCCACGCGGCCCGACGCCAGGTCCGCTTCGCCGCGCGCCAGCCGGTCCGGCGTGCCCACATCCTTGATATATTCGACGCTGCGATAGGCCTGAAGGCCGAGACCGGCGTCGAGCATGGCAGGGAATAGGTGATGCGCGATGTCCGACGCACCCTCTGCCACGATATGGTCGAGCGCTACCGGATCGAGCACATAGAGCGCCGCGCTCACCAGATTGGGGAGCAGCACATCGGGCGCGTGCGGCTTGGCCATCAGGCGAAGGATGCGGCCGTCCTCGTCCACATCCACCACATCGCTGTCGTGAGGGTGGTCGTTGGGATGCGCGAACACCGTGCCTGCCGCGCCCGATTGGCGATGATAGTCCGCCAGATGGGCCAGATCGACGTCGAGCAGCGTGTCGCCATACAGGATGATGAACGGCCCGTCGGACAGCAGATGCCTCGCATCGCGCAGCGCGCCCGCCGTACCCAGCGGCACGGATTCGCGGACATGGGTGATATTGACGCCAAACGCGCTGCCGTCGCCGAAATGGGCCTCGATCACCTCGCCCAGATGGCCGGTCAGGAAGATGAGATCGGTAAAGCCGCAGCCGCGCACGACTTCGACCTGCCGTTCGAGCAATGGCGTGCCGGAGACGAGGACCATCGGCTTGGGCCGGTCGGTCAGGCCAAGCCGCGTGCCCTTGCCGCCCGCCAATATGACGACCTTCATCGAACCGCCTCGATGGCCCAGCGCGCCGCGGCGCGCACCGCCGCTTCGGAATCCAGCTTCGGCGTCCAGCCATAGGAGCGGATCAGGCCGACATCATATTCCACGCTCGGCACGTCGCCGACCCAGCCGCGGTCGCCGCCGGTAAAGTCGATCCGCGCGGGCTGGCCCCATTCCTCGACCATGATCTCTGCCATGCGGCTGACCGCACAGCGCGTCTCGCCGCCGACATTGAACAGGTTCACCTGCCCCTCCATGCGGTCCCAGGCGAGCAATATGGCGTCGACCAGATCGTCGACGTGGAGATAGGGCTTGATCTGCGTACCGTCGCCCAGCACTTCCAGCCGGTCCGGCGTCTTGGCCAGCTTGCGCGCAAAGTCGTAGACCGCGCCATGGGTGGAACGGTCACCGACCACATTGGGGAAACGGCAGATCCAGGCGTTCAGCCCGTAATTGGCGCAGTAGGAGGAGATGAACGCCTCCGACGCCAGCTTGGCCGCGCCATAGTGGGAGATGGGCAGCAGCGGTCCGTGATCTTCCCGCAACACCCCCTTCGCCTCGCCATAGACGGCGGAGGTGGAGGCGAAGACGATCTGCTTGGCGTCATGTTTGCGCATCGCCTCCAGCACCGCATAGCTGGTGTCGAGCGTCGCGGAGAAATCGACGCCGGGATCGGCATGGCTGCGCGCAATGTCGGAGTTGGCGGCGAGGTGGAACACCGCGTCGAACTTTTCGGCCTCGAACAATGCATCGAGCGCCGCGCGGTCCGTCACGTCCATCTCGATGAAGGAGAACAGGTTGCTGCCAGCCAGCCCGACGAGATTCTCGCGCAGGCCAAGCACCAGATTGTCGGCGGCAACGACGCGGTGTCCCCGCGCGACCAGTTGTTCGCACAGATGGCAGCCGATGAACCCGGCGCCGCCCGTCACGAGGATCGTCATCGGATCGCTCATCGCTGCGAACCCCGCCTAGATGTCATCCCCTGCTTGACCGGCATGGCTCGCCCCATTTTCCTGCTATTCTGCTTGCACGACCCAAGGACCGGGCCGCATGACGACGATATGGCCTGTTCAGTCCCGCTTGTCGCGGCCCGCAGCGATGAACTGCGCCAGCACATGCATCACCGACTGATGCACATCCTCCACGATGCCGTAATTGGAGATATCGGCATGCAGGATGATGTCCGCCTCCTCCCTCAGCCGTCCGCCCGAAAAGCCCGACAGGCCGATAGTGACCATGCCGATGGCCTTGGCCGCTGCCACGCCCGCCAGGATGTTCGGGCTGTTTCCCGAGGACGAGATCGCGACCAATATGTCTTCGGGCTTTGCCAGGAATTCGACCTGCTTGGCAAAGACGGTCTCGAACCCGAAATCATTGGCGATGGCGGTGTAGAGCGGCACGTTCGCGGTCATGGACCGGCTGTCGATGGTCGGATGGCCATGCGAATGCGTGCCCTTCGTCCAGTCGCAGCATAGGTGATCGGCGATCGCCGCTGACCCGCCATTGCCGATCGAATAGATTTTGCCGCCAGCCGCCACTGCCTTTTCTATGGCGACATGGGCGCGGCCCAGTTCGCCCAGATCTACGGTCTTCATCGCCTCGTTGAGACGTTCCGTATAATCCAGGAAGTAGGAGGAGATGGAACTGGTATCACAGATATTGTTGCGAAACCGCGGATCTTGCTGACTGGACATGGGGCAGTTGGTATCAGCAAGTTCATGTCCTGTCACGCCCGGTTTCCGGCAGTTTGCTGCAAATCATAAGATGGTTCGGCAATGGATTCGGACGCAACGGCAGGCGATACAGTTAAGGATGTAAATGCCTGAGAAGTGAAGATAATGGCAGCTCGGTGTCGCCGGGCCCGCCGCACAGATGTCGCGCCGATGCAAAGTGGGCGCTGCGACGCAAGTGACTTTGCGACGACTTGAGTTGAAGGATCAGCCCAAGGTGAATCGGTTTACCCGCCCCCCGCACCAATGAATTGACCGGGCTGGATAGACCGCATAGGCCGTGGGCGGCGGCCGATGGGGCCGATCCGTCGGGGGCAAGCAGTCACATGGCCAGAGGCAATGCCGTCACATTTCTGAGCGGCCGCCTGCTATCCCTCATCCTCCTGATGGCGTTCCAGTTGCTGGTGGTGCGCGTGCTGCCGCCGGTCGAATATGGCCGCTTCGCCATCGTCTTCGCCTTTGCGGTATTGATGCAGACGGTCATGTCGTTCGGCGTGCCGCGCCTCACCCCCAAATATGTCGGGCAGGCAGGGTGGACGCTGGCGCCGCGAACGGTGCGGCGACTGGTGATCGCGATCCTTTCGTTTCGCTTGATTGCAAGCATCGCTGCAATAATCGTCGGACTGGTGGTGGCGCGCATGCTTGGCTGGATCGACTGGAGCGAGGGCGGTTATATTCTTCCGGCATCCGCTTATGTGCTGGTCAGTGTGCTCCAAGTCGATACCGACGCCATGGCGCTCGCTCTCGGGTTACAGCAGGTTTCGCGTTTCGCACTGGTGGGCGAGGCGGCGCTGCGAGTGATCGTCGTCGCGGTCACGGCGGGGAGCGCGCTCGGCGGCCGCGCGGAACCGCTCTTGTGGATTAGCACTACGACCGGCCTGATCGCGGTCCTAGTCCTCCTGATCAGCGTCATAGTCGCGCTGCGCCGCATGCCCGCGAATGAGGCGGTGCAGCGCCCGCTCGACCGGTCGGAGTTTCGCTCTATCGCGCTCAGCGGCCATGCCAGCGGGATGGCATGGTTCGCGTCCAGCCCGTCCACGATCCGCCTGATCGCCGGACGCTATCTGGGCGTGGTCGCCTTTGCGGGCTTCTCTTTCATGCAGACGCTGGCGGTCAGTTTCCAGCGCTATACGCCGGGCATGCTGGTGCTCCCGTTCGTGGAACCGGAAGTGATGCGCCATTATGCACGGACAGGCGACCGCTCGCGGCTGGAGGCGGTGCTGTCACTCGTCGTCAAGATCGACCTGATCGCCATCGGCGCGGCGGTGGTCGGCACGATGATCGCCGGCGAAAGCGTCGTGTCGCTGATGACGGGCGGGCGCTATGTGGCGCAGGCCTATGCCCTGCCTTGGCTGCTCGCCTATCTGGTCACCATGTCGGCCTATCGCGCGTTCGAAATCGTCGCGGTCGTGCTGAACGCCTCGGCAGCGCTGACACGCACGCTCAGCCTGTCGATCCTGTGGATCGCCGCCGCCATCTGGCTGACGCCGCGTTTCGGGTTGGTCGTGCTGCTGATCTGCCCTGTGGCGGATTCGATCTCCCGCCTCGCACTCATGCAGCGTGCGCTGGCAAGCCTGGGCGTAAAGCGGGCCATCGACCTGCCCATCGTCGCCCTATTGTGCGGCCTGATCCTCGCCTTCGGCCTTGGCGGCCGCGCGATCAGCATGGCGCTGGGCCTGCCGCCCCTTGCCACGCTGGGCCTTGGAACGGTTGCCGGGGCCGGCTTCCTGATCGTCGCGGCTCTGGTCCGTCCGCTGCGCACCACGGAAAGCGAACTCGCCGCGCGCGGGGGATCGATCCCGAGAGCGCTGGCGATGGTTACGCGAGACTAACCGATAGCCAGTTCGATCAACGCCATGGTGGACGGATCGAATCCGGTCGCACCATCCCTCTCTATGCTCCGCGCGATTTCCTTGCCCAACTCCACGCCGAACTGGTCGAAGCTGTTGATACCCATCAGCACGCCGTTGACGAAGGTGCGATGCTCATAAAAGGCGATCAGCGCACCCAGAGCATGGGGCGTCAGTTCGTCGATCAGGATCGTCGATGACGGCCGGTTACCCGGATAGCTGCGCGCCGGATCGTCGCTTTCCTTGCCCCGCATCAGGGCCGCACCCTGTGCGAAGCAGTTGACCAGCAGCGCGTCATGATGCGCCGGGTCGAGGCGATGACCCTGCTCCGTCACCGCGACGAACTCGACCGGCACGATGTTGGTGCCCTGGTGGAGCAGTTGGAAAACCGCATGCTGCGCGTCCGTGCCGACGCCCCCCCAGGTGATCGGCGCGGTCGGGACATGGATCGGCTCACCGCCGACCGTCACCGACTTGCCATTGCTCTCCATCTCCAATTGCTGGAGATAGCTGGGCAGCAGGCGCAGCCGCTCGTCATAGGCGAATACGGCGCGGGTCTGGCACAGCATGACACGCGCATAATATTGATCGACGAAGGCCGCACGTACCGGCGCATTGTCGCGCAGCGGCGCCTGCCGGAAATGGCGGTCCATCTCCGCCGCGCCTTCCAGCAACTGCTCGAACCCCGCCCAGCCGAGCGCGATGGCGGCGGGGAAACCAATGGACGACCAGAGCGAATAGCGCCCGCCGATACTTTCCGGAAAGGGCAGGATGCGCGTCTCGTCGACGCCCCATTCCATCGCCTTGTCGGGCGAGGCGGTAAGCGCAATGACCTTGCCATAGGGATCGTCCACCCCCGCCTCCGTCATCCACTGGATGGCGCTGGCGGCGTTGAGCATCGTCTCGCTGGTCGTGAACGTCTTGGAGGCGACCGCGACCAACGTGGCGTGGGGGTCGAAACCGGCAATTGCCTGCTCCAGCGCGCTGCCATCGACATTGCTGACCACCGCGACATCATAACGGCCGCTATGCCGCGCGAGCGCGTCCACCAGCAGGTCCGGACCGAGCGCGGAACCGCCGATACCGATATGAAGGATATGGCGCACATCGCCCAGAGCGCCCAGTTCGATCGCGTCGATCAGGGTGCGCATGCGCGATCCGAGCGCCTTGGCCTCCGCCACCGTCTCCGCCCGGCCCTCACCGCGCAGCGCGCTATGTTCGACCGCCCGCCCCTCGGTGCTGTTGATCTTCTCGCCGCCAAACATGGCCGCGCGCGATCCGGTCAGGTTCGCCGCATCCGCGAGGTCGAGAAAGGCATCCACGGTCGAATCGACGAGATGCGTCTTGGAGAAATCGAAGCGGATGTCCGCAACCTCCAGCACATGCTTGGTCAGTCGGTCTGGGTCGGTGGTGAATATCGTGCGAAGTTCGGGGACTGGAGCAACCTGCAGGTCGTTCCAAATCGTCGAGATGCGCACATTGTCCGCCATTCGAGAAAGCTCCATCCGTTACGATGCGCCACCGTTTAGCGAAAGCCGTGCGATTTTGCACCTGCACAATATCGCCTTTTCGCCGAGATTGGTCCGTTTGGGCGGGCTATCTCCGGCATTTCGGGGAAACACTGCCAGGCCGAGGTGGCCGCTCAGCATATCTCGCAGGATGTCGCCACTCAGTCGATCGCGCAGGCCAGAGCGTCCTGCCTCGTGGCTGGCGAGAAATTTATCGAGACGGCAGAGGAGGCGAAACAGCCTGCCCTCCGGCAGGAGATATTGACCGACTGCGGCTTCGCGGTAGAGTCCAAATAGGGTCGATCCCGTCGGCAATCACAGCTGCTTGACGGTCGGCCTTGCTACGCCCAAAGACCCATCATGGCGCGATCCCGTAAACGGTCCGAAACGACGGACTTCATCCTGTTCACGATCAAGCTGGCGCTGATCGTGTTCATCCTGCGCAGCTTCATCGTCGCGCCGTTCAACATTCCATCGGAATCCATGCAGCCGCGCCTGCTGATCGGGGACTATCTGCTCGTCGGCAAATGGCCCTATGGCTATTCGCGTTACAGCCTGCCGTTCAACCTGCCACTGATCCCCGGCCGCATCTTCGCCAGCGCGCCGACCCCCGGCGACGTGGTGGTGTTCAAGGCGCCAGCGAACCTCAACGAGGATTGGATCAAGCGCGTCGTCGCCCTGCCCGGCGATCTGGTGCAGGTGCGCGACGGCACCGTCTATCTGAACGGCAAGGCCGTGCCCAAGCGCAGGATCGAGGATCTGGTTATTCCCGTCACCGCCAATATGACGAGCGCGACGCGCCTGGAGGGCGGCGCATCGCCCTGCTACCGCGCGCGGTTCGAGGTCTATGGCAAAGCCGGGGCGCTTTCCTGCCGCTACCCGCAATATCGCGAGACACTGCCCAACGGCCGCAGCTATAATGTCCTCGACCTGGAGGACGGGCCGGAAGACAATACGCCTGTCATGGTAGTGCCGAAGGATCATGTGTTCGTCATGGGCGACAATCGCGACCGCAGCGCCGACAGCCGCGTGCCCGTCGCCAATGGCGGCGTCGGCCTGCTGCCCCAGCAGAATCTGGTGGGCAAGGCGCTGATCTCCGTCTTTGCGACGGACGGCTCGGCAAACTGGCTGCTGCCCTGGACATGGTTCACGGCTGCACGCACCGACCGGATCGGGGAAGGCTTCTGAACCGCGATGCGATAGCGCAGTGGCTGACCGGACTGACCGGCCAGACCCCCGGCGACATGGCGCTCTACACCCGCGCCCTGACCCATGGCAGTTCGAGCGCCGACAATTATGAGCGGTTGGAGTTTCTGGGCGACCGGGTGCTCGGCCTGCTGGTCGCCGAATGGCTGTTCGAGCTTTTTCCGGGTGAGAAGGAGGGGCAGTTGTCCCGCCGCCTCAATACCCTCGTCACCGGCTCCGTCTGCGCGGAGATCGCGCGGGAAACCGGCGTGCCGCCACGCATCGTACTGGGCAAGCAGGCGCGCGACGATGGCGCGCTCGATAGCGACAATGTGCTGGGCGACGTGATGGAGGCGCTGATCGGCGCGCTCTATGTCGACGGGGGCATGGACGCGGCGCGCGCGCTGGTCCGCCGCCTGTGGGACAGCCGCATCCGTGGCGGTGCGGCCGCGCCCAAGCATCCCAAGTCCGAACTGCAGGAATGGGCCGCCGCCAACCGGCGCAAATCGCCCGTCTACACCGTCCTCGACCGATCCGGCCCGCACCATGCGTTGCGGTTCAGGGTGAGCGTCGCCATCGCCAATGTGGGCGATGCGGAGGCCGAGGGCGGATCGAAGCAGGAGGCGGAGACCGAGGCGGCAGCGCTGCTGCTGGCACGACTGACATGAGCAAGGATCAAGACATGAACGAACGGTGCGGCGTCGTGGCCGTGGTCGGCGCGCCCAATGCGGGCAAGTCCACCATCGTCAACGCGCTCGTGGGGCAGAAGGTGGCAATCACCAGTCCCAAGGCGCAGACCACGCGGACGCGCGTGATGGGCATCGCGATGGAGGGGCAGGCGCAGATCGTGCTCGTGGACACGCCGGGCATCTTCGCGCCGGGTCGACGCCTCGACCGCGCGATGGTCGCGGCAGCGTGGAGCGGGACGCAGGATGCGGACCTGATCGCAGTGATCGTGGATGGACGCGCTGGCCTTGGCCCCAAGATGGAGCCGATCATCGCGGGGCTGGCCAAGCGGCGCGAACCGAAATGGCTGATCCTGAACAAGGTGGATATCGCGGACAAGGGCAAGCTGCTCATCCTCGCCGAAAAGCTGAATGCCGAACTCGCGCCCGCCGAAACATGGTTCGTCAGCGCGACGACCGGCGACGGGCTGGCCGAACTCAAGACCGCTATGGCAAAGGCGATGCCGGAGGGACCGTGGCATTTCCCGGAGGATCAGGCATCCAACGCGACCGACCGCCTGTTCGCGGCGGAAGTGACGCGCGAGCAGCTCTATCATCAGCTCAACGACGAACTGCCCTATAAGAGCGCGGTCGAGACGGAGCAGTATAAGGAGCGGCAGGACGGTTCGGTGGAGATCCACCAGCAGATTCTGGTCGAACGCGCATCGCAGCGCGCCATCGTGCTGGGCAAGGGCGGCACGCGGCTCAAGGAAATCGGGTCGCGGGCGCGCGCCGAACTGGGCAATCTGCTGGGGGTCAAGGTCCACCTCTATCTTCACGTGAAGGTGAAGGAGAATTGGGACGAGGACCGGCATGTCTATCGGGACATCGGGCTGGACTGGGTGGATTGAGACTGTCTTACTAGCCCTGCTCCAACTTCTCTCCTGAGGGGACCGTCGGAAAATTGCCCTTTTAGTTGTCATTCCCGCGAAGGCGGGAATCCAGAGCCACGGAACACTGCGCTT
>JBEVNC010000162.1:0-4918 GCA_040508315.1 Sphingobium sp.
GTGGGGTGTCGCAGCAGGGTACTTATCCCTCGATCATAATGCGGAGGATGGACCCCACCCCAACCCCACCCCGGAAGGGGAGGGGCGAATAGTGCCGCTTCCGGTTGCCGTCCGCCTCCCTAATATCAGCCCAAACGACCGGAAGGGGATAGCGCCATGAGCGACACGGACATTGTCATCGGTCTTGGCGGCGGAGAGCCGCAGCGGCTGACCCTGCGACGCGCGAACCGGCACGGGCTGATCGCCGGCGCGACCGGCACGGGCAAGACCGTGACCCTACAGGGCATCGCCGAGAGCTTTTCGGCGCGCGGTGTGCCGGTGTTCCTGGCGGATGTGAAGGGGGACCTGTCCGGCATGGCCATGGCCGGATCGCCCACCGCGAAAAATGCCGACCGGCTGATCGCCCGCGCGAAGGAGATCGGCATTGCCGACTATAGCTTCGCCGATAATCCCGCCGTCTTCTGGGACCTGTATGGCGAGCAGGGCCATCCCGTCCGCACGACGATCAGCGAGATGGGGCCGCTGCTCCTGTCGCGGCTGCTGGGCCTCAACGAGACGCAGGAGGGGGTGCTCACCATCGCCTTCACCTATGCGGACGAGGAGGGGCTGCTGCTCCTCGATCTGGACGATCTCCAGTCGATGCTCGCCTATTGCGCGCGGAATGCGGAGACGCTGAGCGCACGCTACGGCAATGTCACCAAGGCCAGCGTCGGTGCGATCCAGCGACAATTGCTGCAACTGGATAGCCAGGGCGGCGGCCTGTTCTTCGGCGAACCTGCGCTCGACATCCATGATTTCCTCGGCGTGGACGATGCCGGGCGGGGGCAGGTCAACATCCTGGCCGCCGACAAGCTGATGCAAAGCCCCAAGCTGTATGCGACCTTCCTGCTGTGGCTGCTGAGCGAATTGTTCGAGACGCTGCCGGAGGTGGGCGATCCCGACAAGCCGGTGCTGGTCTTCTTCTTCGACGAGGCGCACCTGCTGTTCGACGACGCGCCCAAGGCGCTGACCGACAAGATCGAGCAGGTCGTGCGCCTGATCCGGTCCAAGGGCGTCGGCGTCTATTTCGTCACGCAGAACCCGGTCGACATTCCGGAGGCAGTGGCCGGGCAACTCGGCAACCGGGTGCAGCACGCCCTGCGCGCCTTCACCCCGCGCGACCAGAAGGCGATTCGTGCCGCCGCCGAGACTTTTCGCGCGACGCCGGGTCTCGACGTGGCAACTGTCATCACCGAACTGAAAGTGGGCGAGGCGCTGGTCAGCCTGTTGCAGGATGACGGGTCGCCCTCGCCCGTGCAGCGCACGCTGATCGCGCCGCCCCGCTCACGCGTAGGCCCGCTGGAGGCGAAGGAGAGGGCGGTCATCCGCTCGCTGTCGCCGGTGGCCGACAAATATGAAACGGCGGTCGACCGCGAGTCGGCGGCCGAGATATTGGAAGCGCGCGGGCAGGCCGCCGCTGCAGCCGCCGGTGCCGCGAAGGCGCAGGCCGAAGCGGACAAGGCGGCCGCCGCGCAGGCGAAGGTCGAGGCGAGGCAGCGCGAGGCGGAATTGAAGGAACAAGCCCGCCGCGACGCCGCCGCCGCGCGGGAGGCCGCCAAGCCGTCGGCCATCGAAAAGGCGGTGCAGTCCGCCACCCGTTCCGCTGCGTCGTCGGTGGGGCGGCAGGTCGCCAATGAACTGGGCAAGGCGGTGTTCGGCTCCTCGCGCAAGAAGGCATCGGGCGGAATTGTCGGGTCGCTGGTGCGCGGCGTGCTGGGCGGCCTGTTCCGCTAGGCATCTAGGCCCTATGAGGCAGGCGTGCCGCTCACCCTGCCTCCCGATCCAGAACCTTTCGTCCTGCTCGACGACGCGCGGCCGGTGGCTAGCGGACGGGCGCGCCTCTATCGCGATCCGGTCGGGATCGTCACCGCGCGCCGCCCCGAGGATGTACGTCCGGCGCTCGAGCGATTGCGCGAAGCGGGACGCAGTGGCCTGCACGTGGCGGGCTATCTGGCCTATGAGGCGGGCCTTGCGCTGGAGCCCGCGCTTGCCCCGCTGGCGCGCACGGCGGGGCCCGACGAGCCGCCACTGCTCTGGTTCGGCCTCTTTCGCGACGTGGCGGCGTTCCCGGCCGGGGACGTGCCCGGCCTGCTACCCTCGCCCTCCCTGTCTGGCCATGGCGCGGCGGTGCCCATGTCCGGCGAGGCGGAGCATGCGGCGGCGCTCGACCGCGTGCTGGCCTATATCCGCGCGGGCGACATCTATCAGGCCAATGTCACATTGCGGGCCACTGCGCCGCTGACCGGCGATCCGCTCGCCGCCTATGCCGCGATCCGGCCGCGCGCCGCCATGGGCCATGGCGCGCTGATCCGCCATGACGGCCGCCATATCCTGTGTTTCTCGCCGGAAAGCTTCTTCGCGCTGGAGGATGGGCAGGTCGAGGCGCGGCCGATGAAGGGCACCGCGCCGCGCCGCGCCGATCCGGCCGAGGATGTAGCGGAGGCGATGAGCCTCCTCGCCGATGCCAAGCAGCGCGCCGAAAACCTGATGATCGTGGACCTGATCCGCAACGACCTCTCACGAGTCTGCCTGCCGGGCAGCGTCCGCGTGCCCGACTTGTTCACCGTCGAAACCTATCCCACCGTCCATCAGATGACGTCCCGCGTGGTCGGTCGATTGCGCGGCGGACTGGACGCGGTGGACGTGATCGCTGCGCTATTCCCGTGCGGCTCGATCACCGGCGCGCCCAAGATCCGCGCCATGGAGATCATCGCCGAGGTCGAGCGCAAGCCGCGATACCTCTATACTGGATCAATTGGTTGTATCGAACCCCAAGGAAATGCGCGGTTCAATGTTGCGATACGGACCGTTTCGTTGGACAAAGGCTGCGGAGAGGGAATGATCGGTATCGGGTCAGGCATCGTTGCCGACTCATCACCCGCCGGCGAATGGAGAGAATGCCTCGAAAAGGCCCGCTTCTTGGAGCGGCCTGGAACGTAGGCTAACAGGGTTGGAGGAGTGCCGGGGTGGAGACGCGGTTCGACCTCTTTGAAACTATGGCGTTCGACCCGATGGAGGGGATCGCCCATCTGGAACGCCATCTTCGCCGCATGCAGGCGAGTGCGGAGGCGCTCGACTTCCGGTTCGACAGGCATGGCCTGCGCAACGAACTGCAGACGGCGACCTTTCGCGTTGTCGAACCCAGTCGGATACGCCTGCTGCTGTCGCGCCGCGGTGCGGCCGCCGTCGATGTGCGGGCGCTGGCCGGGTGGCGGCAGGCGGTGGTGCCCGTGGCGGTGGTGCCGCGAAACACCGGCGGCGACGATCCGCGCCTCCGCCACAAGACGACCGACCGCACCGTTCACGACTCCTGTCTCGCCCAGGGCGGAACGTTCGAGGTGGTGATGGCCGACGCGGATGGCTGCCTGACGGAAGGCACCTATACCTCCATCTTTCTGGAGCGCGGCGACCGGCTGGTGACGCCGCCGCTGTCGCGCGGCATCATACCCGGCATATTGCGCCAGCAACTGCTCGAGTCGGGGGAGGCGGTGGAGGGGGATATTCGTCCATCCGACATCGACGGCAATTTCTTCATCGGCAACTCCGTGCGGGGCCTCGTCGCCGCGACGCTGGTTGCCCCTCGGGGCGAACGCCGCTAAAGAGCCGCCGCGCGCCGTGACCGGCGCTGTGACTCCCTACCGAAAGGCCTGTCCCATGTCCCGCACGTCCGCCGCCCTCGGCCGCATCCAGCCCAGCGCCACCCTCGCCATGACGGGCCGGGTCAACGCACTGAAGCGCGAAGGTATCGACGTGATTGGACTTTCGGCAGGCGAGCCGGACTTCGACACGCCCGATTTCGTCAAGGACGCGGCCATTGCAGCGATTCGCGCGGGCCAGACCAAATATACCGACGTCGACGGCACTGCCGAGCTGAAGGCGGCCATCGCCGCCAAGTTCAAGCGCGACAACGACCTGTCCTACCAGACCAGCGAGATCAGCGTGAACTCGGGCGGCAAGCACACGCTGTTCAACGCGCTGATCGCGACGGTGGATGCGGGCGACGAGGTCATCATCCCCGCGCCCTACTGGGTCAGCTATCCCGACATCGTGAACTTTGCCGGCGGCACGCCGGTGTTCATCCAGGGGCCGGCGGCGCAGGGCTACAAGATCACCGCCGAGCAGCTTGAGGCGGCGATCACGCCCCGCACGCGCTGGGTGATGCTGAACTCGCCGTCCAACCCCTCGGGCGCCGCGTATAGCGCGTCGGAGCTCAAGGTGCTGGGTGAGGTGCTGCTGCGCCATCCGCATGTGCTGGTGATGACCGACGACATGTACGAGCATGTCTGGTATGCGCCGACCCCCTTCGCGACCATCGCACAGGTGGTCCCGGAGCTTTATGATCGCACGCTGACCGTCAACGGCTGTTCCAAGGCGTACAGCATGACTGGCTGGCGCATCGGCTATGCCGGCGGCCCGCAGTGGATCATCAAGGCGATGGCCAAGCTCCAGTCGCAGTCCACCTCCAATCCCTGCTCGATCAGCCAGGCGGCGGCGACCGCGGCGCTGAACGGCGATCAGGACTTCCTCGCCGATCGCAACGAGGCGTTCCGCAAGCGGCGCGATCTCGTCGTCGCCATGCTGAACGATGCGCCGGGCCTGGACTGCCCGACGCCCGAAGGCGCCTTCTATGTCTATCCCGACGCGAGCGGCGTGATCGGCAAGACCACGCCCAAGGGCAAGCTGATCGATAGCGACGAAGCGCTGATCGGCTATTTTCTGGACGAGGCGAAGGTCGCCGCCGTCCATGGCGCCGCCTTCGGCCTCTCGCCTGCCTTCCGCATCAGCTATGCGACGTCGGACGAAGTGCTGAAAAAGGCCTGCACGCGCATTCAGGAAGCCTGCGCCGCGCTCAGGTAAACCTTCTCCCATCGCGGATGCG
>JBEVNC010000177.1:0-4877 GCA_040508315.1 Sphingobium sp.
CGCGCTCCAACCGCTTGGTGGAGCGGACGATGCCCACATAGTCCCACATGAAGCGGCGGATTTCCTTCCAGTTGTGCTGGACGATGACTTCCTCGTCGGAATCGGTGACGCGGCTTTCGTCCCACGCGCGGATCGGCGGCGCGGCCGGCAGTTCGCTCCAATGGGCATGGATATGATTCGCGGCTGCCTCCCCGAACACAAGGCATTCGAGCAGCGAGTTGGAGGCGAGGCGATTGGCCCCGTGCAGGCCCGATTCGGTAACCTCCCCCGCCGCATACAGACCCGGCAGGTCGGTCCGCCCGTCGAGGTCGATCACCACGCCGCCGCAGGTATAATGCTGTGCGGGGACGACCGGGATCGGCTCCTTGGTGATGTCGATGTCGAGGTCGAGCAACCGCGCGTAGATGGTCGGGAAATGCTCCATGATGAATTCGCGCGGCTTGTGACTGATGTCGAGATGGACATAGTCGAGGCCGAGGCGCTTGATCTCATGGTCGATGGCGCGCGCCACCACGTCGCGCGGGGCAAGCTCGCCCCGGCTGTCGAACCGGTCCATGAAGCGCTTGCCGCCGCCGGGGACGCCGGGCGGTAGTTTCAGCTTGCCGCCCTCCCCGCGCATCGCCTCGGTAATGAGAAAGTTCTTCACGTCGAGATTGTAGAGGCAGGTGGGGTGGAACTGGTTCATCTCCATGTTCGACACCCGGCAGCCCGCGCGCCATGCCATGGCGATGCCGTCGCCCGTGGCGCCGCGTGGTGCGGTGGAGAACAGGTAGGTACGGCCTGCGCCGCCAGTCGCGAGGATCGTCGCACGGCCAAGCAGCGCATCGACATGCTTCGTCTTCTTGTTGAAGGCGTAGACGCCCCAGACATGGCCATCGCCGGAGAAACGCTCGCCATGGCGCGAGGTGATGAGGTCGATGGCGACCATATCCGTCAACAATGTGATGTTGGGATTGGCCTGCGCCGCGGCGACGAGCGCGCGCTGCACCGCCGCGCCGGTGGCGTCGTCCACATGTACGATCCGGCGGTGGCTATGCCCGCCCTCACGCGTCAGGTGCCAGCGTTCGCCAAAGGTCTCGCCGCCATGCTCGCTGGCGTTGAAGGGCACGCCCAGCGCCGCGAGCCGCTCGATGGCGGCGGGGGCTTCGGACACCACGAACTCGACGGTCGAGCGGTCGTTGAGCCCGGCGCCCGCGACCATCGTGTCCTCGACATGATTGGCGAAGCTGTCCCCCCCGTCCAGCACGGCCGCGATACCGCCCTGCGCCCAGTTGGTCGACCCCGAATCCAGTCCGGCCTTCGCCAGCACGAGAACCTTCTTGTCCTGCGCGAGATTGATGGCGGCGGTGAGACCCGCTGCGCCGGAGCCGATGATGATGACGTCGTAATTGCGGCTGGCCATAGGGACTTAACTAACCTTCTCCCCTCCCGCTTGCGGGAGGGGCCGGGGGTGGGCCTAACGCAGCGGAAACTTCTTGGAGGACGCCTTCGATGTTCGACATCGTGTCAGCGTTCGTAAATCGCAGAACCCGAAAACCGAGAGCGATGCAATAGGCATCGCGCTGTTGGTCGTGGTCGGGATCGGCAGCATGTGTCGCGCCGTCGAGTTCAACGATCAGCCTCTGCTCACGGCACAGGAAATCGCAGAAATACGGCCCTACGGGAATCTGCCGGCTGAACTTATGCCCGCCAAGTTGCCGGTTGCGCAGATGCTGCCACAAGCGCCGTTCCGGTGGTGTCGCTTCGTTTCGCAGTTCCTTGGCGCGGCGGGTAGCACGCTTCCTGAAGGTCGGCGCAGGCCCACCCCCTTCAAGGGAGACACGTGTCTCCCTTGAACCTCCCGCACGCGGGAGGGGAGAATCCTGCCCGTCCATCACGCCCCCGCCCGCGTCAGATTGAGGAACACATCCTCCAGATCCGGTTCGCGCGTGGACACTTCGACGATCCCCAGCCCATCCGCCTGCACCGCTGCCAGCACCTGCCCAGCGTTGGCGCGGTCCTTGCGGTAGGTGATGCGCAGCACCCGCTCGCCGTCCGCCTCGACCTTTTCGAAACAGCCCGCGTCGGGCAGCACCATGATGTCGCGGTCGACGGTGATCTCGACCACTTTCTCCTGCGCCATGCCCACCAGCTCGCGGGTCGGCTTGTCGGCGATGACCTTGCCATGGTTGATGATGGCGATGCGGTCGCACAATTCCTCGGCTTCCTCGAGATAGTGCGTGGTCAGCACGATGGTCACGCCGCCGCGGTTCAACTCGCGCACATAGGCCCACAGCTGCCGCCGCAGTTCGATGTCCACGCCCGCCGTCGGCTCGTCCAGCACGAGGATCGGCGGTGAATGGACCATTGCCTTGGCCACCATCAGCCGCCGCTTCATGCCGCCCGACAGCGTGCGGGCATAGGCGTTGGCCTTGTCCTCCAGATGCACCGCGCGCAGCAATTCCATGGAGCGGCGCTTCGCCTTGGGCACGCCATAATAGCCTGCCTGATTCTCCAGCGTCTCCAGCGGCGTGAAGAACGGATCGAACAGGATCTCCTGATTGACGATGCCGATGGAATTGCGCGCGTTGCGGGGATTCTGGTCGATATCGAAACCCCAGATGCGCGCGGCTCCCCCCGTCTTGCGCACCACGCCCGCCAGAATATTGATCAGCGTCGACTTGCCCGCGCCATTGGGGCCGAGCAGCCCGAATATCCCCCCGCGCGGGATGGAGAGCGACACGGCGTCCAGCGCCAGCTTGCCGCCCTTATAGGTCTTGGTCAGGCCGTCGATCTCGATAGCGCCGGTCATATCGCATGCCCTGTCAGTATCAGCGCGCACCAGCGGGCGGCATCGTCATATTGCGCGCGGCGGATGGCCATGCGCGCGGTCGCCTCCGCATCCTCGCCCCATCGGCGTTCCTGCCACCGCTCGTCCACATGCGCCGCATCCCATAGCGCGTCCGCCGAAAGAACATCCTCGATCAGCGCGAGCGAGCCGACCAGCGAGCCGGTGATCGATACGATGGTGGCGAATCCGGCCATGACCCAGGGCGACAGCGCGACGACGGCCGCGCCGAGACGCGCCACGGTCGTCGCGGGCTGGTCAACCGGCATGATTCCGCTCGTCACCGCGAAGGTCACGTCATAGCGCTGCCGCGCCCAGTCGAGCAGCGGCTCCCAATGGCGCGCCTGTTCCTCGGCCAATTCCGCCGGATCGCCGGCGCGGTAGCAGAGCAGATCGCTCTCCGCATAAGCGGTGATGGTATGTGCGAAGGCATCCACATCGCGCAGCACCCTGTCGATGGTGGCGTTGGCGAAGCCGGTCACGGGCATGGTCGCGGCGTCGATCCGCTCGCCCTGCGCCATCCATTCGGCAACGATGGCGGCGGCGACGGCCTCGCCCGGCACGGCCAGCGGCGCGCGCTCCGGCGTCTTGACCGGCCGCCCGTCGAGCAGGAAGCGATGGAGCCCCGTGTCGCCATCCCGCTCCGAAATCGCCAGCGTGTAGAATCGCTTCATGGGCGGTTCGGCGTCCTGAAGGCCCGTTGCAGCATGCGCGGCACCACCATCATCTGGATGAAGCCGACGGCCACCACGATCGCGCCCATGATCCGCGCCTTCTGCCCCGTCACCCAGCCGAAATGCTGTTGCGCGATGGCGACGCCAAAGACGAGGATGAGCGCACCGGAGATGCGGAACAGGCTGATCGCGAAGAAACGCTGACGTGCCGCGCGGGCAGCCGATTCAGGATCGGGCGGGATGAGGTCAAGAACGGGATCGGTCATGGCAGGCCGATATGGCGTCCCAGTTCGGGGCTGTCCATGGCGACGCTGACCGCGCCTGCCCCGAACAGCAGATCCGGCGCATGATATCCCCAGCCGACACCCAGCCCGCGTACGCCCGCCGCGCAGGCCATCGCCATGTCGAAACTGGTGTCGCCGATCATCACGGTCGCCTCGGGGTCGGCCCCCGCCTCCGCCATCGCCAGCGCGATCATGCTGGGATGCGGCTTGCTGGGATGGCGGTCGGCGGTCTGGAGCGTGACGAAACGGCCCATCAGCCCATGCGATTCGAGGCAATGGGCAAGGCCACGATCCGAATTGCCGGTGGCGACGCCCAGCAGCCAGCCATCATCCTCCAGCGCGTCCAATATGTCGGTGATCCCGTCGAACAATGGCTCGCCCAGCTCGCCGCGTGCACGCATTGCCTGGAAATGCGCCTTATACCCTTCCGCCACATGGATGTGGAACGCCTCGTCCGCATCGGGGATAAGCGCGGCGACCGCGGGCACGAGGCTGAGGCCGACGATGGAGAGCGTCTGCTGGCGCGTCGGCGGCGCGAGGCCTGCCCCAATGAACGCGCCGTCCATGGCCGCGACGATATTATGCTGGCTGTCGACCAGCGTGCCGTCGCAGTCGAAAATGGCAAGGCGTACCGTCATTGGGCAGCGACCTCCCCCGCCATCGCCGTGTTGCCCAGCGCGGTGAGGGCATCGACGACGCCCTGACGCGCGGCGTCATTCTTGTTCTGGTTCAACTTTCGCGTGCCGCGCCATCCGGTGATGTCGAGCGTGAAGCCCGCAATCGCGCCTGTCATGCGTTGCGCGAGGCCGGGCGTCATCTTCGCACTGGTCCAGACCGGCTTGGGCGACAGGCGCGCCTCATGCTCGGTAGAGAGCGCGTCGATGAGGGGCAGCAGCGCGTCGTCGTCCAGGCGGCGCGCCGTGCCGGTCAACTCCACCGCGACATAGTTCCAGGTCGGTACCTGATCGGGCAGGCCGTACCAGTCGGGACTGACATAGGCGTCCGCCCCCTGCGCGACGAACAAGGCCCGTGCCCCGTCCAGATGCGGGGTCATCGGATTGGCTCGCGCGAGGTGAAAGGCGATCTGCTCGT
>JBEVNC010000187.1:0-14467 GCA_040508315.1 Sphingobium sp.
GTTACCGCCGCCATGGTCAGCCACAGGAGAAAGCCCATGAAGCTCGCTTATCTGCCGCAGATCATCGGCATCGGCATCGTCGTCGGGGTCGCCGCATTCCTTGCCATGCTGGCCCTCAAGCCCATCCTGCCCGGCCTGGAGGGTCCATCCCTCATCGGCGCCGCCGGTGCAGTCGCAGGCGTCGTCTGTGCGCTCTGGATTGCGCGGAAAAACAAGCGATAGGGCTCAAGCCCGATGGCCGTGGCGGGCGGTGCGCCTCTATGTGCGCCGCAAAGCACCACGCGCTTCGCATCACGGCACGTCCACGACCGCTTTTTGCGCCTGCCGCCAGCGTCTGTAGCCGAGCATCGCAAGCACGATCATCGCGGCATAGAGGCCCGCAGTCAGCCACAACGCCTTGAAGGCGAACATGCCGACATAGAGGATGTCCACCGCGATCCACAGCAGCCAGCTGGCCGCATGGCGGCGCGCCGTCCAATATTGGGCGACGAGGCTGAAACTGCTCAGCGACGAATCCATCCAGGGCAGCGCCGCATCGGTATGATGGCTGGTGAGCCAGCCGATGGCGAGGGCACCAGCGGCACCGACGCCAAGTCCCCGCAACGCGGTCGTGGTCGCCAGCGGCTTGACCACCACCTCCCCCGCATCCTGTTTGCCCCGCTGCCAGACAATCCAGCCATAGACTATCGCCATGCCGAAGACGGCTTGCAGCACCATGTCGGCATAGAGCTTAACGTCGAGGAAGAGTTTGAAGTAGAGCGCGCACGCCAGCAGGTTGACCGGCCAGCACAGTAGCTGGCGCCTTGCAGTCAGCCAGATGCCCAGAAAGCTGACCGCAAAGGCGACGATCTCCAACACGGACATCAGGCGGACGCTCCTCTTTCCAACCGCTGCAGGAAGTCCCGCCCGGCCGGCGACACAAACCATTCCGCATGATCGATGAGATAGCCGCTCCAGGCCACTTCCGCCTGATGGCGGTCGCCCACGATGCCGGAGAAATAGTCGGCTTCCGACAGGGCAAATTCGATATGGACCAGCGGCAGGAGGCGGATGAGCGTCCCGGTATCGTCGCGGCTCAGCGGCAGCACCGTCCGATAGCCGGCCAGCATTGCGAACGCAGCTTCGGCATCGGCCACGCCTGTCACGTCCAGCCACGGAATCGCGGTTCGCTCTATCGCCGTGGCGAGGTCGTGGAGGGCACAGGTTCGCGTCGCCAGCCCGAAGTCGAAGACGGCACTGACCTCGCCATCGGGCGTCCAGAGCAGGTTCGAGGGATGCCAGTCATTATGCGTCCACAGTGGCGGCTGAGCGGCGAGGCGTTCGTGCAGCCCGTCCCCCAAAGCGGCAAACAGGCGCGCCAATTGCTGCTGCCACGGCCTGTCCGCCAGAAATGCTGCGAGTGCAGGGCGGTCCGCGACATAAACCCGCGCAGCCTCCAACGGATCGCACGCGGGCAGGACGGTAAAGCTAGCGATGAGCGGATGCGGGCCGCGCGGGGACGCCGCATAATCGCGGGCGGCCAGATGCAATCGCGCCAAAGCTGCGCCCGCCCGATACGCATGGTCGTGCGACAGGAACGGCGTCCAGGATTGCCTGTCGCGATACAGGTCGATGCCGGTCGCCTTGCGATGCAGTTCGTAGGTCCAGCCGCCGTGCGCGATGGTGCTCGTTCCGTCCGCCGTAGCCATGACTTCCGGCACCGGCACACCCGCATCGCGCAGGTGTGCCATGAAGCGATGCTCCTGCGCCAGCACATCCGGCGTGCGCAGCGACGGATGATGGCGCTTGAGGAAGAAATCCGCCCCGGCCGCCTGCACGAGCGCCGCCGCCGAAAATGGGCGCGGCGAATGCCAGTGGAGCGCGACCGGGCTTCCCGCCGCTGGGAAACGGGCGAGAACCGCCTCGGCATCGGCATCCGTAATGGCGGGCCATGTCGCCGCCTCCAGCGCCATTCCCATGCCATGCACGAGATGCGGTGCCGGTTCGCCCATGATCAGAAAGCGCGCGAGAGCGTCGCGACAAAGGCGCGCCCGCTGCCGATATAATAGGTCGGCGCCGAACCGGAGATCACCGTGCCGTTGCGGCCGATCGTATCTTGCGCGTTGCTGCTGATCGCATATACGCCGGACAGGACATGCGGATTGGTCACGTTGATCGCGTTGAGCCGCAGGTCCATGCGCTGCGCATCGATCAGCCCGGCCAGATGCACGCCGATGGAAAGGTCGAGGGTCGCATAGCCCTTGATGCTCTCGTCATTGGTGAAGGTCGCATATTGGCGACCGACATATTTGAGCGCGCTGCTGCCGAACAGGCGACCATCGTCATAGGTGCTGCCCATGCCGAACTGGAAGGACGGGCTGGACACCGCCCGCATGCCCCTGGTCGGCAGATAATCCCCGCCGACGAACAGGTCGTCTTTCAGACGCGTGTGCAGATATTCGCCCGAGACATAGATGCTGACGCCCTTGGCCGGGCGATAGTCGATCTCGCCGTCCAGTCCATAGCCGATCTGGCTACCCGCATTGATCGTCGAATTGACCAACGCGCCGCCACTATCGACGATCGTTGCCACCTGACGGTTGCGGAAATGATAGTGGAAGGCGGTCAGCGAGAAGGACAGGCTGGGGCCGATATAGCGGTAGCCCAGTTCCTGCGAGACCGAATATTCATTCTTCAGGGCGTCTGTCCCCTGCCCCACCAGCACCCCGCCATAATAGCTGTCGTACAGTGCGAATTCATTGGGCGTGCGGAAATTGGTGGTGATGTTGGCGAACAGTTGCTGACGGTCGTCCAGTTTGTAATGGACGGCCGCGCGCGGCAGTGCGGCGAAACTGGCGATATGCACTTTCGACTGCGGCCCCGGCAGATAGTTGAAGCCGTTGCGCAGCAGGCTGACGCCCTTGAAGCCGATATCCACGGTCAGGCGCGGCGTGACCGCGATGCTGTCCGCAAGGAAGAACGCTTTGGTGACAGTCGTGGTGCGCTGATTTTCATAGGCCAGCAGTCGGCCGTCTGCGGTGCGGATCGCCTCGTCCTGATAGCCCCATTGATCGACCGGATGCCCATCGGCCCCGACCGAGGTATAGGATTGGGTCACGCGGTCGGTGCCATAGTCGAACCACAGCCCGGCCGTGATACGGTGCGCGCCCACCTGCAGCGTCAGCTTGCTTACATCGCCGAACCGGCGCTGCTTGCCGGTCCAGTTGCCCAGGACCGTCGCCACCCCGTCCACCGCGCCGGGCAGCGCGATGGGCTGGGTCAGTTCTTCGGCGCCCAAATAATTGCCGGTCGTGGCCAACTGCGTTCCATAGGGCGAATTGCCATGGCCGAACTGGAGATAGGCGCTGCTGTCGAAGGTCAGTTGATCGCTCAGCCTGATATGAACGGGCGCAGCCACATAGAAATTGCGGAACGGCGCACGGTACAGCCGCCAGTAATTGGTGTTGCCCTCGCTATAGCGCTCATCGAAGTTGAAACCGCGACCGTCTGCCTGCCACTGGGCCAGCGTCGGGCTGGGATAGGTCGAGGTGTTGGCGTCGTTGAAGGAGACAGCGATGCTGGCACGGTTGCCCTCGCCCCATTCGTTCAGCAGCTTGGCATCGACATGCTGGCGCTTGTCATATCCGGCACCGCGCCAATTGTCGGCGCGGTTGTTGGAATAGGAAATGAACGCCTTCAACCCGCTCGTCCCGATGGTGCCGGTGTCGAACCGCGCGAAAACGCGGCGCGCATCGAAGGAACCGACCGAGAGATTGACCAAACCGCCGCTCCTGGCCTTGGGATCGTCCAGCGACAGCGACAATATGCCGCCCGCCGCCGCGACTACGGGCGCATCGATATCGGCCGCCCCCTGCGCCAACGCGATCTGCCGCACATTCTCGGCATCGGCGAACTGCGAAGGATAGGCATAATAATAGCCGATGTCGTTCTGCGGCGCGCCTTCCAGCAGGACACCGATCTGGTCCTGCCCCAGTCCGCGCAGCGTCAGACTGGAACTGGCCGACAGACCGTAAGGATCGCTCGACGAGACATTGGCGCCGGGCAGCAGGTTGACCAGTTGGAAGGCGTTGAGGGTCGGCGCCTGCTTGATGATGAAGTCGGTCGAGATCGCGCTGACCGCCTTGGGCGCGCTTTGATCCGGCAGCAAACCGACGGGATCGGGATGACCGATGACCTGTATCGTCGCGCGATCGGCATCGCCGCCTTCGTTGGCCAGCGCCATGGGTGCAAGCAGCAGCGCCGGAACCGTCAGGGCGGCCCGCCCGGCAAGATTGAAACAGATCGTCATCGTCACACGTCCACTCCATGGAGGGACAACGGATCTGCCGCCAACCCTCCCTACGCCGGTGTCAGCCGGATCAGGTTCGTCGGGTCGTGGCCTGCTGACCACCTCTCAGCCGCGCATGAGCGCCCCCCCGGGGATGGCGCCGTCTAGGCGTTCCGGGGCGGCGGGGAAAGCCCTATCGCGCATCCCCTCACATTAGCCGGGAATGCCGGGCGGGAGCGAGGCCAGTCGCCTACCCGCCCCACGTAGCGTGACGTTCGTCCGTCGCCTATGGCCTCGTTGGCCGGGCGAGATCGGCCTCCGAAAGGTCGAAATCGACCGAATGAATATGCCCGTCAAAGGCGAAGGGTATCGCATAGTCATCGATCAGGGGCGTGCCGGAATCGAAGCCGATGCTCGCCTCCTCGGGCGAGAATTTGAAGGCGACGGTCCGCGCCATCGTCCCAGATGCGGCAACTGCGCTGTCGATCCGCATTGTATAGCCGCCGCCCGAACCGATGCCCTTTCCGTCGCCTTTGAATTCCACCTCCACCTTATGTCGGCCGGGCGATAGAGCCTGTGGAGCCGCCAGGCGGAACAGTGTCTCGTCCCAGTTATCAGGGCGATAGAGGAAGGTCGGCACCCCTTTCAGCATGACGATGCCCCAGCCGCTGAACCGGCCGCCCTGCGTCACGACGACGCCGGAGCCGCCCGTCGCCGGGACGTCCAGGTCGGCGGTGATCGTCCAGCTGCGGTTGTTGATGCTGGGGAACGTCCCCTCCGTATAGCGGAAGCCGGACGGATAGAGGACATGATGCCCCGGTTCCGCCAGCGGCTCCGGCCGGCTCTGCGGCAGCAACGCCGTCAGCGTGTCCGATGACAGGGGTAACACATGGTTGCGCTCCGCTTCCTGCTGGAAGGCGGCCTTCAGCTCGGCGAGCTTCTCGGGGTAGCGCGCCGAGAGGTCGACCGTCTGACTGAAATCGGAGCGTAGGTCATAGAGTTCCCACGGTGCGGCGATGTCCGGGCGGCTGTCGGGACGCAGGCGGGAGGCGGCGAGCCAGCCATCCTTGTAGAGCGCGGCATGGCCCATGATCTCGAAATATTGCAGGCGGTGCCGCTCCTCCGCCTTGGGCGCGGCGAAGGAATAGCCGAAGCTGACCCCGTCCAGCGGCCGCTGCTCGGTCCCTTGCAGACTGGACGGCAAGGGCACGCCGGTTACATCCAATATCGTCGGCATAATGTCGGTGACGTCGGTGAACTGTCCCCGCACACCGCGCGCCTTTATACCGGCCGGCCAGGATACGACCATGCCGTTGGTTATGCCGCCCAGCCGCGACGCCACCGTCTTGTAATAGGGAAAGGGCGTATCGAGCGCCGAAGCCCAGCCCAGCGCAACGCCGGGATAGCTTTTCGGTCCGCCGATCTCGTCGATATGCGCGAGGGAACGGGTGAACTCGTCCGCCCTGGACGTCGCGCCGCTGCCCATCGCATTGTAGTTGAATGCGCCGGTCCCCTCAGCGCCGTTATCGCCCTGAATGAAGACGACGAGCGTGTTGTCGAGCTGGCCGCTGTCGCGCAGTTCCCCGATCACCCGGCCGATCTGATCGTCGCAATAGGCCAGGGCGGCGGCATAGACCTCCATCTGCCGTGCATAGAGGCGTCGCTCGTCCGGGGTCAGTTCTGCCCAGGGCTTCACGCCCGGCGGCGTGGAGGCGAGCCTGGCGTCGCGCGGGATGATGCCCAAACGCTTCTGCCGCGCGAACGTCTGCGCCCTGTAGACGTCCCAGCCAGCATCGAACTTGCCCTTGAACCGCCCGATCCAGTCGCGCGGTGCATGGAGCGGCGTGTGCGCGCTGCCGGGCGCATAATAGAGGAAGAAGGGCTTTGCGCCATCCTGCGCTCGGTGCAGCCGCAGCCAGTCGACGGCATGATCGGCCAGATCGCGGTCGAGAATATAGCCGGGCCGATGCGGCGGCTCGATGGCGCTGTTGTTCTCGACCAGTGCGGGCGAGAACTGGTTGGTATGACCGCCGGTGAAGCCGTAGAAATATTGGAAACCCAGGCCGCTTGGCCATTGGTCGAACGGTCCCAGCGGCCCGTTCTGCCATGTCGGGATATTGTGGTGCTTGCCGACCATCACGGTCGCATAACCGGCCGCCGACAATATCTGCGCGACCGTTCCGGCACCCTTGGGGATGATGCTGTTATACCCTTCGCCGGCATGGGCGAGGTCGGCGACGTTGCCGAAACCGACCGCATGATGATTGCGCCCCGTCAGCAACGCCGCACGCGTCGGCGAACATAAGGCGGTCGTATGAAAATTGCGGTAGCGAAGGCCATCCTGCGCCAGCCGGTCGAAGGTCGGCGTCGGTATCGCACCGCCAAACGCGGTGCTGGCGGCATAGCCCACGTCGTCCGTCATGATGACGAGGACATTGGGCGCGCGCGGCGGCGCAGACCGCGGCGCGGGGAAGCCCGGCTTCGGCTCCTGCGCACCACCGGCAATGGCGGCCTGTACGAACAGCGCCGTGCCGACCAGCAATGCCGGAAGAATCCGCCCGCCAGCTATCTCTATCCGTCTTGCCCTCTTCATCTCTCATCCCTGCCAATCATCTGCCCTGACGGTCCGCCGATCCGGCCCGCCGACAATTTTCCTGACCGGCCAATTTTGACGAACTCAGCCATGAACGCAGCCGGAGCGCGCGCTCCGGAATTTTCCTATTGTCTTCTCAACCAGTTTAGTAAAGATACATGCTCATGGGGGCGGCATTCTTTTGGGGGGTGCCTACCGATCCATAAGCGTCATCTGGAGAGCACGCGCGCGCATCCACCCGATCTTCTTGGGCGAGCCGCACGGGATTCTCGTCCTCACAAGGTTTCAGGGTTCAAAAATGATCAGATATCACGCCGCCATGGCGCGCATGCCGCAGGTTTGCGCAGCCGCCATGATCCTCGCCGCCATGCCTGTCGGCACCGGCATCGCGCACGCGCAGGATGTTGCAGCCGCGTCCGCCGAGGCAGGCGATGACATCGTCGTCACCGCGCGGCGCCGCGAGGAACGGGCGCAGGACGTGCCTATCGCGCTCACCGTCGTCGGTCAGGCCCAGCTCGAGGCGACCGGCTTCGTCTCGCTGAGCCAGTTCCAGCAGCTCGTGCCGTCCATGCAGGTGTTCAGCATCAATCCGCGCAACACCAACATCAACATACGCGGCCTTGGGTCGAACGTCGCTGTGTCCAATGACGGGCTGGAATATGGCGTCGGCGTCTATGTCGACAACGTATATTATGCCCGCCCCGCTCAGTCGCAGTTCGAGCTGGTCGACCTCGACCGCATCGAGGTGCTGCGTGGGCCGCAGGGCACGTTGTTCGGCAAGAACACCACGGCCGGCGCGATCAACGTCACCAGCCGGCTGCCCAGCTTCTCGCCCGAGGGTCAGTTCGAGGGACATATCGGCAATTACGGCTTCCATCAGGTGCGCGGATCGGTGTCTGCGCCGATCGTCGCCGACAAGGTCGCCATCCGCCTGAGCGCGGCGGACACCCACCGCGACGGCTATCTATACAATGTCCGCACCAACACGCGCACGCAGGCGAACGACAATTTCACGGTGCGCGGCCAGTTGCTGATCGAGCCGACGTCGGACGTCCGCATCCGCCTGATCGGCGACTATTCGAAGCAGGACTATAGCTGCTGCACCAGCGTCGGCGTGGGCACCTTCACGACGTTCAGCAATGGCGCGGCGCTGTCCGACACCATCGCTGCGCAGGCGGCGCGGACCAACTACACGCTGCTGCCCAACGATCCGTTCGCCCGCAAGGTGGACATCGACTCGCCGCTGCGCATCTTCATGGAAAGCTATGGCGCCTCCGGTCAGGTCGACTGGGATCTGGGCAACGTCGCCCTCACCTCCATCACCGCCTATCGCTGGTGGGACTGGGCGCCCAGCAACGACAATGACGGCACGGGCCTGCCCATCTGGACGGTCGGCATCACGCTGAGCCACCAGCAGCAGTTCACGCAGGAAGTGCGCCTGGCCTCCACCGGCAAACAGACGATCGACTGGGTCGCCGGTCTCTATTATTTCTGGCAGCGGCTGCAGAGCACCGGCCTCAACAGCTATGGCTCGGCCGCGCCTGCCTGGAATCGTGCGGGCAACAGCCCGGTGCCGCTGGCGACATGGGAAGCGGCGCTGAACGGCTTTTCCTCCATCAACAACGCCTATACCTCGACCAAGAGCTATGCAGGCTTTGGGCAAGCGACATGGAACGTCACCGATCGGCTTTCGCTGACCGGCGGCCTGCGCTTCACCCATGAGGATAAATATGGGACGTTCGACCAGCGCACCGTCGCGGGCGCCGACATCACGGCCAATCCGACCGCGCTCAGCCTCCGCAATAATTTCGCGCCGAACGTTGCGCCCTATGAAGTGGCGCACAAGAACGACAGCCTGACCGGACAGGCCACGCTGGGCTACAAGATCGCACCGACCGTGCTCACCTATGCCAGCTATGCGCGCGGCGGCAAATCGGGTGGCCTCAACCTCGTCGCGGCGCGCCCCGGCCTCGTCTTCCCCAAGGTCATCGAGCCGGAGGAAGTGAACGCCTATGAGATCGGCCTGAAGAGCGAGCTGTGGGATCGCAAGCTCACCTTCAACGCGGCGGGCTTCTGGACCGACGTGTCCGACTATCAAAGCTCGATCAGCACCATCATCAATGGGGTGAGCGCACAATATATCCAGAATGTCGGCAAGGTCCGGTCGCGCGGGTTCGAGGTGGACGCCCGTCTTGCGCCTGTCCGCCAGTTCGCCGTGACGGGCGCTCTGTCCTATATTGACGCGACCTATCGCAACTATGGCAACGCGCCTGCGCCGGTGGAGAAGGCTGGCGGCGGATCGCAGGACCTGAGCGGACAGCCGGTCGCGGGCGTGTCGGAGTTCAGCTATAATCTGGGGCTCGACGTCTTCCAGCCGCTGGCCGGGACGGTGCGCGACGTGGAGCTATACGCCCATGCCGATTATTCGCACCGGTCGTCCTATCTGACGCAGGTGACCAATTCGGTCTATTCGCGTGCGCCCGCCTTCGGCATCGCCAATGCACGCATCGGCCTGCGCACGGCCGACGGGCTGTGGGATGTGTCGGGCTGGGTGCGCAACCTGCTGGACGAAGAGTATTTCACCAATATCAGTGGCGGAAATACCGGCCGCATCACCGGCGTGCCCGGCGATCCGCGCACCTATGGCATGACCTTCAGGACCAAATTCTAAGCTGCTTGTCCGGCGCCGTCCATTCCGGACCGGCGTCGGACATCGAACAGACCAAGCGGGAGAGAGAGAATGCATATCCGCCCGGCCCTGAAAGGGGCCGCCCTCATCGCCATCGGTGCCGCCTTGCTTCCCATGGGGTCGCGAGCAGGCGCTCAGGCCGCCCCGACACCCGCCGCTGCGGCTTCGGTCCCCGGCTGGAACGAATTTCTCGACGGCCTGCGCGATCTCCCCGCGAAGATGCTGGCCCGCCTGCCGGAGAAGGATCGCAACGACCCGCAGGTCCAGCAGGAGATCGGCCGTCTGGCCTTGTCCGCAGTCGCAGGCGCCAGCATCAGCGCGCTGGCGAGCGATCCGGATCACCCCTCCTTCATTCCATCGCTCAACAACTATATCACCGTGGGCCAGCCCAATGCCGACACCAATTATCGCAGCGTCGAACTGACGCCGGGCGGCAGCTACCGGTTGCGCGGCCGGCGTGGGACCATGCGCCAGGTCCGTATCGCGCAAGCCGGTCCGATCCCCAAACAGACGCCCGGCACCGTCAACCTTGGCGCCAAGCGCTGGGCGACGCACGACCTGAACGCGCTCAAGGTCGACAAGGATGGCCGCTATGACGTGATCCTTAGCCCCGCCCGCCCCGCAGGCTATACGGGCGACTGGTGGCAACTCGACCCGGTGAGCAACCGGCTGCTGCTGCGCATGGTCGGATCGAACTGGGGCCATGAGGTGGAGCCGACGCTGTCCATCGAGCGGATCGACGCGCCCGCCGTCCGCCCGCGCCCCGCCGCCGCCATACTTGAGGCAAAGCTGCGCGCGATCCCCACAGCAGCAGGTTTCATCGCGCCATTGCTGGTCGGTCAGGTCGAAAAGCTGCGCCAGGAAGGCTTTGTCAACAAGCTCAAGGGATCGGATTTCGCCAATATGGGCGGGCTTCTTGGCCAATATTATTATGAAGGGGCCTATGAACTGGCCGACGACGAGGCGCTGATCGTCGAGGCAAAGCTGCCCGACAAATGCCTCTATCGATCGATCCTACTGACCAACGAGATTTACGAGACGACCGACTGGTACAATAATCACAGCAGCCTGAACGACACGCAGGCCAAGGCCGATGCCGACGGGATGTTGCGCGTCGTCATCTCGGCGCGCGATCCCGGCGTGCCGAACTGGCTGGACACGGCAGGCTATCCCAAGGGCGCGATACAGGGTCGCTGGACGGAATGCTCCAGCCAGCCGGTCCCGACCGTGCGCAAGGTGGCGCTGGCGGATGTGCGCAAGTCGTTGCCCGCGGGCACACCCACCGTCACGGCCGAGCAGCGCGAACAGATCGTGCGCGACCGCCGTGCCGCGCTCCAGCAACGCCCGCTCTGGTAGGAAGGACATCCCGATGCGCCGCCGCAAGATCGCCCGCCTGATGGTCGCCCTCTCCTTCGCCGCGCTCGCCATCGCGAGCGCGCAGGCGAAGGAGAAGGGGCCGCCCAATTTCCTGATCATCGTGGCCGACGATCTGGGCTGGTCGGACCTCGGCGCGTTCGGGGGCGAAATCCGCACGCCCAATCTCGACGCTCTGGCCCATCGCGGCGTGCGCTTCACCGATTTCCACGCCGCGCCCGCCTGCTCGCCGACCCGTGCGATGCTGCTGACCGGCACCGACCCGCATCGGGTCGGGCTGGGCGCGATGGAGATGGTGACACCCAACCAGAAGGGCAAAAGGGGGCTGGAGGGCTGGCTGCGGCCCGACAATGCGACGCTTGCCGAACTGCTGGGGGCGAACGGCTATCGCACCCTCCTGTCCGGCAAATGGCATCTGGGCGATGTGGCGGGACGCGATCCGCATGATCGCGGTTTCCAGCGGAGCTTCGCCATACTGCCCGCGGCGCATAATCATTATGGGGTGGGCCTCGCCACCGATCCGACCAAGGGCGTAGTCTATACCCAGGACGGCAGGATCATCGAGAAACTGCCCGACGGCTTCTATTCCTCCGATGCGATAGCCGACCATATGATCGGCTATCTGAAGGAAAAGACCGACAAGCCCTTCTTCGCCTATCTCGCCTTCACCGCACCGCATGCGCCGTTGCAGGCGCCCCCGGAGGATATAGCGCGCTATCGCGGGGTCTATGATGCAGGCTTCGACGCACTACGGGCGAAACGGCTGGAGCGACAGGCGGCGCTCGGCCTTACCGATCCCGCCAAGCCCGCCCATGCCCGCCTGAAGCCCCCCGGTGGATGGAACGCCCTCTCCGCGGAGGAGAAGGCCGTGTCCGCGCGCGAGATGGAGGTCTATGCGGCCATGGTCGACCGGCTCGACCAGAATGTCGGCCGCGTGATCGCCGAACTCAAACGCTCGGGCAAGCTCGCCAACACGGTCGTCCTCTTCCTGTCCGACAATGGCGCGGAGGGTATGGCCTATGACGATGCCGAACTCCCCTCTATCAAGAAGCGCCACGACCAGGCCGACAATCGGATCGCAAATATCGGTGCGGCGACCAGCTTCACCGGCTATGGCCCCGGCTGGGCAAGCGCATCGTCGGCGCCGTCCTGGCTGTACAAGACCTATGCCACGGAGGGCGGCACGCGCACCGCGAGTTTCATCAGCGGCCCGGCGGATGTGACAGGTCCCGCACGGATCGGCCGGGCGTTCCTGACGGCGGCCGACATCGTTCCCACCTTCCTCGCGCTCGCCCATGTGCCCGAACCAAAGGGGCATTTCGCGGGACGCGACGTGGAGGCGATACAGGGCACTTCCCTCCTCCCCTGGCTTTCGGGCAGGGTACAGGCCGTGCATGGCCCGGATGAAGCCTTCGGCACCGAATTGTTCGGCTCCCGCTCGATCCGCAAGGGCGCGTGGAAGATCACCGATACCGGCGACGGGCAATGGCATCTGTTCGACCTCGCCACCGATCCGGGCGAAACGAGCGATCTCTCCGCCGCCCAGCCAGTCAAGCTGGCGGAGTTGATCGCCGAGTGGGATCGCTATGCCAAGAAGAACGGGGTTGTGTTGCCAACCAGGCGCTTCCATTCACCCTGACGATGGTCAAGCGCAAGACGGGCAAGCTGAGCGGCATGCGCCTCATTCGGGGCGGCCGCTTCCATATGGGGTCGCAGGATTTCTATCCGGAGGAAGCGCCCGTCCGCGAAGTGACGGTCGGCGATTTCTGGATGGACGAGACGCCGGTCACCAATGCGGATTTCGCCCGCTTCGTGGCGGCGACCGGCTATCCGACGCTGGCCGAGCGCTTTTTGTCGGCCCGCGACTTTCCCGGCTACACGCCCGACATGCTCGTGCCCGGCTCCTCCGTGTTCCAGCCACCGGAGGATGCGGGCGGCATGGCCTTTGCGGATGGAGTGGTGCCCGCATGGTGGCGTTTCGTGCCCGACGCCGACTGGCGCCATCCGCTGGGTCCGGGGAGCAGCATCGCGGGGATGGATGCCCATCCCGTGGTGCATGTGGTCGCGCAGGATGCGGAAGCCTATGCCGCATGGGCGGGCAAGGCGCTCCCGACCGAGGCAGAATGGGAATATGCGGCGCGGGGCGGCCTGACCGGTGCCGCATATGCGTGGGGAGAGGAGCTGGAGCCGGACGGTCGCCGCCTCGCCCATTATTGGCACGGGCAGTTCCCGACCGAAAATCGCGCCCCGCCCGGCCTGGAACGGACAGCGCCCGTGCGCAGCTATCCGCCCAATGCTTACGGCCTGCACGACATGATCGCCAATGTCTGGGAGTGGACCGCCGACTGGTATTCCGATGCGCCGGACCGGGCCGCATCCTGTTGCGGCAGTCCGGACCGGATCGGCGCAAGCATCGACCCCAACGCTCCCGTCGCCGTTCCACGCCGCGTGCTGAAGGGCGGATCGCATCTGTGCGCCGCCAATTATTGCCGCCGTTACCGGCCCGCCGCCCGCTGGCCGCAAGCCATCGACACATCGACATCGCATATCGGCTTTCGCTGCATAGTAAGGCGATAGCGCACAGGGGTTGCAGCAGGCGGGGATAAGCCGCCCCGGCAAAAGACGTATTCGTCATTGCGGTTGGACGGCCTATTCGCATCGGTGCAGCCGTCCGGCCGCCCGGCGCGTACCAGATCGCCAGTTTCGGGAGTTTCGATGCGGTTCATCCTTGCCTTGGGAACAGCCACACTGGCGCTGCTGCCGGTCACGCTGCAGGCACAGCCCGTGCCGAAGCCGATCCTGAAATTGCACGACAGGATGCTGACGCTCGACAGCCATCTCGACACGCCCGCGTCGCTCGACCTGCCCGGCTGGTCGATCGAGGATGAGCATGACGTTCACACCGACTATACGCAGGTCGACCTTCCGCGCATGAAGAAGGGCGGTCTGGATGGCGGTTTTTGGGCGATCTATACGCCGCAGGGGCCGCTGGACGAAGTGGGTTTCCGCAAGGCGCGCGACTTCGCGATTCTGCGTGGCCTATCGATCCGGGAAATGGTCGCGGCCGATCCGGCCAACTTTCAACTGGCGACCGAAGCCAAAGATGCCGCCACCATCGCGGCCGCGGGCAAGCGCATCGTCTATATGTCGATGGAGAACGCCTACCCGCTGGGTGAGGATATCTCGCTGCTCAAGACCTTTCATGCCATGGGCGTGCGCGTGGTCGGCTTCGCGCATTTCGCACACAACCAGTTCGCGGACAGCTCTACCGATCCCAGCAGGAAACCGCGCTATGGCGGCCTCAGTCCGCTCGGCAAGGAATTGCTGACGGCGATGAACCGCCTCGGCATCGTGCCCGACGCCTCTCACAGTTCCGATCAGGTTCTGGACGACCTGCTTGCCCTGTCCACCACGCCGATCCTGCTGACCCATTCGGGATGCAAGGCGGTTTACGACCACCCGCGCAACATAGACGACGATCATCTCAAGGCGCTCGCCGCGAAGGGCGGCGTGATCCAGATGAACGCCTATGGCGCGTATCTGC
>JBEVNC010000007.1:0-11953 GCA_040508315.1 Sphingobium sp.
CGAAAGCCTTCACCAAGGCGCTGTGCGACGAGGCGGACATTCCCACCGCCCGCTATGCCCGCTGCGAAAGCCTGGACGAAGCGCGCGCGGCCATTGGCGGTTTCGGCCTGCCCGTCGTCATCAAGGCGGACGGGCTGGCAGCCGGCAAGGGCGTCATCATCGCCGAAACCGCGGAAGAGGCGGATGAGGCGCTCGACATGATGTTCGACGGCGGCTTTGGCGCGGCCGGCGCGCGGGTGGTCATCGAACAGTTCCTGACCGGCGAGGAGGTCAGCTTCTTCGCGCTGTCGGACGGGCGCACCGCCATCCCCTTCGGTTCGGCGCAGGATCATAAGCGCGTCGGCGACGGCGACACCGGCCCCAATACCGGCGGCATGGGTGCCTACAGCCCAGCGCGCATCTTCACCCCCGCGCTGGAAGCGGACGTGATGGAGCGGATCGTCCTTCCAACGGTGGCCGCATTGGCGGCGCGCGGCACCCCTTATGTGGGCGTGCTGTTTGCGGGGCTGATGCTGACGCCCACCGGGCCGCAGCTGATCGAGTATAACTGCCGCTTCGGCGATCCCGAATGCCAGGTGCTGATGATGCGGCTGGAGGGCGACCTTGCCGCGCTGCTGCTCGCGGTGGCGCAGGGGGCAGTGCCCGCCGACCTGCCGCAACTGGCCCTCCATCCTGCGATCGCCGTGGTCATGGCCGCGAACGGCTATCCTGGCACGCCGGACAAGGGCGCCATCATCACCCTGCCCGCGACGGAGGACGGCGTGATGATCTTTCACGCAGGCACCGCGTTCGATGGCGACGAGTTGATCGCCAATGGCGGCCGGGTGCTGGCGGTGACGGCGACCGGCCCAACCCTGGCGCAGGCGCGGGCCGACGCCTATCTGACGGTGGACAAGATCGCCTTTCCCGGCGGCTTCTGCCGACGCGACATAGGCTGGCGAGAACTGGCGCGCAGCGCGCACTGAGAGTTTTATTTTGACGCGTTTTTCCCAACAAGCGGGCTGTTCGCCCATTGAAAAACGTTCTTAGGGAGAGGAACAGGCAATGACCGAGACGGGCTGGATCATCATCCTGATTGCGGCGTTCGCGATCATCGTGGTCGCCGTGCTGCTGCTACGCCGTAAGCCAACCACCGTGGCTTCGCGCGAAACGCCGGTGCGCGCGCCCGATGCCGTGGCACCGCCAGTGACGCCCGCGCCGGACATCATCGCCGCCATGCCGCTGGTGCACACGGTGCCGGAACCGGAGTTCGTCGCCCCCGCCCCGGTGGTAACGCCCGAGCCGGCGACGCCCGAAGCCATCCCCCCTGAACGCGCGGAAGTGGTGGAACCCACGTTCGTGCCCACGACCCCGTCCCTCACGACCGCCAGCGAGGGCGATAACCTCCTGCTGCTGAAAGGGGTAGGGCCGAAGATCGTCGCGATCCTACACGCAGAGGGCATCACCCGGTTCGCCCAGATCGCGGCATGGGCCGATCCGGACGTGGACGCCATCGACGCAAAGCTGGGCGCATTCAAGGGCCGCCCCGTGCGCGACAATTGGGTAGATCAGGCGGCACTGCTAGCGGCACATGATATTGTGGCGTTCGAGGCGAAGTACGGGAAGTTGTAGGTGCGAGGGCGGCGCGGCTGTCTGATTTGGGTGGAAAGCGGACGGGCGGCTATTCGGTAGCGTTTTCGCTAAGCTGACTTTCAGTATTATTTCGCTATCCAGTAAATCAATCCGATGACCACGATCAACAGGATTGATGATCCCAATGCTGGCCTAAACAAACCGACTTTAGGTTGATGCCCATTTCGGAGAATGGTTGGTCGAACGACTGGAGGAATTGCGCACCCTGCTCCAGTCGAAACGCTTTCCCAGCAGCCATCAATTTGTAACTGCACCTCAGTCCAATATGGCTTTGACCACCCAATCGCTTTGTAAAGAACCAATCTCGCATCGCCCGTTATCAGTCCCTCGACCAATTGAACGATCAATTCCCATTTGCTTTGGTCATCGGCAGGAGAAAGGCTCGCATACCATTGATCTCCGGAGCAGACGAACTCTTCATCGTTCAAAGAAAGCCATAGATCGAAATCAAGGCCATTCTGGGCAGGGTAAATACAGGCCACTCCCATCGGGGATGTCTCATCCCAATCATATTGGAGGTTAAAGCGGCTCGCCGTATCGGTGAATAGGCTGCGCGCGCGTTCGATTAGCGCGTCATCCCACCCAATCTCACGGTCAGACCTTCTCATTTCATCGGATATAGCTGCCTATTTAACGTCCGCAAATAGACTCTCCTAAGGGACGGCTAGGTGTCAAAGAATGGTCGCCACCCGACGTCGCCGACGCACGGTGACGTCCCTCTCGACCGGGCGCAACCCTGCGTCACCAGATCCCAGCCTTCGCCAGGATGACGAGCACCGAAACGCAAAGGTCCAACCTTAACCGTCGCTCACCCGCTCGATCGTCGCGCCGACCGCGCCCAGCTTCTCCTCCAGCCGCTCATAACCGCGGTCGAGGTGATAGACCCGGTTTACCTGCGTCTCGCCATCCGCCGCGAGGCCGGCGAGGATCAGGCTCATCGACGCGCGCAGATCGGTCGCCATCACCTGTGCGCCCCATAGTTTCGGGACACCGCGCACGACCGCCGTCCGCCCGTTAACCGCGATATCCGCGCCCATGCGCGTCAGCTCGGGCACATGCATGTAACGGTTTTCGAAGATCGTCTCGGTCAACACGCTTTCCCCGTCCGCGAGCGTGAGCATCGCCATGAACTGCGCCTGCATGTCGGTCGGGAACGCGGGATAGGGCGCGGTCGACACGGTGAGCGGCTTCAGCTTGCCATCCGCCGCGACCTTGATGCCCGTCTTCGTCACCTCGACGTGGACGCCCGCCTGGGTCAGGCCCGCCAGTATCTCGTGCATGTCGTCGGTGCGCGCGCCGATCAATTCCAGTTCGCCGCCCGTGATCGCCGCCGCGCAGGCATAGCTGCCCGCCTCGATCCGGTCGGGCATGACCTTGTAGGTCGCACCGTAAAGGCGCGGCTTGCCGTGGATGGTGATGCGGTCGGTGCCGATGCCCTCGATCTCGCTGCCCATCTCGACCAGCAGGTTGCACAGGTCCACGATCTCTGGCTCACGCGCGGCGTTGGCGATGATCGTCTCGCCATTGGCCAGGGCGGCCGCCATCAGCGAATTTTCCGTGGCACCCACCGAGGGGAAGGGCAGGTTGATGAGCGCGCCCCTGAGGCCGCCATCCGGCGCGATGGCGCGGACATAGCCATTGGCCATCTCGATATGCGCGCCCAGCGTCTCGAACGCTTTCAGATGGAAATCGATGGGCCGGTTGCCGATGGCGCAGCCGCCCGGCAGCGACACCGTCGCCTCGCCACCACGCGCCAGCAAGGGGCCAAGCACGACGATGGACGCGCGCATCTTGCGCACGATGTCGTAGGGCGCGGTGGTGGAGGTCAGCCGCCCGGCCTTCAACGTCATGACGCGCCCGAAATCCTCTGGCCGTGACCCTTCGATGGTGGTCGACGCGCCGAGTTGGTTAAGGAGGTGGCCAAAACTGTCCACATCGGCGAGGCGCGGCAGGTTGCGCAGCGTGACCGGCTCCTCCGTCAGTAGCGCGCAGGGAAGCAGGGTGAGCGCGGCATTTTTCGCGCCGGAGATGGGGAGACGGCCGCTGAGCGGCTTGCCCCCTTCGATGATGATACGATCCATGGCCCGGTCTTAGACAGAATCCGGGCCAAGGCAAGACCGGCGGAAACGCAAAGGGTGCGACAAAAATGGCGCTTTATTAAGCACATGAAACAAAACAGGAATTGGCGACGCTCCAGTTTAATCCAGTTTAGTGCGTGAACGCGCCGTGCAGCCATAGGGTGGATGGAGCGTTTTGCCTCTGCAACGAAAATGCAGGCGGCAAAGGGAAAGAGGTTCAAGGTGACCGATAGTTGTTTCGCTGCAAGACTGAAGAAATACATGAAATTGACGCCCGGCGAAGAAAAGGCGTTGCAGCGACTGGAGGAAAATCCCCGGCAGGTTCGCAAGGGGCAGATCATCCAGCGGGAAAAGGATCTAGTTACCGAGCTGTTCGTCGTATCGAGCGGCCGAATGATGAGTTACGTCATATTGCCCGATGGGCAACGCCAGATATTGCGGCTATACTTTCCCGGCGACTTCATCGGTTCGGCCAGCACTGCCTATAGCAAGGCGCCGGAATCGCTCGCGGCTCTGACCGATGGCGTGATCTGCCCGTTCGACAAGCATGCGCTGCGCCGCCTGATCGAGGAGCATCCCCGCGTCGCGGCGTTGATGTTCGTGATTTCGCAGACCGAACGCGTGGCCCTGACCGACCGGCTCACCTCGCTGGGCCGCGCGTCGGCGAAGGCACGGGTCGCCGCCTTCCTGCTCGACATCGCCGACCGGCTGCGCGTTACCGAAGACCAGCTGGGCAACAGTTTCGACCTGCGGCTCACACAGGAGGAGATTGGCGACGCGGTCGGCCTGACCTCCGTCCATGTCAACCGCATGATCCGGCAACTGGAGACAGAAGGCCTGATCGCGCGCGGACCCGGCAGCTTCACCCTGCTGGACGAGGCACGGTTGCAGGAGATCGGGCATTATACCAATCGCTACGACGATCTGGATATGGAGTGGCTGCCCGCGGCGGGTTAGGCTGTATAGACATCCGGCCCGGCTTCAATCTTCCCTGAGCTTGCTCGGGGAGGGGGACCGCCGGGCGTAGCCCGGTGGTGGAGGGGCAATGAGACGAGGGCGCAGGCCCCTCCACCACCGCTGCGCGGCGGTCCCCCTCCCCAAGCGAGCGTGGGGAGGTTGTGGGTTACGCCAACAATTCCACGTCCCAATAAAGCCAGTCCCGCCAGCTTTCGTGCAGATGGTTCGGCGGAAAGGCGCGGCCATGGTCCTGCAACTGCCATGTCGTCGGCCGGATCGGGACCTCGCGCAGCTTCATGCTCGCCTCGCGCGGTGTGCGGCCACCCTTGCGCAGGTTGCAGGGGGAGCAGGCGGTGGCGACATTCTCCCATGTCGTGCGCCCGCCCGCGCGGCGCGGCACCACATGGTCGAAGGTCAGGTCGCTGGGCGATCCGCAATATTGGCAGGAGAAGCGGTCGCGCAAAAACAGGTTGAACCGGGTGAAGGCCGGATATTCCGACGGCCGCACGAACTGCTTCAACGCGATCACCGACGGGATGCGCATGTTGAAGCTGGGCGAGTGCACTTCCCGGTCGTAGCTGGACACGATGTCCACTCGGTCCAAAAAAACCGCCTTGATGGCGGTCTGCCAGGGCCAGAGGCTCAATGGATAGTAGCTGAGCGGCGTATAATCCGCATTCAGCACGAGAGACGGGCAATTATCGGGATGCCGTATTCGGTCGGGATGGTACATTGCCTGACGCAACCCCCTGAAACTGACTTTTTCCGTCGCGACCCTTCCCCGAAGATCGTGACAGGGGCATGACACAACAACCATGACCATGCGTCAAGCCCCCAGATGATCCCCGACCCGCCCGTCACCCGCTTTGCCCCGAGTCCCACCGGCGCCCTGCATATCGGTCATGGCTGGTCGGCGTTGATGGCGCATGATCTGGCGCGGGCGGGCGATGGCCGCTTTCGCCTGCGCATCGAGGATATCGACGGCGCACGGTCGCGGCCCGAGCATGTCGCCGGCATCCTCACCGACCTGATGTGGCTGGGCATCGAATGGGACGGACCGCTCGTGATGCAGTCCGACCGCCTGCCGCTTTACCGCGATGCGGTGAACCGGCTGGCCGCCGAAGGGCTCGCCTATCCGTGCTTCTGTACGCGGGCCGACATCGCGCGCCAGATCGCGGCGAGCGCGTCGGCGCCGCACGGCCCGGACGGACCCGCCTATCCCGGCACCTGCGCCTGCCTGTCGCCGCAGGAACGCGCGGATCGGATCGCGGCGGGCGAACCGCATGCCTGGCGGCTCGCCATGGCGCAGGCGACCCGGCGCGCAGGGCCGCTGACATGGCACGACATGGACCGGGGCGAGGTGGTCGCCGACCCCCTCCCCTTCGGCGACATCGTGCTGGCGCGCAAGGATGCGCCGGGCAGCTATCATCTGTGCGCCACGATGGACGATGCGGCGATGGACATCAGCCATGTCGTGCGCGGCACCGACCTGCGCGAGGCGACGCATGTGCACCGGCTGCTTCAGGCACTGCACGGCTGGCCGACGCCCGCCTATCGCTTCCACCCGCTGCTGATCGACAGCGAAGGACGCCGCCTGGCCAAGCGCAGTGGCGGCCTGTCGCTGGCGGAACTGCGCGCGGACGGCCATGATCCCGTCCGGCTCGCGGCGGACCTTCGTTCTGGCCGCTTTCCTGTTGGAATCCGCCCCGGCTGAGCCTACATCCAAATCATGAACGCTTTTCTCGTCATCCTCATCATCGCCGCCGCCATCGCGACGGTCGTCACGCTGGTCCGGGGCATCGTGGTCTTTCTCAAGACCACTGAGGCAGAACTGAACAGCACCGACACCGGGCCGAGCCAGTCGAGCCTGAAACAGAACAAGATGATGATGATGCGCATCACCTTCCAGGCGGTGGCGATCCTCCTCGTGGCGCTGCTCCTGCTGCTCAACGGCAAGTAAAGCTCCTTGGTCAAGATCAACAAGATCTACACCCGCACGGGTGACAAGGGCACGACCGGGCTGGTCGATGGCTCACGCGTGAGCAAGGCCGATGCCCGCATGGCCGCCATCGGCGATGTGGACGAGACGAACAGCGCCATCGGCATCGCAGTCGCGGCGATGGGTGACAGCGCAGAGGCCGCGTTGCTGCGCACCATCCAGAACGACCTGTTCGATCTGGGCGCGGACCTTGCCACCCCCATCACCGACGCGCCCGATCCCGAATGGGCATTGCGCATCATATCCTCCCAGATCGAGCGGCTGGAACAGGAGATCGATCGGCTCAACGAGCGGATCACGCCGCTCGACAGCTTCATCCTGCCGGGCGGATCGGCGGCGGCGGCGCATGTCCACCTCGCGCGCGCGATTTCGCGCCGCGCGGAGCGCAGGGCGGTGGGCGCTGGCGAGTCGGTGACGCTCAATCCGCACGCACTGACATATCTGAACCGGCTGTCGGACCTGCTGTTCGTGCTGGGACGGGTTCTGAACGACGATGGCAAGGCCGATGTGAAATGGGTGCCGGGCGCATCGCGCTAACGCTGTTTTGCGTTGAGGCGTTGCAACAAAATCCGCCCTTCGATCATTTCTAGGCCACCAAATTACCGGACGACCGGCTAGGGGGCGTATGGGTGAACCCGCATTTCAGGAGACACAGCCGCGCGGCGCACAAGCGACCTTTGCGACTGTTCGCGACCTCAGCCTCGCTCTTGCCGCCAATCTCAGCGACGGCGACGCCACCGCCCAATCCATGCCGGACGCCTCCCCCGCCAAATGGCACCTCGCCCATGTCAGTTGGTTCTTCGAGACCTTCGTCCTGCGCGATCATGTCCCCGGCTATCGGCCGTTCGACGAGCGTTTCGCCTATCTGTTCAACAGCTATTACGAAGCCGAAGGACCCCGCCATGCCCGTCCCAAACGCGGGTTGCTGACGCGCCCTTCGCTCGACGATGTCATCGCCTATCGCATGCATGTTGACGCGGCGATGCAGGACGCCCTGCCGCTGATTGGCGAGGATGCCCGCGCGCTGGTGACGCTTGGCCTCCATCATGAGCAGCAGCATCAGGAGTTGCTGCTCACCGACCTCCTCCACCTGTTTGCGCAAAACCCGTTGCAGCCGGGCCTGTGGCCGCGCGGTCCGCGCAAGCCGGCTGCCGTGCCGGAAGCGCTGCGCTGGCATGCGGGGCCTTGCGGCCTCGTCCAGGTCGGCCATGATGGCGAGGGTTTCACTTTCGATTGCGAGGGGCCGCGCCACGCCGTCCACCTTACCCCCTATGCACTTGCCGACCGGCCCATCACCAATGGCGAATGGATCGGCTTCATCGAGAGCGGCGGCTATGGCGAGCCTGCCCACTGGTTGTCGGATGGCTGGGCATGGGTACAGGCGGAAGGTGTCGAGGCCCCGCTCTATTGGCAGCGCGACGGTGGCGGTGGCTGGACCCGCTTCACCCTGTCGGGCCGCGAGCCGGTCGATCCCGCCGAGCCAGTGACGCACATCAGCTTTTTCGAGGCCGACGCCTTCGCTGCCTGGGCAGGCGCGCGCCTACCCACCGAGGCGGAATGGGAAGCGATCGCGCAATCGCTCGACCCTGCACAAGGGCATTTCCTCGACCGTGCCGGGTCATGCCGTCCCTTGCCTGCCGAACCTGCGACCGATGGTCCGCGCCAGATGTTCGGCGACGTGTGGGAATGGACCGGCAGCGCGTACCGCCCCTATCCCGGCTTTCGCGCGGCCGCAGGGGCGGTCGGTGAATATAATGGCAAGTTCATGTCCGGCCAGTTCGTGCTGCGCGGCGGCAGTTGCGCCACCCCGCGCGGCCATGTCCGTCCATCCTACCGCAACTTCTTTTACCCGCATCAACGCTGGCAGTTCACTGGCCTGCGCCTTGCCAAGGATCTCCCCGCATGACCGACGTCGAAACCCTGCTGCGTCCGCCCCGCGTCGATCCCGCCTTTCGCCGCGACATACTGGACGGGCTGTCGGCATCGCCCAAGGCGACCCCTCCCATCTGGTTCTACGACCGGCGCGGGTCGGAATTGTTCGAGGCGATCACCCGCCTGCCCGAATATTATCCCACCCGCGCAGAGACCGCGATCCTGACCGAACGTGGCGTGGACATCGCCGAGGCCATCGGGCCGGGCCGCTGCGTCGTGGAATTTGGCGCGGGTTCTCTCGCCAAGACGCCGCTCCTGCTTGGCGCCATCGCCCCCGCCGCTTATGTGCCGGTCGACATTTCGGGCGACTTCCTGCGCGATAGCAGCGCGAATTTGTCGGCCAGCTTCCCCGGCCTGCCCGTCATCCCGGTCGAGGCGGACTTTACCCGTCCCTTCGCGCTTCCTGCGGCCGGATGCCCGCGCATGCGGCTCGGCTTCTTCCCTGGGTCCACCATCGGCAATTTCGATCCGCGCGCCGCTGTCGACCTGCTGCGCTCCATGCGTGCCTCGCTGGGCGACGAAGCGATGCTGCTGATCGGCATGGACCGTATCAAGGGAGAGGATGTACTTGTCCCGGCCTATGACGATGCGGCGGGGGTGACGGCCGATTTTAATCTCAACCTTCTCCACCGCATCAACCGCGAACTGGGCGGTGATCTGCCCATCGACGCCTTCGCGCATGAAGCGCGCTGGAACGACGATGCTGCGCGGATCGAGATGCATCTGGTCGCACGGCAGGGTGTCGGCTTCACTGTCGCGGGTCAGAGCTTCGCCATGGTGGCGGGGGAGACGATCCATACGGAAAGCAGCCACAAATATGACGGCCGGACCGCCAGGCTTCTGCTGCGCGCTAGCGGGTGGGAGCCGATGCGCGAATGGCAGGATGCGGATGGATTATTCTCGCTCCACCTTGCCAAGGCGGCGGGCTGATCGCCACTATTGCGCGGCAGGCGCGATCCCTGCGCCGCCCGCGCCGCCATGGGCGACCGTCTGCGGCTCCGCGCGGCTGGGTTCTGCCTCCCACAGCCTGATCCATTCCCACGCGCCCCGGCACACATGCATGGCGCGGCTTTCGATCAGGCGGAAGGCGGCGCCGTCCCACACATAATTTTCCGATGCGCCGCAATCGCCGGTGCCCCGCCCCTTGGCGAGGCTGGACAGCACGCCGCGCCGCGCATCCCAGAGCGCGTTGACCACGAGCGGCGGTTTGCCTGGCTCGCCTGTGAAACCCGGCGCGAAATCGAAATGCGCCACGCTGAAGGTCCGGGTTCCAGCGGCGCTACCCCGCGCGATCAGTGGCACGGCGGACACATTATAGGCACCCGCATCGCAGGTGAGCAGGAGCAGCGCCGCATTCCCGTCCAGCGGAAAGAGTTCGATGGCGCCTTCCGATGGCAACTGCGCCTCGCATCGGGCGATCCGCCGCGCTTCCTCGATTTCCATATGCGTCAGGCTGGGCGCGGCGTCCGCGTCGGGCGAGGGCACCTGCGCCACCACTGGCACGACCGGCGGTGTCGGCACTGCGGAATCCGGTTCCGTTCCACGCGCGACGAAGGCGGATTGTGTCCCCGTGCGCCCCTGCCGCGAGTCGATGAAGCGCAGGCTCTCCGCCAGGCCGGCGCTGGAGAAGGATGCCAGTGTAGGCAATGGCTTGCGCGAAGGCTTGCCGCCGTCGCTGCCCGGCCGCAATTCTATGGTCGTGGCCTGCGCCATCTCCTGCACGACCCGCAGTGCATCGGCGCCCCGTACCACCGCTTCGTCGCTCGCAGTGCCGTCCAGCACGGCGACCTCACGCCCGTCAACGACCAGAGAGATGACGGCAGGCAGGCGCGAGAGGCCGCTGACACGCAACGTCGTAGGCCCTGCAGGGCCACCCGTGCGGCCGACTTGCAACAGCATCGGCTCCTCGCCGTCGCCGCCCTCCGGCTGGAGCGCGACCGCCTCGCAGCGCAGCAGATTGTCGCAGCCCACGGCCCAGTCGCCGTTATACTGGGTGAGGCCCGGTTGCGGCTTTTCGGCGCTCGCCATAACGTCGCCGCCAGCGGCAGGCGCCGCAGCGCGCAAGGGACCATGGCTCAGCGCGAGCATTGCGGCGGTGGCCATCAGCCATCCCGCTCCAGTCAAGTGGAGCCTTGTCACGACAGGCAGCATAATGCAGTTGCGACGATAGGTGTAGAAAATTGGTTCGGTCGAACCTCAGGAAAAGGATTTTTGCGATGGGCTGCGTGGGGATCATCGGTGCCGGGCAAATGGGTATCGGCATCGCACAGGTATCGGCGCAGGCCGGGTACAAGGTCATTCTGTCCGATGTGGATGTCGAACGCGCGCAAAAGGGCAAGGACGGCATCGCCAAGCAGGTCGGCCGCGCGGTCGACAAGGGCAAGATGGACGCCGCCGCCGCCCAGAGCCTGCTTGCGCTGATCGAGCCGGTGGGCGATGCCGCCGCCATGGCCGATTGCGAACTGGTGATCGAGGCCGCGACCGAGCGCGAGGAGGTCAAGCGCGCCATCTTCGCCAATATCGGCAAGCATCTGGGACCGCAGGCGGTGCTGGCGACCAACACCTCGTCCATCTCCATCACGCGGCTGGCGCAGGCCGCGCCCGACCCGGCGCGCTTCATCGGCATGCATTTCTTCAACCCGGTGCCGGTGATGGCGCTGCTGGAGGTCATTCGCGGCCTCGCCACCAGCCAGCCGACGCTCGATCTGGTGCAGGATTATGCCGCGAAGATCGGCAAGACCGTGATCGTGTCGAAGGATTCGCCCGGTTTCATCGTCAACCGCATCCTGGTGCCAATGCTGAACGAGGCCTGTTTCGTGCTGAGCGAGGGCATCGCCAATGTGGTCGACATCGACACCGGCATGAAGCTGGGCACCAACCAGCCGATGGGACCGCTGACACTCGCCGATTTTGTGGGACTCGATACGCTGCTGGAAATCTGCAAGGTCTATCTGGAGGCGACCGGCGACCCCAAATATCGCCCCGCGCCGCTGCTGCTGAAATATGTCGAGGCGGGCTGGTATGGCCGCAAGTCCGGGCGCGGGTTCTACGATTATTCGGGGCCGGAGCCTGTGCCGACGATTTGAGGGTGTGACGCGTCTTAAGACCTGAGGGGTAGTTGGGAAACTGCCCTATTGATCGTCATTCCCGCGAAGGCGGGAATCCAGAGCCACGCAAAACTGCGCTTGCGACCCTGGATTCCCGCCTGCGCGGGAATGACTTATTAGAGCGTGATGACGTTAGCTTGCAGCATATCCTGAGTTAGTGAGATAGGCGGCGCACTCGGCTGGCGGGAAGTTGTCGAGGAGTGATCCGATGCGTTTCCAAGTGGCTTGATGAGATCGCTCGGCGGCTT
>JBEVNC010000019.1:0-3197 GCA_040508315.1 Sphingobium sp.
CGCGCGGCTTCTTGCTCCGCCGTTGAAAGAAGGCGGCGCCGGTTTCGCGCCATGCCCCCTGCCCTTGCGCATCGGTTTCCGCCGCTTTGACGAGCGCGCCCGCCAGCACATCGGCATCGAGCGTGTCGGCGCCAGTCGCCATCACCAGTTCGCCCAGTTGCTGGACCTTCTTTGCCTTCAAAGCGCGGGCCTTGTCACCCAGCGCTTTGAGTTCGGCGTCATAGTCGCGCACCTTGCGCATCACGGCTCTCCTTTCCTGGCTCCGATCTGATGGGAAGAGCCATCGTAATGATCGTAGGTGGGTCGGGGCCGTTAATGCGACGAAGTCAATCAGACGAACGGCAGAGAGTTTGAGTGCGCGCTTATACGTCGTTGCCGACGTCTGCCTGGAAGCGCAGGATAGCGGACCTCATGGCGATCTATCACTTCTCGGCCAAGGTCATCAGCCGCGCCAACGGATCGAGCGCGGTGGCGGCTGCGGCTTATCGGTCGGCCGCGCGGCTGCAGGACGAGCGGCTCGGGCGGGCGCATGATTTCTCTAACAAGGCCGGCGTCGTTCACTCCGAGATCTTGTTGCCCAAGGGCGCGCCTGACCATTTGCGCGATCGCGCAACCCTGTGGAATGCGGTGGAGGCCGGGGAGAAGCGCAAGGACGCGCAATTGGCGCGGGAGGTAGAGTTCGCGATTCCGCGCGAGATGGATCAGGAACAGGGCATCGCCCTTGCCCGCGAATTCGTCATGCGGCAGTTTGTGACATGCGGCATGGTCGCAGACCTCAACGTGCATTGGGACATGGGTGAGGACGGCAAGCCCAAGCCCCATGCCCATGTCATGCTTACGATGCGCGAGGTGAGCGATCGGGGTTTCGGACCCAAGGTACGCGACTGGAACCGCGCCGAGCTTTTGCAGGAATGGCGCGAAGCCTGGAGCGCTCATGTCAATGAGCGGCTGGCGGAACTGGGCATTGATGGACGGATCGATCATCGCTCCCTGAAGGCGCAGGGCATCGATCTGGAGCCGCAGCACAAGATCGGCCCGGCGGGATCGCGGCGGCAGCTTGGCGGGGAAGAGGCCGAACGGGCCGAAGATCATGTGCGGATCGCGCGGGAGAATGGCGATAAGATCATCGCCGATCCGACAATCGCACTTGATGTGATTACGCGCTCCCAGGCAACGTTCACGCGGCGCGACCTCGCCATGATCGCGCATCGCCATAGCGAGGACAAGGCGCAGTTCGACCGGGTGATGGTCGCAGTCCGGTCCGCGTCCGATCTTGTGGCGCTGGGCAAGGATGGGCGCGGCGAGGATCGCTTCACGACGCGCGCTATGATCGAGACGGAGCGGCGGCTCGAACATGCGGCCGATGCGCTTGCTGGCCAGGCGCGCCACGGCGTCCGCGATCGGCAGCGGGATCAAGCGCTGGCAGAGGCGCACGCGCGCGGCCTCACCCTGTCGGCCGAGCAAGGCGGCGCACTCGATCATATCCTGCGCGAGCACGGGTTGGCGTCGGTCGTGGGCTATGCCGGCAGCGGCAAGTCGGCAATGCTGGGCGTCGCGCGGGCGGCGTGGGAAGGCGCGGGCTATCAGGTGCGCGGGGCAGCCCTTTCCGGAATTGCAGCAGAGAATCTGGAAGGCGGATCGGGCATCGCCGCGCGCACAATCGCCAGTCTGGAGTATCAGTGGGAACAGGGTCGTGAGCTGCTGACGGATCGCGATGTGCTGGTGATTGACGAGGCCGGCATGATCGGCACACGCCAGATGGAGCGGGTGTTCGCTGCGGCTAGCCAAGCAGGCGCCAAACTGGTTCTGGTAGGCGATCCTCAACAGTTGCAGGCAATCGAGGCGGGCGCAGCGTTCCGTTCGCTGGCAGAGCGGCATGGCGCGGCCGAGATCACGGAGATCAGGCGCCAGCATGCGGACTGGCAGCGCGATGCGACGAAGGCCCTGGCCACCGGCTACACCGCTCAAGCAATCGGTGCCTATGCCGCACAGGGCATGGTCACTGCCGCCGCCACGCGGGATGAGGCGCGCGCCGAACTGGTCGGGTGTTGGGATGCGGAGCGGCTTGCCGATCCTACAGCGACGCGGATCATCCTCACTCATACCAATGCCGAGGTGCGCGATCTCAACCTCGCAGCGCGTGACAGGCTGCGCGACGCCGGGGCGCTTGGGCAGGATGTCGGCGTTGTGGCCGAGCGCGGCATGCGTGCCTTTGCCAGTGGCGACCGCATCATGTTCCTCAGGAATGAGCGCGGGCTTGGGGTGAAAAACGGGACGCTGGGGCAGGTCGAGCAGGTTGCGCCTGAGCGCATGACGGTGAAGCTGGACGATGGCCGACAGGTGGCGTTCGACCTTAAGGACTATGCCGATGTCGATCATGGCTATGCCGCGACCATTCATAAATCGCAGGGCGTGACGGTTGATCGCGCACATGTGCTGGCGACGCCGGGCATGGACCGCCATTCTGCCTATGTGGCAATGTCGCGGCATCGTGGCGGGGTGCAGCTCCACTATGGGCAAGACGACTTTGCCGACATGGGTAAGCTTGTCCGCACGCTCGGCCGCCAGCGGGCGAAGGATATGGCGTCAGACTATGTCCGCGATGCCGAGGCTCCGGTTCGTGCTTTCGCGGACTTCACGCCACAGACGGTCAGACGGCGGGAGAAAAAGGAAGATTTGCCGCGCCGCAGCATGTTCGATGGCTTGAAGCTGCCGTCCGCGCCGGCAAAGCCTGCTTCCCCGCAGGTCGAGGACCGCGCATTTACGCGCGCGGTCGAGCGCGTTTCCCGTTCGGCCGAAGCGATCTTGGGGGCGCGAGCGTCGAACGGGTCCGTACTGCCGCATCAGAGTGAAGCGTTGAAGCGCAATCAGCAAGCGCTGGACCGGATCAGACCGGCAGCTTCGCAGGATCTGGTGGTGGCTATGCAGCGCAATCCCGGCTTGCTGCGCGAAGCGGCGGCAGGGCGCAGCGGACCGATGATTGCGGCCATGGCTCAAGAAGCGCGCATGCGCACAGATCCCCATGCACGCGCCGATCGCTTCGTGGAACGCTGGCAGGCGTTTCAACGAGACCGTTTGGATAGCGATATGGCAACGCGGGAAAGGGCGGGTCGGGAAATGGCAACCATGGTGAAAAGCCTCGAGCGCGATCCCCAGATGGAAACGGTCCTGCGTGGACGCGCGCGCGAACTGGGGTT
>JBEVNC010000050.1:0-7524 GCA_040508315.1 Sphingobium sp.
CGACATGTGGTCAGATGATGAAGGAGGCACCGGAGACCTTCTGGGGAAGTCGCCCCTGGAGTGTCGTCGTCACGAACGCAGCCGGACTGATCCTGTGGGAAATCTCGATGGATGGCTTCGCCGCCCCCGCCACCGGGGAATTCCGGTAAGGGCCACACGTCTGGCCGCGCTAATCACGCAACATCCCCATGAAATCGCGATCATAGGCCACCAGATGTGCGCCCCCGTCGACATGCACCACCTGCCCCGTCGTTGCGCGCGCACGGGCCAGATATAGGACCGCATCCGCCACTTCCTCCGGCCGGGGCAGGCGCGCGAGCGGCATCAGGTCGGCCAGGCGCTCGGTCTGCTCCGCGCCATAATCGGGCGTCACCAGCGTCAGGCCGGGCGCGACCGCATTGACGCGGATGCGAGGAGCCAGGACATGGGCGCTCGTGCGCGTCAGGCCCGCCAGCGCGAACTTGCTCAGCGTATAGGCGAACTGGTCCGCATGGGGATGGTGCAGCCGCTGGTCGAGGATGTTGACGATGGCCCGGTCGCGCCCGTCCGCCTCGGTCGGCAGGGCCGCCGCGAACGCCTTGGTCAGCAGCGCGGGGGCAGAGGCGTTGATCGCGAAATGGCGAGCGAGATCGTCCGCGCCGACGCTGTCGAGCCTGTCCTGCCCGAATAGCGAGGCGCTGTTGACCAGCAGGTCGGGCGCAGCGCCGAAATGGGCGATGACATCGGCCATCAACCCTTCGGCATTGGCGGGCTGGGCAAAGTCGGCGACGAAGCCGCGCCATTCGCAGCCGCTGGCCGCGAAGGTTGCGGCCAGCGCCGCCTCCGGCTCCGCATCATGGCTGCCGTGGATAGCGATGCGATAGCCTGCTCCCGCCAGTACTTGCGCAATGGCAGCACCCAACCGCCGATGCCCGCCCGTGACGAGCGCCAGCGGAGCGGGATCGAAAGGTGCAACAGGCATCAGTTGCCCATCATGCTCAGCACTTCCCTGCGGCTCTTGTCGTCCGTACGGAAGACGCCCATCATACGGCTGGTCTTCATCGTGACATTGGGGGTGCGCACCCCGCGCCCGGTCATGCAGCCATGGGTCGCCTCGATCACCACCGCTACGCCCTCGGGCTTGAGATGCTCCCAGATGCAGTCGGCGACCTCTGCGGTCAGGCGCTCCTGCACCTGAAGGCGGCGGGCATAGCCGTGCAGCACGCGTGCCAGCTTGGAAATACCGACCACATAGTCGCCGGGCAGATAGGCGATATGCGCGACGCCGACGATTGGCGCCATATGGTGCTCGCAGTGCGACTGGAACGGGATGTCCTTCAGCAGGACGATCTCGTCATAGCCGCCCACTTCGTGGAAGATGCGCGACAGATGATAAGCGGGGTCCTCGCGATAGCCCTCGCAATATTCGCGCCAGGCGCGCGCGACGCGCTTGGGCGTGTCGAGCAATCCCTCGCGCTCCACATCGTCGCCCGCCCACTGGATGAGGGTGCGGACAGCGTCCGCCACCTCATCCGGCACGGGGATCTTGGTCTCTTCATGGGAATCATGGTCGTGGTCGTGAGTCATCGCGCTCCTAAAGTCCTTCTTTGATTATTTTCACTTCAATCCTTCGTGACCCTCAACCTCGACCAGCGAGGTTGTCAGCCCGGCTGGTCGGCGCGCGAAGCGCCCTTGCCGTCAAGGTTGCCGGCCACGAAATCCCAGTCGATGTTGTTCGCAAGGATTGTGCCCGCATAGTCCGGGCGCGCATTGCGATAGTCGATATAATAGGCATGCTCCCACACGTCGAAGATCAGGAGCGGCGTCGCGCCATGCGCCACGGGCGTATCGGCGTCATGGTAGGAGGTGACGACCAGCTTGCCGTCCTCCAAGTTGAGCGCGGCCCAGCCGCTGGCGAAATGGCCGACGGCCTCCGCCTTCAGCTTGTCCACCAGCGCCTCGGTCGAACCGAAGGCTTCGGTGATCAGTTCGGCCAGCTTGCCGGTCGGCTCCTTCTTCTCGGGGCTGAGGCCGAGCCAGTAGAAGCTGTGGTTCCAGATCTGGCCGACCTGGTTGAACAGGCCGGGCTTGGCGCCACCCTTGGCAATGTCGATCAGTTCGAGCAGCGACTTGCCCTGCAGGGCTGGATCGGCGCCGACCAGTTCGTTGGCCTTCACCACATAGGCATTGTGGTGCTTGCCATGATGGAAATTGAACGTCTCTTCCGAGAGGTTCTTGCCAAAAGCGGTTTTGGCATAGGGAAGTTCGGGCAGTATGAAAGCCATGTTGGTCTCTCCGGTCTCTCTCAGGGATATGGCTGGGGACGTTCCGTACGCAACGGACCAGCCGTGATATGGTTCACCTTACCCCCCTATTGCCGGTTGGGCGCGCAGACCAATTGGGAATGCCGATCAGATGTCAAAAAAGTTTCGATATGACATGGCAATGATTGTGCTTTAGCACAGGCCGCTTATCGTAAGCGCCGGGCCGGGGAGCCTGTTGCTGCGAGAGGGATGCGGCATGACCAGATTTTACGGCAATCTTCACCTCGTGCTGCTGGCGGGGCTGGCGCTGGCTATCGCGGTCATATTCGGCACGGGCGGCCTTTCGGCCGACATGGCGGGCGCGAACCAGATCATGCGCTGGCTGCACGTATTTTTCGGCGCCGTCTGGATGGGCCTGCTTTATTACTTCAATTTCGTGCAGATCCCGACCATGCCGAAAATCCCCGCCGAACTGAAACCCGGCATCACCCAGTATATCGCGCCCAAGGCCCTCTTTTTCTTCCGCTATTCGGCGCTGGCGACGGTCGCCACTGGCCTCGCCGTCGCATGGCTTTCCGGCTATCTGAGGGAGGCGCTGCTGTTCCAGCCGCCCTTCACCCTCATCAGCATTGGCATGTGGCTGGCGCTCATCATGGCGTTCAATGTCTGGGTGTTCATCTGGCCAGCGCAGAAGATCGCGCTCGGCATCGTAGATGGCACACCTGAGGCGAAAGCCGCCGCGACAACGCGCGCGATGATCTTCAGCCGGACGAACGTTCTGCTTTCCATCGCGATGCTCTACGCGATGGTCGCCTTCAATGGGGGGTGATGTCCCGCTCAACCTTCGGCACACCGATCTGCATGAGGTCGTGCCGCTTGAGACAGTGGCGTAGCTGGTCGTAGCTGAGCGCCAGCGCTTTGGCGGTCGCGCGCTGGTTATGGCGGCACCGTTCCAGCGCGCGCTTCAGGATCGCGGCCTCATGGGCCAGCACGGCGGCGCGCAAATCGTCCACGTCCAGCGGATGGCCATCCGTCGAGGCTGGTAGCACGCTGCGGGCCGACGCGACCGCGACAGTCGCCTCCACGACCGCGTCCTCCTTGCGCGGCATCATCGCCGTGGGGCGATGCGGCGACGCGAAGGGATCGAACACCAGCGTCTCGATGGGCCGCTCCGGCTCCCCCCAGCGATAGACGGCGCGTTCGACCACATTGCGCAATTCGCGGACATTGCCCGGCCAGCCATAGGCGAGCATCTCGGCCTGCGCCGCCTCCGAAAAGCCCGGCCAGCCTTCCCAGCCGCATTCCCCCGCCATGCGCTTGCCGAAATGGTCCGCGAGAATGCCGATATCCACCTGCCGCGCGCGCAGGGGTGGCAGGGTGATGACCTCGAACGAAAGCCGGTCGAGCAGGTCGGGACGAAAACGCCCCGTCTCCGCCGCGCGCGGCAGGTCGTCATTGGTCGCGCCGACGATCCGCACATCCACCCGCATCGGGCGGGACGATCCGATGCGCGTCACCTCGCCATATTCGACCGCGCGAAGCAGTCGCTCCTGAGCCGCCATCGAAAGCGTGCCCAGTTCGTCCAGGAACAGCGTGCCGCCATCCGCCTCCTCGAACCGCCCTGCCCGCACCTTCGTCGCACCGGTAAAGGCCCCCGCCTCATGCCCGAACAATTCCGCCTCGATCAGCGTCTCCGGCAATGCTGCGCAGTTCATCGTGACCAGCGGCCCGCGCCAACGGGGGCTGAGATGATGCAGGCGCTCGGCGATCAGTTCCTTGCCCGTGCCGCGCTCGCCGATCACCAGGACCGGGCGGTGCAATGCGCTCGCCCGGCTGGCCATTTCGATCGCCTCGACGAAGGCGAGCGACTGGCCGATCAATTGCGTATCTCGATCCATTCCCAATAGTTGGCATATTTTACCACCTGTTGGGAATAGAATTAACGCCAGCTGACTGACGAAAAATTAACTTTCGGCGGAAATCAGCCATTTTTCAAAACTGGCACGGCTCCTGCAAAGCTTAGGACAGCCGCCCAATTGGGGGCACCACAAAGGGAGCATGACATGACCACTTTCGCAAACATCCGTATCGCCGCCCTCACCGCCATCAGCGCGTTCGCCCTTGCGGGAACCGCCGTTTCGGCACAGGCCGCCACGCAGAACGCCCCCCTGACCCTCGCCGACTGGCACGCCCAGGCCGAGAAGCAGATCGACGCCAAGATGCGCGTTCCCGCCGATATGACCGCAGGTGACGTGCGCACCGCCCGCGTCGCGATCAGCTTCGATGCGACCGGCCACGCCACGGGCAGCCGCCTGATCCAGTCGAGCGGCTTCACCGGCACCGACGCCGAGGCCCAGCGCGTCGCACGCCGCGTCTCCTTCCCGCAGCTGCCGGTCGCCCTTCAGGGCAAGCCCCGCACGGTCGAGATGGAACTGTATTTCGGTACCGAACAGAACCGCGCCGAAGTGGCCGAGGCCCTTGCCGAACGCCACGACCAGATGGGCGCCGTCATCCGCAAGGTCGACACCCGCATCCGGCAGGTCGAAAACGGTTCGGCGCTCCCCACCGGGTGATCGTGCCGGGCGGTGGCTAACGCCTCTTGCCTCGCCACCGCCCGCACCGCATCATCCACCCAACGGAGTGAGTATAAGACCATGAGTATTTTTTCCCGCACCCGCGACATCATCGCCTCCAACGTCACCGAACTGCTCGACCGGGCGGAAGACCCGGCGAAGATGATCCGCATGATCATCCTCGAAATGGAGGAGACGCTGATCGAGGTGCGCGCGTCCGCTGCCCGGACCATCGCCGACCAGAAGGAGATGCGCCGCCATATCAATCGGCTCGACACGCTTCAGGAAAGCTGGCTCGAAAAGGCGCAGCTCGCCCTGTCCAAGAACCGCGAGGATCTGGCTAAGGCCGCATTGGTCGAGAAGCAGAAGGCCGCCGACATGGCCGAACAGCTCAAGGGCGAGATCGTGGCGCTCGATGACGCACTGGTCGCGGCCGAGGACGACATCGCCAAGCTGCAGACCAAGCTGAACGAGGCCCGCGCCCGTCAGAACAGCCTCGCCACCCGTCTGGAAAGCGCCCAGAATCGCGCCCGCATGCGCGAAATGTACGCCGGCGAGCGGACCCGCGACGCCTTCTCCCGCTTCGAGACGATCGAACGCCGGGTGGACATGGCGGAAGGCCGCGCCGACGCGATGAACCTGGGCGGCGGCAAGTCCCTCGAGGAAGAGCTGGCCGAGCTTCGCGCCGACGACAAGGTCGAGGCGGAACTCGCGGCACTGAAGGCAGCGCAGAGGAAGGAGCCCGACAATGGGTGAGGATTTCATGGTCATCCCCATCCTCGCGATCCTCTTCATCGCGCTGCCATGGGTGATCCTGCACTATGTCACCAAGTGGAAGACGGCCGCAACGCTGACCGGGGAGGACGAGGCGCTGCTCGACCAGCTTCACGACACCGCCCGGCGGCTGGACGAGCGCCTCGCAACCATCGAGCGCATCATCGCCGCCGAATCCCATGATTTGCGCCCCCGCGCCCCCGTCGCGCGCGAACCGGGCAGCCACCCCCTCGACCGGAGCAACTGACATGACCAGCAGCCGCACCAACTTCTACCTCGACAAGCAGAATGGCAAATGGCTTGGCGTGTGCGCCGGCATTGCCGACTATACGGGCCTCGATGTGCTGTGGGTCCGCATCGGCACCGTCGTCATCACGCTGATGGGCGCCTTCCCATGGACGCTGATCGCCTATCTGCTGGCGGCGTGGATGGCCGAGAAGAAGCCCTATGGCCTCTATGGAAGCGACGAGGACGCCCGCTTCTGGCAGGGCGTGCGCACCAACCCCACCCGAACCTCGCGCGACGTGAAATCGCGGTTCCGCGACATCGACCGCCGCCTTGCGGATGTCGAGATGCACTATACGAGCCGCAACCGCCGCCTCGCCGATGAAATCGAGTCGCTGCGCTGACGCCCTCGTGACGAATAAGGATTGGTAAGATGAACCCCTTTGAAATGGTTGTCCTGATCGTCGCGATCACCGCCGTCGCCAGCGTGGTCCGGGCGCGCTATGGCCTGACCGGCCGCAAGGACCGGCAGCAGGGCTTCAACCCGCAGGATGCCGCTCGGTCCGGCGCGGAAGCCGAAGCGCTGCGCCACGAACTTCGCTCGCTCAAGGAGCGCGTCGCGGTGCTGGAGCGCCTCGCCACCGATGGCAACAGTTCGCTGGAGCGCGAGTTCGAGATGCTCAAGCGCCAGGAAGCGGAAACGCGGTCCAGATAGGATCAGTCCAGCCGGGGAGGCCAGTATCATGACCTTTCAAGACCATATCTTTGCCGTCACCGTGGCAGTGACGACCCTCGCCGCCCTCGCCATCCTCGCCGCGACAGCGCTGCGCGGTTGGCAGGGCTGGCTCGAGCTGAAACGCGCCGAAATGGAACGTTTCGCAGTGACGCCGAACGCCCTGCCGGTCCGGCTGCCCGCCGCGGACCGGATCGAGATGGCGGACATCAAGGAACGCATCCGCAAGCTGGAGGCAATTGCGGCGGGAGTGGATGTCTGAGCGAACAGTGCTCCTGCGAAAGCAGGAGCCCAGGATAGGAAATGCCTGGCTACCCTGGGTTCCTGCCTTCGCAGGAACACGAAACCGGCAGACCAACCACCCAAAATTTCCACTGGGAATGGCCGCAAAGCCGCCTATATGGCCGCCATGTCCGACAGCCTCACCGACATTCTCGAAGAATATGAGTTCCTCGACGCCGACGAACGCTACCGTCTGCTGATCGACCTGGGTCGCAAGCTGGAGCAGATGCCCGACGCGCTCAAGACCGATGCGACGCTGGTGCGCGGATGCTCGGCCGCGGTTTGGGTCTATCCGACGCCGACGGAGGACGGACGGCTCCACTTTCTGGCAGACAGCAATGCGGCGATCACCAAGGGCATTATCGCCCTCGTCCTGCTGACAGTGCAGGACCGCCCCGCATCCGAAGTCGCCATCGCCGACATAGAGGGCGCACTGGCCCCGTTCGACCTCAAGAACCAGCTATCGTCCAACCGGACGCAGGGCATCCCGAACATGATCGCGTTGATACGAGATACGGCCGCGCGGCAGGTTTGAATTAAGATCCTCCCCCATAGGGGGAGGGGGACCGCTCGCGAAGCGAGTGGTGGAGGGGTATCCGCCATCTCAATAGCGTGGCGCCCCGCCACCCCCCCCCAACGGGGGGGGGGCCCGACCCACTCAGGGGGTGGTGTTTAGTATAACAAAACCCCCCCC
>JBEVNC010000159.1:0-27060 GCA_040508315.1 Sphingobium sp.
CCAATTCCGAAGGCTTAGAAGCGGCCTGACCACTATTGGGTACTGGACGCCCATCATTCGTCAAAGTTGGAAGCCCGCTGGAATGCCTTTTCCGCATCCAGCCTGACGCGGACGACCCATTGGAGACATCAACGGTCCAATTTCGGTCGTCAGGAGCGGACTGTCAGCTAACCGAAAGTCCCTATCGCGCCCAACCTTTGGCCGCAGGCTCAAGCGTCTCGAGAAAGGTCGCCGCGCTGGCGCGATAAGCATCCCGGACCTCCGGCGTCATGCGATCCCAGTTTGCGTACATCTGCACCATCCTGCGGTTCCGGCGGAAGCGACGTTCGTGTCTTGCGAGGAAATCCCAATATAGCGCGTTGAACGGACAAGCGTCCGGCCCGGTCTTCTTTTTCACATCATAGTGACACTTGCCGCAGTGATCGGACATCCGGTTGATATAGGCGCCGCCGCCCGCATAGGGCTTGGTCGCCAGACGCCCCCCGTCGGCATGCTGGCTCATGCCAATGACGTTCGGCAATTCGACCCACTCATAGGCGTCGGCGTACACCACCAGAAACCAGTCGGCGACGTCCTGTGGGCGAACACCCGCCAGCATGGCGAAATTGCCCAGCACCATCAGTCTTTGGATATGATGCGCATAGGCATTGTTCCGCGTGTTGCGGACAGCCTCGGAAAGGCAGAGCATGTCGGTCTTGCCCGTCCAGTAGAATTCGGGCAGCGGACGTGTCGCGTCGAGGGCGTTGGCATCGCCGACTTCGGGCATCTCCAGCCAATAATATCCGCGCACATATTCACGCCAGCCTATGATCTGGCGAATGAAGCCTTCGGCTGCATTCAACGGCGCATGGCCCGCCGCATAGGCGTTAGCGGCTGCCTGAGCCACCTCGAGCGGTGTCAGGAGGCCAAGGTTGAGCGCCGGACTGAGCCAGCTATGGTAGAGCCAGTCCTGGCCCGTCACCATCGCGTCCTGATATGTGCCGAAATCGGGAAGCGTGGTTTCGACGAAATGCGCGAGCGCCCTTCTTGCCTGCCCCGCCGTCACCGGCAGGCTGAATTTGTCCAGCCGTCCGAAATGTCCAGAGAAGCGGTCTTCGACCAGCGTCAGCACCTGCTGTGTCATTGCATCGGGCTGGAAGTGCATAGGCTCGGGATAGTTCAGGCCACGCCTGGGCGGCGCTCGGTTGTCCTTGTCGAAATTCCATTCGCCGCCTTCCGGCTTGCCATCAGCGTCCATGAGCAGACCGGTCTTGCGCCGCATATCCCGATAGAAAAACTCCATCACAAGGTCGCCCCGCGCCTGAGCCCAGGTCTGGAAATCGAGGATGCTGCAGATGAAGCGATCATCGTCCAGCACGTCCACTGGCAGTTGGAAACGCTTCGCCCAGCCATCGATCATCACCTTCACCCGCCATTCGCCAGGTTCGACGATGCGGATGGATGTCGGCCGATGACGGTCGACGGCGCGCTGCACCTCTCCTGTAAAGCTCCCGCTGCTGCCTGCGTCGTCGATGGCGATATAATCGACCGTCCATCCTCCGGCCCGAAGCTCTTCGGCAAAATGGCGCATCGCGGAGAATATCAAGGCGATCTTGCGTTTATGGTGGCGCACATATGTAGCCTCGTCCAACACCTCCATAAGGAGGACCACCGCGTCTGACGGACGGACGTCGCGCAGAGATGCCAGTCCGTGGCTGAGCTGGTCGCCGAGGATAGGAATGAGGATGGTCATGCGGCTATTTCCAGTTTCCATACGAGGCGGGATCGTATCGGATGCTGCAACGCCCGGGCCAGGTCATGTTTGCGCACGATAGCCGAAAGAGACGCCGCTGATGCCGCGCATGCGCCGGAAATCGGAACTCCCGTCCAAAATCTGCCCCGTGTGTCAGCGCCCGTTCAGCTGGCGCAAGAAGTGGGAACGCGACTGGGATAATGTCATCTATTGCTCCGACAGATGCCGATCCGACGGCAAGCCCAAAGCGCGCTAGCTGCGAAGGGCAATCGGCAGCGATGGATATTGTAAGGAGGCGGCGGGACGCAGCGATGTCACCGTCCCAGGACGATCTTCGCGAGCAGCGCCGCATTGCGGTCGAAATGATGCCCGCCGGGCACCACATATTGCTGCGCCACGCCTTTGGGAATGGCGGGGCACGCGCTGTCTGTTTCCTCCCTCCCCCGGACGCAGCGGATGGTCAGGCCATGAAGGCGCGTGATCGCCGGAACGGTGGGCAGCGCGTCTGAGGATGACACGTCGATCCAGGATGTCAGGTGAAACTGGAAGTCGGCCGTCGAACTCAGGCCAAGCAGCGCCACGCTGTCGATCCGCGCGCGCACGTCGGGCGCGAGATTATCGATGATATAGGGGAGGGCGTCCGCGCCGAAGCTGTAGCCGATGAGCAGCACCTTGCGCTTGTTCCAGCGCTGACCGAAGCCACGGATGAGGCGGCCGAGATCCTCCGCTGCGCCCTTGGGTGTCCGCGCGCTCCAGAAGTAGGACAGGCTGTCGACGCCGACCACGGGCAGGCCAGCGGCGGCGACCTGCGCGGCGAGATCGCGGTCGATGCCAACCCACCCGCCATCGCCGGAATAGGCGATGGCCATGAGGTCGGACTGCCTGCCCGCCGCGGGTGGAACGAGGGTCAGCGGCATATCCGGGATGGTGACGTCGCCGGCGGCCCCTGCGGGGATCGGGAGCGGCAACAGGGCATGGATCGTCGTGGCCGTGCGCAAGGCCAGCCTGTCGGCGGAGGCACCCTCCGTGCCGTTACCGGGCAGGTCGATAAGGCTGGCATGGGGAACCGCCGCGACGAGGTTCATCAGCGCACGCCTGTCCTTGGCCTGGCCTGGTTGCTGCTGCATGACCACCCATGGCACGCTCACGGACTTGCCGGGTGCAAAGTGCCATCCGCCATTGCCATGGACCGCTGAAAATCCTGGCGCGGCACACCAGGCCTTCCTGCTGGTCAGGCGGGGAACGGGGTTGATGGAAATGGCGCCAAGATAGCCCGCATTAGACCATTGGGCGATGCTCGCATAGGCCAGTGGCGCACCCTCGCCATAGCCGAGCAGCACCGGCTTTCGATAGACCTTCACCGCCGTGCGATGCTGAACGTCCCGCGCGATGTCGATGAGCGGATAGTTGGCATTGTTGCAGGCGCTGTGCGACCTTTGCATGGCCCGCATCAGGGAGGGCGTCGATATGCCAGCGACCATCAATCCCGTCGCGGCGAGAGTGCGTGCCGTTTTTTCCCTCGCCGCCGACCAACCGTCCCTGTCCGAGAGGAACAGAACGATTCCTGCCGGTTCGCCGGTCGGGCGATAGACGCTGATCTCGCCCAGATCGGTGAGGTTGTAACGCATCGTCTGAACTGCATGGCGGGTCGGTTGCTGCGCGGGCGCGACGGGCAAGTCTCGCGTGGGAGCCTCTCCAGTCAGCATGGCACATGCCAATGCCATCGCGATCGCCCGACCGGCCCTTGTCATGCCATTGCTCCTCCCCAGCGTCATCGTCAGTCTCGTTTTGCGGATATCAGGGCCTGAAGGTCGATCATCGCCCGCCCGAGGGCAAGACCCTGCGGACCGGCAATGAACCGCGGCTCCCAGTCGGGCGCGAATTTGTCCTTATAGGCACGCAGCCCCTCGAATCCGTAAAGCGCTTCGCCATGTTTGTAGAGCAGCGAACCCAGCTTGGTCCAAAGCGGCGCCAGCCGCCGCGCGTCGAGACCGGAAAGAGGCGCCATGCCCAGATTGAACCGGGCGAAACCATTGTCCCTGCCCCATTGCATCAGCCGGACGAACAGGAAATCCATGGTGCCATAGGGGATGTCGTCGTCATGTCGCATCAGGTCGATGGACAGTTCCGACTTGTCGGCAGTTGCCCAGATATTGGCAAAGGCCACGATACGCCCCTCCTGCCGCACCAGTGCGCAATCGAACCGCGTGATATAAGCAGGGTGGAACCAGCCCACGCTGAACCCTTTCTCGCGATGCCCCTTCGCCTTGAGCCAGCGGTCCGAAATGTCCCGGATGGTGGGAATTATGGCGGGTACTTGCGCGGCGGGCACGATATCGAATGTCGCGCCTTCCCGCGTGGCGCGTCGTTCGGCATAGCGCAGCGACTTCGCGGTCGGTCCGTCGAGGGAAAAGGCGTGGAGATCGACCAGCGCCTCCTCGCCATATTTGACGATCTGAAGGCCCAGTTCGATGGCGGCCGGAAGCGCCTCCGTGCCGATCTGGTAGAGGAGCATGCGCCCCTGCGCGGCGTCGGCCTGTTCGCGCAATCGCCACAGCAGGTCGGTCCACTCCTCCCGCGCGCCGACTGGATCGCCCATCACGATCCAGCCGCGACCCCGTATTTGGTACATGAGGAAACAGTTGCCGGATGCGGAAACGAGAAATCGCTTGTCCCCGGTATACGCGAGATTGGCGTCGGTGCGGTGAGACAGGGCCAGCGCCTTTGGATCGGGCGTCCGGGCGGTTTCCGGCAGAGACGCTATCGCGCCGGGACGTAGCATTCGCCAGATGGCGGTGCAGATCAGGAAAAAGGCCACCGCCAGACTGGCCCTCAGGAAACGGGACGCATTGCCTTGTTCCGCAAAATCCCACCAAAGATCATTGCTATAGGCCACATGCTTATAGGCGAAGAAGCCGATCCAGACCGACAGGCCGACCGCGACGGCCACCGTCGCCAGCCACCCGGCGCCCAGCACCTCGGCAGTGAAGCGGGTGCGACGGTAGAAAGCGGGGCGGGTCCATTGCAGCAGCGCCGCGATGGCGAGCATCGCGCCCGCCTCCTCATAATCCAGACCTTTCAGCAGGGAGAGCGCAGCCCCGGCCAGCAGCATCGACCGGGTCAGCCAGAAGGCGCCGTCCAGCCGGCGATAAAGGCCGGAGGAGAGGATGAGAAGCGCCGCCCCGACAAGGCTGGCGGCGATATGCGACGCCTCGATGAAGGGTAGCGGCAGGAGCGCGACCAGCGCCGCCGTGCGGTTCGCCACGGCTGGCAGAGAGCCGGACACGAGCAGGATGGAGCCGCCGAGGAAAACCAGAGCCGAGAGCATCGTCGGCGCCAGTCCTGACGCCACGATCTGGGCGTTGTTGAGGGCGTTGGCGGCAGGTTTGCGCCAGCGCTTGCCCTCCTGAAAGGCGATGATGGTGATGGAGACGAGGAGGGGCGCGATATAATAGATCAGCCGATAGACGAGCAGCGCGGCGATCAGCTCGGTCCGGTTGGTGCTGGGCAGGGCGGCCAGCATGACGGTCTCGAACACGCCAATGCCGCCCGGTACATGCGTAACCAGCACGACGATGATCGCGAGTGTGTAGCCGATGAAGAAGGCGGGCCAGAGCGCCGGATCGACACCGGGGACGAGGATGAAGAGGGCGGCGCTGGCCGCGGCGAGATCGATGGCGGCCACGGCAATCTGCGAGAGTGCAAGGCCGATGCCGGGCAGCGGCATCGACCATCGGCCCACCCGCAGCACGCGCCCGCGCCGCCCCGACCATAGCAGCAGCGCGGCGACCCCGATCAGCAGCAGGATACCGACCAGCTGCAATGTCGTCGCGCTGAGGCCGATGCTGCCAATGGCAAGTGCTTGCGGATGCAGGACAAGCGCGCCTCCCGCCAGCGTGACGACACCGCCCCAGAAGGTGAAACTGGCGATGGTGACGACGCGCGCGACGTCGGCGACGTCCAGGCCCGCCGCGCTGTAGACGCGGTAACGGGCCGATCCGCCGGTCAACAGGGCAAGGCCGAGATTATGACTCAGCGTATAGCTGGTGAAGGAGGCGAGCGCCGCGGTGCGATAGGGCAGGGGACGTCCGATGGCGCGCAGGGCCAGCACGTCGTAAAGGGTGAGCGCGATATAGCTGATCGCCGTGAACAGGATGGCGAGCAGGATGGGGGCGGGGCCCAGCGCGGTGAGCGCCGTCCGGATGTCGTTGAGGTGGACCTCGTTGAGCAGCCGGTCGAGCGCGATGAAACCCAGCGCCGCCAGGGCAGCCACCAGCGCGATGGAAAGGGGCACGCGACAGGTCCTGAAAATCTTCATCAACCCGGACATCGCACCTCCCCTCTTGTCGATTTCATGCGGCTGTCCTCCGCCGCGCTTGCCATCACAGTGCCGTCACTCCCTGGCATCTTGCGCAAGCGATGCCGACCTGTCGATGGCCCGGCTCAGGACGGCATGAACCGCGTCCGCATCGCCGCGCAGAGGATGGCCGCCCGGCAGAGCGACGACGTCGACATTGGCCTGCCTCCACAGGGGGCAGAGGCTGCGGCTTTCCTGCATGCCGTGGATACAGGTGACAGGCACCCAGTCGAGCTTGTGCGCGGTGGCCAGGGCGTCGGTTTCCGGAGAGAGCCAGGTGAAGATTTCCGATGGCGAGGCATGCAACAGCACGGTGTCCGTAGGCACGACAAGCGCCACCATCCGCACTTTGGCGCGCAGCGCGGGAGGCAGGCCGACCAGTCCTGTCTGCAATATGTCTGCCCCAAAGGACTGGCCGATCAGGATCACCTTGTCCGCATGACCGAAGGTGAGTGCGCGCCGGGTCAGGTCCGCAACAAGGGATTCGACCTCCGCCCTTGTGCGTTCATGGCGGAAGTAATTGAGGGAGTTGACGCCGATCACGGGGATGCCGTCCGCCGTCAGGCGGGCCGCGATGCGCGGCGCCATCCCCATCTTGAACCCCATGTCGCCGGACAGATATACAGCAGCGAGGCGCGCCTTGGCGGGAGCGGGGCGGGCGGTGGCGGGCAGCATCGTCAAGATAGGCCCACCGAAATAGCCGATATACCCACCAAAGCCGCACAGGCCCGTCACGATCAGCAGGACCGCTATGGCAATGCGGCGGACCCGCCTGCGGATCGTCGATCGGCTCTGCATGGCTTTTCCTCAACCCTTCGTCGCCGGGGCTTGCACCCCTGCGGTGACGCTTCCGGTCCGCTCCAGCTTGCCCCAGCCGACGACCCATCCGCCGATGGCCGACGCGATGGCGCGCAGGACCACCCAGTACATGATCTGCCGATAGACAAGCCGCTGGGCAACCAGCAGGATCGCGGGATAGCGCAGTCCCCTGCCATCCAGGCGGTAGGCCACCCAGCCGCACAATATGTCGATGGTGGTGAACGCCAGCCAGAACAGTCCCATCTCACCCACATCGCCGCGCGTCTGCGCCCAGCCATGCTGGACCACCCGCAATATGGTCCCGATGATGGAGATCAGCAGGGCAAGGTCGATGAGGGGCGATATCGCCGCAAAGACGATCTGGAACAGCCATGCCTGCGGCAATCCCACCAGCGCCAGCCCGGCGGGGCGGCGCGTGCGCAATATGCCGCCATGCTTCCACAGGCATTGCAGCGTGCCGAACGCCCAGCGATACCGTTGCTTGGCGAGCGCCCTGAAACTCTCCGGCGCTTCGGTCCATGCGACGGCGCGCGGATCATAGGTGACGCGCCAGCCGGCCCGCTGGATGGCGATGGTAAGGTCCTGATCCTCCGCCAGCGTATCCTCCGGATAACCGCCCACCGCATCCAGCGCGGCGCGGCGCCAGGCACCGACCGCGCCCGGAACCACGGTCATGGCATCGAACCCCGCCAATGCCCGCCGTTCGAGATTCTGCGCGGTTAGATATTCCACCGCCTGCCAGCGCGTCACCAGATTGACCCGGTTGCCGACGCGCGCGTCGCCTGCGACCGCGCCGATGCGCGGATCGGCGAACCAGCGGGCGAGGCGGCCGATCGTCTCTGGCTCGAACTCGGTATCGGCATCGAGCGCGATGACGATCTCGCTGTCGCTTTGGAGCAGGGCGCGGTTGAGCGCCGCCGCCTTGCCGCCATTCTCCAGCGTCAGCAGCGTGACGCGCGGATCGTCCGCAAAGGCGCTAGCGACGATGGCGCTCGTCCGGTCTTTCGACCCGTCGTCCACCACCATCACCGATATGCCGGGATAGTCGCTGGCCAGCACGCGGCGCACCGATGCCTCGATCACCCGCTCCTCATTATAGGCAGGGATGATGACGGAGACGCCGGGCCGATGGTCGGGCGGAGTGCCGCGATGACGCCGTGACTGTATCCAGGCCAGCATCGTCATCAGCAGGGCGCGCGCGATACCCAGCGAAATGGCGAGATAGAAGATCCAGACCAGCGTGGCCGCCACCGCCGCCAGAGCCACGAAGATGGCGACGTCGGTGCGCACCGCGAACAGGTCTTCGGGCGTCACCTGTGGATTGGCGGCCGACTGCGGTTGGCCGACAAGCTGCGACACGGGCACGAAGCGATAGCCTTCGCCCTTCAGGGTCGCGATGATGCGGGGCAGGGCGGCGACTGTCTGCGACCTGTCCCCGCCGCCATCGTGGAGGAGGATGATGTTGGCCGAGTTGGCAGGCGTTGCACCATGGACCTGATCCACCACCTGCCGGACGATGGCGTCGGCGCCGGGCCGCTGCCAGTCGTTCGGGTCGACATGCAGGCCGACGACGGTGTAGCCGGCCTTCTGCGCCTCCAGCGCCGGGCCGAGCTCGTCCGCGGTCGTCGGCTCCGCATCGCCGAAATAGGGCGCGCGGAACAGGCTGGTGGATCGGCCCGTATAGGCCTCGATCATCCGCTGCGTGGCGTTGAGTTCGAGCCGGGTCTCGGTGGGTGACGCCAGCGCCAGATTGGGGTGCGTATAGCTGTGGTTGCCGATCTCGCCGCCGTCGGCGATGATGCGGTTCAGCAGCTGGGGATGGGCCAGCGCATTCTCGCCGATCACGAAGAACGTGCCCGGCACATGGGCCCTTTCCAACGCGTTCAGGATCAGTGGCGTCCATGTCGCGTCCGGCCCGTCGTCGAAGGTGAGGGCAAGCATTTTGGGCGCCGCGCCCGTGCGCCGGACGACATAGGGGGTGGGCAGGGCATCATAGCGTTCAGCGCGGATCAGGCCCTGCGCGTCGTAGGTGACAGCACGGCGACCGGTGCTTGGAACGGCGGTGATGCGCAATATCTCGCCCCTCCCCTCGACATCGGTGCTCAGCAACGACCGGAGGCTATGAATGTCGGGTCGCCCGCCGGACCGGAACGCCGCCAAGTCCGTCCAGAAGCCGGGGTCCTCGCTGCCCAGCCGCCACATGGCGATGTCGTCGATGCCAAGCCTTTTGAGCGCCTGCATCTGGTTCCAGCTCGTCGCAGCGTCGAGCATCCAGAGTTGGTGATGTTGACCCGCCTCGTCATAGGCGAAGCCGGCGTTGCCGCTACTCGGGTCGAACTGGACAGGGGCGCTGCTGTCATGCGCGCTCAGCCAGGCATCCTCGATCGACAGCGCATCGGTATCGTCGCCATGCCAGTCATAGGCATAGCTGCCCAGCGCCACCACCAGCCGTTCACGGCCGACGGCGCGAAGGCCCGCCTCCACCTGATCCACGAACCAGTTCTGCGACGCGATGGGGCCGGGGGTGCCGCCCTCCCAATGCTCATCATAGGCCATCAGGATCAGGCGGTCCGCAACCTTGCCCAGTTTCGCGAGCGGCCATGCCTCGTCCTGCGCGGGCGCGGTCACGGCCAGTTCGGCGCCTTTCGGCAAGGCATGATGGAGTTGAGCGAGGAAGTGAAGATAGTCGGGCATCGCGCCACGGGGCAGTGCCTCGAAATCCATCACCAGACCTGCGCTCTTCTTCGCGCGGACCAGATCGGACAGCCGTGCGACCAGGGCGCTGTGCTGGAATGGATCGCGCAAAAGCGCCGCTATATTGGCGCCATCCCATTCCGCGCCCATGAAGTTCTGGACCATGGGCAGCACTTTGGGCGGGTGCGGCATGGTGGCAATCATGCGGTCGAATTTCGGATCGGCGTCGACGGTGAACTGATGGCGAGGGCCAGCCACGGTGACGGTCGCCGGGACGATCCAGTCGAGAGCGCTCACATGCCGCCGAAGCGATGCGAGGCTGGCGTCGTCGCCGGGGACATAGAATCCGATGCTGAGCGGAGTGTGCGGATCGGATGCGGAGGGACGGGGCAGCCAGGATTGGAGCCGCCGCCCGATCGTATTGGCAACCCGCAGCTTTTCCGCGTGAGACTTGGGAAAGGGCAGGGCAAGGTCGCGTTCGTGGGGAACGGTGACCAGCGTCGTTGCGAAAGCGATGGCGGCAGCGACGATCCAGAGGAGCAGAACGGCCAATACGCGGCGAGCCCATGCGCCGCGCCGACCGCTCGGGTCGAAAAAGACTGGCGTTGCCATATCCGCTTCCTGTCGTTCGTCTGCGCGGCGAATAGGCCAAGTAACATGGCGGACCGATTAACGGCTTATCATGCGAGCGCCCGTCCACTCTGCAGATTTGCAGAACGACCGGCATCGGATAGGCTCCCCCCCATGAAGAAAAAGGAAAACGGGACCGTTGCTGAATCTGCTTCCACGCGGCCGCGTGCCGCCTGGGCGACCGGCGGGACCCGGCGCAACAAAAGCTTCGAGAGCACACATGGCGCGATCATCGACGCCGCCATTCAGCTGATCGCCGAAAAGGGCGTCGAGGCGCTGTCCGTAGCCGAAGTCGCGCGCAGCATGGGTGTCGACCGCAAGACGGTCTATTATCATTTCGCCGATCGCGCTGCCCTGCTCAAGGCCGCCCTTCAATGGTCGTCGGAGCAGTTGACCCGCGGGTTCAAGACCGACCGGCCGCGGTCCGAGCGCGTGGCGCATATTTCGCGGTTCGTGCTGGAAAATCCGGAACTGATCAAATTGTGGACCGACGATTTCCTCGCGCCCGGAGATATACGATCGCGATATCCGGAATGGGACGCCTTCGTGGACGGGATGCGCAAGGTTCTTGTCCATCATGGCGATGGCATCAACGTCGAACTGTACAGCACGATCATGCTGACATCGGCGTTCATCGCGCCGCGTGTCTACCATAACAGTGTGCGACCGGACCTCAGCATCGATGAGGTCGTCGAGCAATTCATCCAGGAGCAGACCCGCGTGCTGGCCGCCGATACGCGCTTATCGGTCGAAGGGGTAAAAGATTAAATTTACCCACATGTGTTGAAAATATCGTGGACTACGCATATCCTTCGTTCGAAATATATTGAGGAGGGAGCGACATGGGCGGTCATCACAGCACGTTCGAAAAGGTCGGGCAGGAGGAACTCGCTTGGCTGGGCACGGACCCGATCCCGGCGTCGGCCTATTACGACCCGGACCATTTCGAACGGGAGCGCAAATCGGTCTTCCTCGATAGCTGGATTCAGGTTGCGCATATCTGCGAATTGGCGGGCGCGGGCAGTTTTGTGCGACGGGAGATAGAGGTCGCGAAGGCATCGATCCTGATCGTGCGCGGCAAGGACGGCGCGATCAGGGCTTTCTACAATGTCTGCACCCACCGCGGAACGCAGCTCGTCGACGACGATGCGGGCCGTCGGTCCACGTTCAGCTGCCCCTATCATCGCTGGACCTTCGGGACCGACGGCCAACTGGTGTCTGCGCCTGACTTCAACCAGTTTCATGTCTCGAAGGCGGACTGCGCATTGCCGCCCGTCGCCATCGACGTCTGTGCCGGCCTGATCTTCATCCACTTCGGGAAGCAGCCACCGCCCTTGCGCGAGTGGCTCGGCGATCTCGCGCCCCGGCTGGAGGCCCTGTCTGTGGCGCAGGCCACGACCTTCACCGAATATGTCTATGACATAGAGGCGAACTGGAAGCTGGCCTATGACAACTTCCAGGAGAATTATCACCTGCGCTTCATCCATCCCAAATCGAGCGGCGGGGGGACGGGCGCGGACAATCCCTTCGGCTATCCCGTTCATTACGGATTTCACGGTCCGCATCGCACACAGACCATCTGGTCCAATCCGGCTCCCGGCGCGCCGCCGCCGACGCTCGCTCTGGCCTATGGCAAGGCGATGGCGGCCGCCGCGAGCAAGGGCATGGCCCGTGCGTCCGGCAATACGGAATATTTTGCGCTGTTTCCGAACTTCTTCATGTTGGGGTCGGCGCTTTCGCCGTTCACGCATGTCGTCTACCCGATCGGCCCGTCGCGTTCGCGCGGTGTCATACGCCTATATTGGGTCGGTGAGGACGGCAGCGCGAGCGAGCGTATCGCCCGCGAATATCTGATGGCGTCGATCAGGGACGTCCATGCCGAGGACCGCAACGTCATCGAAGCCGGCCAGAAAGGACTGGGCAGCGGCGCGCTCAGGCATATTCATTTCCAGACCCAGGAAATATTGTGCCGTCATCTGTATCTGATGGTGGAAAAGCAGATTGCCGACAATGAAGCGCAAATGGAAAGCGCCGTCCAATGAGCACCCTGCTGCCCACGGAGTTTGCCGCTCTGGAACCCTTTGCCGTGCAATGGGACGGCGAGACCGCGGCGGCGCGGGCCAGCCTGCGGGACATGGCGGACGCAGTTATGGCGACCGCCTTTCACGCCGCCGTGCAGCCTCTCGTAAACCCGGCGCTGGCCTTTCTAGATGCCACGCCGCTGGCCGAGCATGACGACCAGCAACGGCGGCTCCTGCGCCTTCTGCTCGCCTTCGCCCATGTCGCCATGGCAGTGGAAGTCCAGCAGGAAGACGAGCCTGACCATGCCCGCCTGCGGAAACATATGCGGATCACGAGCGCGCCAGCTGATTGTCTGTAAGCCGGATCAAGGCAGCGTGAAGGGCCGCGTCTCCCGTCGAGGCTCAGCGCTGCAGACCATGAATCCGCAGGTGGGCACCCGAATCGTTTCGGGTGCACCATTTCTCAAATTTAGAGGGCGTTCGCGGTGGCGGGCGCTGCCGCTTTGCATTCGCGCGCTTTGCGACGAACCGATCACGCGGTCGATTTGTATTTTCTCATCATCCTATGATTGGGGCGGGGCGGGCGGCTCGGATCGACAAGCGTCAGGGGAAGCGGCCGTGAGGCCGGAAATCGCCAGAAGCCCAGTATTTCCGGGACCGCGTTGGCAATCAGGTTTTTTTATGCGCGCCCGCAACTTTTCGCGCATGTCGAGGTTTACGGATGCTTCGGCGTCAACCTCCGAAATGGATATGATAAACGGGGTTGACAGTCGTGGGGATTCGAACAAATTCAATGCCGTGTGGTTAGTATATTGGTTGTCATGTTCAAATCATGACATCGCTTTATCGCAGGCGTGGAAATGGTTCAGACGATGCATGGCGAAGTGTCGCATGATCTGTCGAACGCGGTCATCAGGGCCGGATTTATCGCGCTGGGCGCGGTTATTTTCTGGATTGATGAGGTTATAGTAGCCGCGCTGACAGATGCGCGTGCGCTGACTAAAAAAATCGACATATTTTCGGTCGTAATGCTGCGCGCGGCTTGTTGTCGCGCGTGTTCGGGCGATCATGATTGTCGCGTTCCTTGCCGAGGGGTCGGCATGGGGTCGAGAAACGGGCGTTCGGCGCTTTAAGGGCCGGGCGACAGACTGAGCGTTGGGGGCCACGGGCCGGGTAATCCGGACTGGAGGCAAAAATGATAAAAGAACGTTCGTTTGGAGAGGATATGAAAAGCTCGCCCTATCGGAGCGGCCATGGTCGCATTGCGCGACCCAACTCCCAGAAAAAAACCGACGGTCAACCACCCGGTGCAAGGTGGCGTAGTTCCGGCTGAGCCAAGCGCTTTTCCGTCAATTTCGCATTGTCCTTTGCTGGGTAACGGTTTCTTAACCTGCCGTCACCCAGGACGAGTTGTCGTGCGCGGTTTCCCGCGCTGCACGGCCTATTTCCTGGAGATTACCGATGTCATTCGAGGCGAAGATCACTCCTGCCGACAAGCCTGTGGCGCAGGGCGCCGAGCAAATCGTCAACGGCACTGTCACCATCACGCCCGGCGATAACATCGCCCTCGACATTCCGCCCGAAGCGGTGCGTTCGCTGACCCGGGACGGCAGCGACTTGGTCGTCGAACTGAAGACCGGCGAGACTATCCGCGTTCAGAATTTCTACCTGTCGCCCGACAAGCCGTCGCACCTGTTCCTGGTCGACGATGGCAAGCTGGTTTCGGCAGAACTGGGCGATGTGGCATCCAATGGCGTGGTGCCCGTGACCTATGTTCCGGTGGGCACGGCCGCGAATTTCATCGAAGTGGGTGAAGCCGCTGCGGCGGCAGGCGGCGGTCTCAGCACCGGCCTGATCATCGGCGGTCTGGTGCTGGGTGGCGGCGCCATCGCGGCCGCGGCTGGTGGTGGAGGCGGGAACGACAATGTTACGCCGCCCGCGCCGGCCCCCGACACGACCGCGCCCGTCGCGGCATCCGGGCTTGCCATCAACGCTGCGGGTACTACGCTGACCGGATCGGCCGAGGCCAATGCCACGGTTCGCATCGATACCAATGGCGACGGCACGCCGGAGACGACGGTCACCGCGGGCAGCGATGGCCGCTTCACCGCGACGCTCAATCCCGCGCTGACGGACGGTCAGGCGGTGACGGTGACGGTACGCGACGCTGCGGGCAATACGAGCCCCGCCGCGACCGTGACCGCGCCCGACACGACCGCGCCGCCAGCCCCGACAGGCGTCGCGATCTCCGCCGATGGCGTGCATGTCACCGGCACCGCGACGCCGGGCACGACGATCCGCATCGACACCAATGGCGACGGCATCCCCGACGCGACCGGCACGACCGGGACCAACGGCCAGTTTGACATCACGCTCTCTCCGCCTGCGACCAATGGCGAGACGGTCAGCGTCACGGCGCGCGATACGGCGGGCAACACCAGCGGTCCTGCGACCGTGACCGCGCCCGACACGACGGCTCCGGCTGCGCCTGCGGGCGTGGCGATCTCTGCCGATGGCGTACATGTCACGGGCACGTCCGAGCCACGCACGACGATCCGCATCGACACCAATGGCGACGGCATCCCCGACGCGACCGGCACGACCGGCGCCAATGGCCAGTTCGACATCACGCTCTCGCCGCCCGCGACCAATGGCGAGACGGTCAGCGTCACGGCGCGCGATACGGCGGGCAACACCAGCGGTCCCGCGACCGTGACCGCGCCCGATACCACCGCTCCGGGCGCGCCCACAAACGTCGCGATCTCCGATGACGGCACGAACGTCACCGGCACCGCGGAGCCGGGCACGACCGTCGAGATCGACACCAATGGCGACGGCATTCCGGATGCCACGGGCCCGGTTGGTCCCGGCGGTCAGTTCGACATCCCCCTCGATCCGCCTGCCACCAATGGCGAGACGATCAGCATCATCGTGCGCGATCCCGCAGGCAATGGCAGTGACCCGACGACCATAACGGCGCCCGACACGACGGCTCCGGCTGCGCCAACCGGCGTGGCGATTTCCGCCGATGGCGTGCATGTCACGGGCACGTCCGAGCCGGGCACGACGATCCAGATCGACACGAACGGCGACGGTGAGCCAGATGCTACCGGCACGACCGGTCCCGACGGCCTGTTCGACGTGACGCTCGATCCCCCGGTGATCGACGGTGAGACGGTGACGGTCATCGCGGCCGACCCTGCGGGGAACGAGAGCGACCCGGTCAGCGTCATCGCGCCCGACCTGGTGCCCACGCCGCTCGCGCCGATACTCGATCCCAGCAACGGTTCGGTCTTCACGGGCACTGCCGACCTTGGCACCACAGTCACGCTGACCACGGCGACGGGCGTGGTGATCGGCTCCGCGGCGGTCGATGCCGACGGCAACTGGACGATCACGCCCCTGCTGCCCGTACCCAATGCGACCACGGTCCTGGGCACGGCAACCAATAGCGAGGGCGAGCAGGGTCCGCCCGCCAGTGTCATCACGGATTCGCTGCCCCCGGCGGTTCCCGTGATCGATCCCACCAATGGCGTCGAACTGTCGGGCACGGCGGAGGCGGGAACGACCGTCACGCTGACCGGCACGGGCGGCGCGGCGATCGGCTCCGTCGTCGCTGGCAGCGATGGCGCGTGGTCCTTCACCCCCGCGACGCCGCTCGCGGATGGAACGGTGGTGAGCGCCACCGCCACGGACGCGACGGGCAATGTCAGCCTTCCGGCGACCACCACCGTGGATGCGGTCGCGCCGGCCGTACCGACAATCGAAGCGTCCAATGGCGCGATCCTGACCGGCACGGCGGAGGCGGGCAGCACCGTCACGCTGACCGGCACGGGCAGCGCCGTCATCGCCACGGTCACGGCGAACCCGTCGGGTGGCTGGGTGTTCACGCCCACGACGCCGCTCGCCAATGGCACGATTGTCACCGTGACCGCGACCGATGCGGTCGGCAATGTCAGCCCGTCTGCCTCGACCACGGTCGATGCGGGGGCGCCTGCTGCACCCATTATCGATGCAACCAATGGCACCGTCCTGACCGGCACTGCGGAAGCGGGCAGCACCGTGACCCTGCGCGTCGGCGGCGTCGTGATCGGTACGGCGAATGTCGACGGCAATGGGGATTGGAGCTTCACGCCCATAGTCCCGCTGCTCAACGGTACGGTCGTGACCGGGACGGCCGCCGATGCGGTCGGCAATGTCGGCCCTGTCGGCGCCGTCACCGTGGATGCCGTGGCACCGTCCGCCCCGACGGTCGAGGCGTCCAACGGCACGGCCTTCACCGGCACGGCGGAGGCGGGCGCGACCGTCACCCTGTCCGACGGTCCCACCCAACTCGGCACGACCACGGCGGACGCGAACGGCAATTGGACCTTCACGCCCACCACCCCGGTCGCGAATGGCGTGACCGTCACTGTCGGTGCGACCGACGCGGCGGGCAATGACAGCCCGACCGCCAGTGTCGTCGTCGATGCCATCGCTCCCGCAGCGCCGACCATCGAGCCGTCCAACGGCAGTGTGCTGGTCGGCACGGCGGAGGCTGGCGCAACCGTTACCGTCACCGACGCTGCAGGCACTGTCCTGGGCAACACGACGGCCAACGGCAGCGGCTATTGGGAACTCGACCCGCCCGGCGTCATCGCCGACGGTACGGTGGTCAATGCCACTGCCACCGACATATCCGGCAATGAGAGCGTTCCTGCCAGCACGACCATCGACGGCAGCCTGCCCTCCATCCCGCTGATCGATCCGACCGACGGATCGCCGATCACCGGGTCGGCGGATATCGGCAACAACATCCTGTTGACGTTCGAACTGGGCGGATTGCCGCTGCCCATTCCCGTATTGCTGCCCATTGTCGTAGATGGTGCAGGCCGCTGGAGCTTCACGCCATTGCTGCCCTTGCCCGATGGGACGGTCATCCACGCCGTGGCGCAGAACAGCACCGGCACGTTGAGCGCCGAGGCGACCGAGGTGGTCGACGCGGTGGCCCCGGCTGCTCCTGTGATCGATCCGACCAATGGTGCGGAGATTTCGGGCTCGGCAGAAGCCGGCGCGACCATCACGCTGACGGGCTCCGGTGGCACAGCGATCGGCACGACCACGGCGGATGGCTCGGGCAACTGGAGCTTCACGCCTGCCTCCCCGCTGCCCAATGGCGCGGTCGTCAATGCGACCGCATCCGATCCGGCTGGCAACACCAGCCCGCCTGCCAGCGCCATCGTCGACGCGATTGCCCCGGCGGCCCCGACCATCGCACCCACCAATGGCGCGGTCGTGAGCGGCACGGCGGAAGCCAATGCGACGGTGATCCTGACCGGCGCGGGCGGCGCGGCCATCGCAACCGTGACGGCCAATGGTGTCGGCGCGTGGAGCTATACGCCCACGACGCCGCTGACCAACGGCACGGTCGTCACGGCGGTCGCACAGGATGCCGCAGGCAATAACAGCCCGTCGGCCACGGCTACAGTCGATGCGGTCGCTCCCGCCACACCGACCATCGCGGCCACCAATGGCGTCGTGCTGAGCGGCACGGCGGAGGCTGGCGCGACCATCACCCTCACCGGGGCTGGCGGTGCGCCCATCGGCACCACGACGGCGGACGGGTCCGGCAACTGGACGTTCACGCCGGTCGTGCCGCTCCCCAATGGCGCGCTCGTCACGGCCACGGCGTCCGATGCGGCTGGCAATTTCAGCGGTCCGGTCGCCACAGTGGTCGACGCCATCGCGCCTGCAGTCCCGGTCATCGCGCCCAGCGACGGTGCGGTGCTGACTGGCACGGCGGAGGCCGGTGCGACGATCACGCTCACCGGCACGGGCGGCACGCCCATCGGCACCACCACGGCGGACGGCAGCGGTAACTGGACGTTCACGCCGGCATCGCCCATCGCCAACGGCACGGTGGTCACGGCGGTCGCCAGCGACGCGGCAGGCAATAGCAGCGGCCCGGCGACGGTCACGGTGGACAGCGTGGCACCCGCGGCGCCCGTCCTGGACGCCAGCGACGGTTCGGTCATCTCCGGCACGGCGGAGGCGGGCGCAACCGTCACGCTGACTGGCGCTGGCGGAGCCGCCATCGGCACGGCGGTGGCCAATAGCTTCGGCGATTTCAGCTTCTCGCCTTCCCCGGCGCTGCTGAACGGCACGGTCGTGACCGCGACCGCGACGGATGCGACGGGCAATGTAAGCCCGCCCGCCAGCGTGACGGTGGATACGGTCGCCCCGGCGACGCCGAGCATCGATCCCAGCAACGGGACCGAACTGAGCGGCACGGCCGAGGCGGGCGCGACCATCGTCCTGACCGATGGCAATGCGCCGGTCGGACAGACGACGGCAGACGGTTCGGGCAACTGGACCTTCACCCCGGTCCTGCCGCTCGTCAACGGCACGGTGGTCGCTGCGGTCGCAGTGGATGCGTCCGGTAACAGCAGCGGCCCGGTGACGGTGACGGTGGACGCGCTTGCGCCCGCCGCCCCGGTGATCGAGCCGACCAACGGCGCCGAACTGTCCGGCACGGCGGAGGCGGGCAGCACCGTCACGCTGACGGACGGCGTCGGCAATCCCATCGGTCAGGTGACGGCGGACGGTTCGGGCAATTGGAGATTCACGCCCACCTTGCCTCTCGCCAATGGCACGGTCGTCAATGCGACCGCGACGGACGCGGTTGGCAATGTCAGCCCGCCTGCCACGACGACGGTCGATAGCGTCGCACCCGCCGCACCGGTCATCGATGCCAGCAACGGCACGGAGGTCAGCGGAACGGCGGAAGTCGGCTCGACCGTCACGCTGACGGACGGCAATGGCAATCCCATCGGCACCGCCGCTACCGGCGTGGGCGGCGCGTGGACGTTCACGCCCGTCACACCGCTGCCTAACGGTACGGTGGTCAATGCCACCGCCACCGATGCGGCGGGCAATGTCAGCGGCCCGGCCACGGTGACGGTCGATGCAGTAGCCCCTCCGGCTCCGGTCATCGATCCCAGCAATGGCCAGGTCGTCACTGGCACGGCGGAAGCTGGCGCGACCGTCACGCTGACGCAGTTCGGCGGCTTGCCGCTCGGTCAGGTGACGGCGGACGGTTCGGGTAACTGGAGCTTCACGCCCACCTTGCCTTTGCCCAACGGCTTCATCGTCACGGCCGTGGCGACGGATGCATCTGGCAACACCAGCGGCCCTGCGGCGGTCACGGTGGACGCGGTGGCTCCTGCCGCTCCGACCATCGCGCCGACCAATGGCGCGGCTTTGTCCGGCACGGCGGAGGCGGGCAGCACCGTCACGCTGACGGACGGCAATGGCAATCCCATTGGCCAGGTCGTGGCGGTCGGCGGCACCTGGACGTTCCTGCCAGGCTCGCCGCTCCCCAATGGCACGGTCGTCAATGCCGTGGCTTCGGACGCCGCGGGCAATGACAGCCTGCCGGGCACGACCATTGTCGATGCGGTCGCGCCGGCAGCGCCGGTCATCGCGGCCACCAACGGCGCGAGCCTGTCCGGCACGGCAGAGGCGGGCAGCACCGTCACGCTGACGGATGGCAACGGCAATCCCATCGGGCAGACGGTGGCGGTCGGCGGAACATGGACGTTCACGCCCGGTTCGCCGATCCCCAACGGCACGGTGGTCAACGCCACCGCGACCGATGCGGCTGGCAATGTCAGCGGTCCCGGCACGGTGACCGTCGATGCGACGGCGCCCTCCGCACCCGTCATCGACCCCAGCAACGGATCGGTGCTCACCGGCACGGCCGAAGCGGGTGCGATCGTCACGCTGACGGACGGCAACGGCAATCCCATCGGCCAGACCATAGCGGTCGGCGGGAACTGGACCTTCACGCCTGTCTTGCCATTGACCAACGGTCTGGTGGTCAATGCCACCGCGACCGACGGATCGGGCAATGTCAGCGGTCCCGCCAGCGTGACGGTGGACGGCATCGCGCCGCCTACGCCGGTCATCAACGCCAGCAACGGGTCGGTCCTGTCCGGCACGGCAGAGGCTGGCGCGACGGTCATACTGACGGACGGCAATGGCAATCCCATCGGCCAGACGGTGGCGGCCGGCGGTAACTGGACGTTCACGCCCGGTTCGCCGATCGCCAACGGCACTGTCGTCAATGCGGTTGCGCAGGACCCGTCCGGCAACACCAGCGGTCCTGCCAGCACGACGGTCGACAGCATCGCGCCGCCGACACCGGTGATCAACGCCAGCAACGGCGCTGTCATCAGCGGCACGGCGGAGGCCGGGGCGACTATCATCCTCACCGATGGCGTCGGCAACCCCATCGGGCAGACCGTGGCGGTCGGCGGCAACTGGGCGTTCACGCCGGTATCCCCGCTGGTCAATGGCACGGTGATCAACGCCGTCGCGGTGGATGCCGCCGCCAATAGCAGCGGTCCGGCAAGCACGACTGTCGATACCGTCGCTCCGGGCGTGCCGACGAACCTCGTCGTCGCACCCGATGGTACGGTGCTGACCGGCACGGCGGAGCCGAACAGCCAGATCAGCGTCGTCGTCAACGGCGACACGCTCAATCCGGTCACAGGCAATACCGACGGGTTTGGCAACTTCACCGTGACCTTCGTTCCTGCTCTGGTGGCCGGGCAGGATCTGCTGGTCCGTGCGGCCGATGCGGCAGGCAATGTCAGCCTGCCCGGCGTAGCGGAGGCGCCCGACCTCCAGCCGCCGCTCCTCGTCGTGGCTGAGGTTTCCGATGGCTTCCTCAACGGGGCGGAACAGGCGGACGGCATTCAGGTCAATGTGGGCCTGACCGCCGGAACCGATGTGGGCGACACGATCAATGTGACCTTCACGGGGCAGGGCGGCACCACCGCAACCCTCAGCCATGTCGTCACCGGGGCGGATCGCATCGCGGGCAATGTCGACCTGACCATAAGCCCGTCCGTCGTCCTGCAGGGGCCGGCGACGCTGGTCGCGAACATCAATGGCAGCACATCTTCGGCAACCACGGCGTTCACCATCGACACCATCGCGCCGCCGACGCCGGTCCTGTCGCTGGTCGCCAACCTCCTGACCATTTCGACCGAGCCGGGAACGACGTTGACCGTCATCGTCGACCTGGGCGGCGTGTTCGCCAGTGTGGAGGTCATTGCCGACAATGGCGGCCTCGCGACGCTCGACCTGCTCACCGATCTCGACATAGGGCTGAATTTCGACGACCTGCTCGGCGCCTCGATCAGCGTCTCGGGGGAGGACCCGGCGGGTAACAGCACCAACACGGCGTCGATCGGCTTCGACAGTGGCCTTGCCTCCATCGGCATCGGGGGTCTTGCCCTGAACCTGTCGTTGCTCCCGGTCATCTCGCTGGGCATTGCAGGGGTGACGGAGCCTGGGGCCAGTCTGGCGGTCAATGTGATAACCCCTCTGGTAACGGTGGGGATCAACCCGGCCGTGGACTCCAACGGCAACTTCGCCATCAATTTGCTGGACGGCACGTTGCTGTCCGACCTTGGCCTCTCGGTTGGTGGGCTTCTGGCCTTGGGATCGGGTCTCAGCCTCGAACTGGTGGCGACGGATGCCAATGGCGTTTCCAGCGGCAGCCATCTCGTCAGCCTGCTGGGTTCGGGACCGTTGCTGAGCCTGGGCACGGTTACGATCACGGGTACGGCTGGCGACAATATCCTCGAGGCCAGCAATCCGCAGGTCGAGACGATCAATGGACTCGACGGGTCGGATTATATCGTGAACGTCGGCACCGGCGACACGGTCAATGGCGGCGACGGCAACGACACGATCCAGGTCGTGGCCACCAACTTTGCCCATGTCGATGGCGGCGCGGGCTTCGACACGCTGCTGCTCTCCAACGGCATCGATATCAACTATGGCTCCGGTGGCGCGGGGACGTGGAGCAATATCGAGCGGGTCGACCTGGGTACGGGCGATAGTGGATCGGTGCTGCAACTGACCTCGGCTCAGGTCGACGCGGTGACGGATGGGGCCAACACCCTCCAGATCACCGGCGACAATGCCGATGTCCTGCGGGTTGTCGGCGCCCTCGATACCGGCGCGGATACGCAGATCAACGGCCATGTTTATGACATCTACAGCTTCGGTGTGAACACGCTGCTGATCGAGCAGAACACCGTTCAGGTTCAGCTCGTCTGACCCGGCCGGGGGGACAACAGGGAGCGTTGCGGCAGATCGCCGCAACGCTCCTCCTCGGACTGGTGGTCGCCGGTCCGGGCTATGCAATGCCATTGGAAGAAGCGGTGCGGAAAGGGATCGCCAGCAATCCCCAGGTTCGCGCCGCCCAGGCACAGGAGAAAGCCGCCGCAACCGACGTCAAGATCGCGAAGGGTGGCTATTATCCCAATTTTTCGGTGGGCGCTGGTCCGCGCTCCTTCGGGTTCGACGATATCTCCTATGACGTCACCGTCGCCCAGATGCTGCACGATTGGGGCAGGGTCGAGGGAACGGTGGACAGCGCCCGCGCGGCCGAGCGCAAGATGGGCGAGCAACTGCGCGTCCGCATCGACGAGGCCGCGCTGGAGGTTGTCGAGGTCTATCTCGACATCATCGTGACCCAGCGGCAGATCGCGGCCCTCGACGAGCATATCGCGGGCCTCGAACGCATAAGGGGCATGACGGTGGACCGCAGCGATGCGGGCTATTCCGACAGGTCGGAGCCGGAGCGCGCCGACCTCGAACTCGCACGCGCCAATGAACAGCTTGCCATCGAGCGGGGGACGCTCACCAACGCGCGGCGGCAGTTCCTGCTGCTGGTGGGGGAGGATGCGTCCGCCCTTGCCGAGCCCAGCCCGGCATCGGTGTCCCGCTATACGACCGGCAAGGACCTGACCGATCTCATCCTCGCATCGCCCACGCACCGGGTTGCGGCAGCGGATACGTCGGTGGCCCGCGCCGAACTCAAGCAGGCGAAAGCGGCCCTGTTTCCGCAACTCAACCTGGAGGCATCGACGCTCCGCCGCGATCTGGGCGGCGTCGCCCGGTCGGATACTATGGTGGCGCTGCGGTTCCGCATGAACGGCATCCAGGGCTTCTCCAACTTCCTGCGTCCGCGCGGCGCGGAGCAGCGCATCGAAGCTGCCATCTACAATGAGGGTGCCATCGAACGCGACACCAAGCGGGACGTCCAGACCCTGTTCGACAATGCCGACCTGATGCGCGAACGCGAAGTGTCGCTCGCCCGTCAGGCGGAGACTGCCGCGACGGTGGGCACGACCTATGTCGAGCAGTTCGGCGTCGGTCGCCGCGACCTCATCGACCTCCTCAACAACCAGCGCGAGGCGTTCGAGGCGAAGCGGCAGCTCATCGGGCTGCGCATCGACCGGCTGCGCGTCGAATATCGGGCAGCCGCCAAGCTGGGGCTGCTGGGTCCACTCGTGGAGAACAGGCTGCAATGATGGACGCCGATATCGTAGAACTTACCACCGCGACCAACGCCGATCCGCTGCGCGATGGCCTCGTCCTGCTGTGCGAGCGGCTGGGGCGGGCGACAAGCCCTCAGGAACTGGGCGACGGCCTCGTGCTTGTGCAGGGGCGGCTGCCACTTTCGCTGGTGCCGCGCGCGCTGCGCCGCGCCGAGGTAAGCGCCCGCGTCGCCGCGCTGCCGCTCGACCAGATCGAGGATTATCTGCTGCCCGCCTTGCTCATCCTGTCGGATGGGCGGACGGCGGTGCTGACCTCGCTGGGCGACGAGGGTGCGGAAATCCTGGTGCCCGATAGCGGCGGCGGCGTCGAGATCGTGTCGCTCGACCGGCTGGAAGCGCGCTACAGCGGTACGGCGATCTTCGCCAAGCCGCGCTACCGCACGGACAAGCGCGGCGAGACATTCGTTCCGATGACCGGTGAACACTGGTTCTTCGGCACGCTCAAACGCTATCGCAGCGCCTATCTGGAGGTCGCGCTGGCCGCCATGATGGCGAACCTGCTCGCCACCGGATCGGCGCTGTTCGCGATGCAGGTCTATGACCGGGTGGTGCCCAATGCGGCATTCGATACGCTGTGGATATTGGCCTCGGGCGTCGGCCTCGCCATCGTGCTGGAGGCGGCGTTGCGGGTCATCCGTGCCCACCTCCTCGACATCATGGGCAAGCGGCTGGACCTCAAATTGTCGAGCCAGTTGTTCGAGCGGGTGCTGGCCACCCGACTGTCCGCCAAGCCCGCCTCCCTCGGCGCGTTCAGCACGCAGATCCGCGAGTTCGAATCGGTGCGGGAGTTCTTCACCTCGTCAAGCGCGGCGGCGGTCAGCGACCTGCCGTTCGTCCTTATCTTCCTGGGCATCATCGCGCTCATCGGCGGGCCGGTGGTGTGGGTGCCCATCGTCGCGATCCTGCTGATCCTCATCCCCGGCCTGGTCTTTCAGAAGAAGCTGGGTGAATTGTCGCGCAAGAATCTCCGCGAAGGGTCGGTCAAGAATGCCATCCTGCTGGAATCCATCGAGCATCTGGAGACGGTCAAGGCGACTCGCGCGGAAGGGCGTGCGATCCACCAGTGGGAGACGCTGACGGCGGAACTGGCGTCCACCGCCAACCGCACCTCGTCGCTCGCCACCGCGCTCGCCTATAGCGCGGGGATGGTGCAGCAGCTCGGCTATGTCGGGGTGATCGTCTACGGCGTCTACCGCATCAGCATGGGCGAGATGACGATGGGTGCGCTCATCGCCTGCTCCATTCTCGCTTCGCGCGGCATCGCGCCCATGTCGCAGGCGGCGTCCATCCTCGGGCGCTGGCAACATATCCGGGTGGCGCTATCAGGCCTCGACCAGTTGATGACCGCGCCGGTCGAGCGGCCGCAGGGTACGCGCTTCGTGCGCAAGGAGAGGCTGGCGGGCGCGTACCGGCTCGAAGGCGTGCAGACTCGCTATGGCGAAAATCCGCCAGTGGTGAACGTCGCTGCCCTGTCGATTGCGGCGGGTGAGAAGGTCGCGCTGCTGGGCGGCAATGGCGCAGGCAAGTCGTCGCTGCTGCGCATCCTCTCGGGCCTTGGCGATGCGACGGCCGGGCGCATCCTGCTCGACAATGTGGCGCTCGGCTCCATCGACCCGGCGGACCGGCGGCGCGCCATCGGTTTCCTGCCGCAGGACGTGGCGCTGTTTCACGGGACGCTGCGCGAGAATCTCAACCTGTCGGGCGCATCGCACAGCGACGAAGAGATGCTGGAGGCGGCGGACAATGTCGGCCTCGGCCATTTCGTGCGCGCTCATCCGCTGGGCCTCGACATGCCGATTGCGGGCAGTGCCAGCTTCTCGGGCGGGCAGCGGCAGGCGGTGGGCGTCGCGCGCATCTTGCTGCAGGACCCGTCCATCGTGCTGCTGGACGAGCCGACCGCCTCCTTCGACCAGACGGCGGAAAAGCGCATCATCGAACATCTGCGCGGCTGGCTGAAGGGGCGCACGCTGATCGTCACCACCCACAAGAAGAGCCTGCTCGATATCGTCGACCGCGCCATCGTCATGCAGGACGGGCGCATCATCATGGACGGCCCGCTCAACAGCATCGTCAGCGGCAATGTCGTCCACACCGCACCCCAGGGGGAAGGCACCCAAAATGCGCATTAGCCTGTCGCCGGCCGAACGGCTGCGCCACGATCTGTCCGACCCGCTGACCAGCGACGTGCATCCGCGGTCGCGGCTGCTGCTATGGTCGATCCTGGGCTGCCTCATCATCTTCATCAGTTGGGCCGCGCTGGCGCAGCTCGACGTGGTGACGCGCGGGGAAGGGCGGGTTGTGCCCTATAGCCGCCTGCAAAAGATACAGAGCCTCGAGGGCGGCATATTGGGCGAGCTGCTCGTCAAGGAGGGCGATGTGGTGAAGGCGGGCCAGCCGCTGGTCAGGCTCGACCCCACGCGCTTTCGCACATCTTACGAGGAATCGTCCAACCAGTCGACGGGCCTGAAGGCGGCCATCGCTCGCCTGGAGGCGGAAGTGTTGGGCAAGGGCGGCATCGACTTCCCGCCGGAGGTGCCGATGGGCAGCACCATCGCGCGCACGGAGATCGAGCTGTACCGCTCGCGCCGGGCGAAGCTGGCGGAAAGCCTGAGTTCCATCGCCAGCCAGATCGCCATCGCGCAGAACCAGCTCAACATCGTCCGCCCGCTCGCCGCGCGCAAGGTCGTGAGCGAGATGGAGGCGCTGAAACTGTCGCAGGAGATCGCGACGCTCAAGGGCAAGGCGGCGGAGATCCGGGGCAGCTATTCGCAGGAAGCCTATACCGAATTGTCGCAGAAGAAGGCGGAGCTGAACACGCTGGAGCCAATCGTGCGCCAGCGCGAGGACCAGTTTACCCGCACCGAAATCCGCGCGCCCGTGCAGGGGCGGGTCAACAAGATCATCATCAACACCCGCGGCGGCGTGATCCAGCCGGGCGAGCCGATCATGGAACTGACCCCCATTGCCGAGCGGCTGCTGGTCGAGGCGAAGATCAAGCCGCGCGACGTCGCCTTCCTGTCACCCGGCATGCCCGCCAAGGTGAAGATCACCGCCTATGATTATACAATCTATGGCGATTTGTCAGGCAAGGTCGAACGGATCAGCCCGGACACCATCGAGGAGGATACGCCGCGGGGGAAGGAATCCTATTATCAGGTGCTGATCCGCACCGATGGAAGCCAGTTGCGGCGGGGCAGCGAGGTGCTGCCGATCATCCCGGGGATGGTCGCGGATGTGGATATTCTCAGCGGGAAGCGGAGCGTGTTGAATTATCTGCTGCGGCCGTTGTTGAAGGCACGGTTGAACTAAAAATCCTCCCCTGCAAGGGGAGGGGGACCAGCGAAGCTGGTGGAGGGGTATCCACGCCATCGAGGGGGCGGAGGGCCCCCCCCCCAATCCATAGCCCAC
>JBEVNC010000186.1:0-3248 GCA_040508315.1 Sphingobium sp.
TGGCGGGCAGATCTTCCCACTCGGACGACAAGGCCAGAACGGACGATTGCGCATAATGGGGAACGACGTCGTCGACGAACCCTGTAAATTCCACGCGGTCGTCAATGCCAAGATCGGATGCCAGACCGACCAACTCTGCCTTTTTGGGACCGTCGCCGCAAATCCGCAAATTCCAGGGGCGATACTTCAGCAAGGCCAGTGCATGAAAAAGGGTGGCATGGTCCTTCTGCTTCGACAATCTTCCCACCGAAAGGATCAGTGGGACTTCCGAATTGGTGGAGGACGTGCTTTTATTCAACATGTCGTCGCTGATATAAGGATTGTGCAGGAATATTGCCTTGTCCGCCAAATCCTTGCCCATCAGGCTCAGTTTTCTGATCCCCGACTGCGAAAGCACGATGATGCTGTCTGCGGTCTTGAAAATAAGACTGTAAAGAAGCCGTCGAATGGACTGCTTCCACGAGGCCATGCCATCCTTGATGATCGGATTGGTTATTTTCGGCAGGAATGCCCCCTTGTAGCGCGACATTCTGACAGCCATTCCCCCGGCCATATGCGTATGATTTCCAGGGGAATGAAATAATTTGGGCTGCGTCTTCCTGAGATAAAGCGTGAGCGCAGGAACGCCCGCAAGCAATCTGCCGCCGCGCGGCAACAATCCTATGGTCTTGATGACATGAATGGAGACATCGTCATCCAGAAGATGACGGACAGGACCGGCATCGCGGGTAACCACGAATTCGACCTTCATCCCCCTCCGGCTGAGACCATTTGCCAGATGGCACGCCACCTTTTCTACCCCACCGCCGCCGAAACGATCGAGAATGATCGCGACGTCCGGTCTGTTCCTGTTCACTTCGAGCCCCCTTCGAAAACGGACAGATATCGGTCGGCCACAATATTCAGTCTGTAGGGTTCGGCATTCTTCTGGATAAAATCTCTGTCCCTGGTTCGATCCGACAGACAATCGTCTATAGCCTTGGCCATTGCCCGACTATTTCTGGGTTCAACGACGCGGCCCAATCTGTCGTCGGATATGAGCGAGCGGATCATCGGACTGCAGTCAGTGGATATGACCGGCGTTCCTGCGGAGAACGCTTCTACGATGACCGAGCTGAAGCCCTCGAAATCCGAAGACAATATGAAAAGATCGGCCTTTTCCAGATAGGGATATATGTCGTCCTGAAAGCCCTCGAAGTGGACGACCTTCTCAAGGCCCAGATCCTTGACCTTATTTTCCAGATCCTGCCGGAGCGGACCGTCGCCCAATATCCGCAGAAAGACGTCATGCTTGATAAGCTTGATGGAATCGATGAGCAGATCGAAATTCTTCTGTGGCGTCAGCCGCCCTGCCGCAACGATATTGATGCCCGAAGACATGCGTTCGGTCAGAGGGTAAGTCGTCTCGATGACCGGCTGTCCCACGACTTCCAGACGGTCCCGCGACAAACGTAGCGATTTCGCCACTTCGCCAACAAGATCGTCATGCATCACCAGGATCTTGTCGAGATACCTGCTTTTGAGGCGAAGAAGGCTTCTTCTCGACATTCCCTTGATAGCGGGCTCGCCGGCCCGGCTCATGGAATTGCTGATTTTCCCGAAGATGACGGCGTTCGGCAGGTCCCTGCGAATGGCCCAGGCAATGCCGAAATAATAGTTGCCCGGAAGAAGTATGACAGAGCCTTCAAGACACTCTTTATGTTGCCTGACGAAGCAGGAGAGCCCGGTCCTCGTCATTCCTCGCCGAATGGGACGTGCCGGAGAAATGACTTTGACGGATTTGGGGAGAAAACGCCTTTGCGGCCCTTCGCCGGAACCGGATATGACCGTTACATCATTTCCTGATGCAGCCCAATGCGCAGCCAGTCGCAACGCGATGCGCTCGGCCCCGCCCAACTCGAAATCATGAACGATTACGACTATTTTCATTCAACTGCCGCCCAAAGAACCGAATTCTGCCGTCCCGTAGTGATTTTGGTCGGGTAATAAAATCATTTGGTGACAGTTAGACTGACATGTGGCGAAAATGGACAGTCATGGTCTTAAGGTGGCAATATTTTGACATTGCCTGTCGACTAAAGCTGTGGCTGGAGCAGCCAGCGCATTTTCAAAGCAAGCAGGATCGTCTGCTCGCCCTTCGCCTGCTCCGCTGCACTTCCGGCCCAAATGCTGGTTTGGCAGGCCTCAGAAGCGCCGATGGTCCGCGCCGTCGATCAGGTCGCAGGTGCCGCGGAATTGATAGGGGTCGGTGCCCCGGATGGTGATCTGGCCGCTGCGCCGGTTGATCGTGATGGTCGGCTTGTTGAGGCCGTTGAGGCGATATTTGGCGCGGATGACGTCGCTTTCCGCGTCGACGTCGTAAAGGTCCCACCAGCCGTCATGGCCGCGCGTGTTGATCGGCGGGATCAGCTTTTTGGGCAGGCTGATCCGGCCGCCGCCTTCCCAGAGCTGGATCATCACCGACGCATCAAACTGCTGCGCGGTCATTTCCGTGCGGTTGCCATAATCATAGCGGTTGCGGCGGCTGTTCCACGACCAGCCATAGCTGTTCGCGAGGCCGGGACGCTGCCCGTCGCCGAAACAGACGAGGCCTAGGTCGACCTGCGCGTCGCCGACCTGGATCGGCCCGCGCTCGCCGGCATAGCTTGGCGCTTCCCGCCGCGTGTCGGGGCGCTGATAGCTGGAGCCGCGATCGTCGCCGCGCCAGTCGTCGCGGTCGCCATGATCGCGTTGCGCCGACGCCTTCTGGTTGCAGTCGGGCGCAGGAGACGTCGTGATCGAGGCGTAGCGCCCGTCCATCGTCGCCACGGTCACGCACTGGCGGCGGTTCGCGTTCCACCAGATGCTGTATTTGCGATCGTCGCCCTCGTCGGTCCTGACCAGCGCATAACCGCGCGCCTGGATGGCGGTTTCGGCACCCGCAGCGCGCGCGCCGACAAGGTCGCTTATGTCCTGTGGCGTCTGGGCCTGGGCGGACACGGACAGCGAAAGGATCGTGACGGCGACGAGACTGGCTGCAGCACGCATCATCATTTTTCTCCCTAAGGCCCCTGCCCTGCCAGCCGCAGATTGCAGCGCCGCGACAGAGCCGTCAATCGGGCGGAAAATTTCGTAGGACGTCAGCGGATGAGCAGCGCGAAGGCGACGAACAGCAGGCAGGCGAGGAATGTCGCGATCAACGCCTGACCAAGGCCCGCCAGACGCGAGATATCGAGCTTTTTTGCAAACCAGAGGGTCTGCACGCCCAA
>JBEVNC010000225.1:0-5737 GCA_040508315.1 Sphingobium sp.
GCGCAGCGGCTGCTCGGCGCGATGCTGCATGACGGCAAGTCGGCCGGGGACGCCGCCACAAAGCGCCGCAAGGGAGCACGACCATGACCATCCATCGCCTGTTCCTCCCACTGCTGGCCGGGATGGCCTTTGCATCGCCCGCCGCCGCGCACCCGGATTTTCGCGGGGTCGAGACACCGCATCAACCCGTCGTCATGCGCACGACTCTGACCTTCGACGTGGGCCGGGGGCTGCCCGCGCCAGACCGGCAGCGGCTGGCCGACTGGTTCGAGAGCATCGGACTGGGCTATGGCGATCGCGTGGCGGTGACGGGGGGCGGATCGGTCACGTCCGATCTGGTCGCCACTTTGGTCAGCCGTCACGGGCTGCTGCTGGGCGATGACGCGCCCGCGGACGCGGGGGAGCCGCCTGTCGGCACGCTGCGCGTCACCGTCAGCCGCGCGACCGCCAGCGTTTCCGGCTGCCCGGACTGGGGCGACCGGGCGGAGGCCGACTATGCGAGCGGCCTGTCCCCCAATCATGGCTGTGCGACCATGGGTACGCTCGCCGCGATGGTGGCCGATGCCGAAGATCTGGTGCGCGGCCGCCGGGCCAATCTCGACTATTCCGCGACGACCGCGAGCCGAGCGATCAAGGTTTATCGCGGCGATGCCGCGCCCGTGACCATGCCCATGACGTCGACCGCCGTGGGAGAACGGCCATGAGCGTCGCGTTCAAGGCGTTCGAGGCCGCCTCGCGCGAGCCATGCCATGCCTATGTCAGCGACCAGCATAGCCTCGATACGCTGCGCGCGGTCATGGAGGAACTGAGCTGGCCGGTCGAGAAGGTGCAGGGCGGCGGCCTGCGCGGTGCGGTGCAGACGTTGTCGGTCGCGGCCAGCCCCAATATCCTGTTCGTGGACCTGTCGGAGACGGCCGATCCGCTGAACGACCTCAATAGCCTGGCCGAAGTGTGCGAGCCGGGGACGCTGGTCATCGCCATCGGCGCGGTCAATGACGTGCGCCTTTATCGTGACCTGATCGCGGGCGGCATTCAGGATTATCTCCTCAAACCCCTCAATCCCGACCATGTGCGCGACGCCATCGGGGTTGCGCAGGCGGTGCTGCACGCGCCGCGCGCCGATGCGCTGCCGGAGCGCCCGCGCCTGACGCTCAGTGTCGTCGGTGCGCGCGGCGGGGCAGGGGCGACGATGGTCGCGACCTCGCTGTCCTGGCACATGAGCGAGGCTGAGAAGCGCACCACCGCGCTCCTCGACCTCGACGTGCATTTCGGGACGGGCGCGCTGTCGCTCGACCTGGAGCCGGGGCGCGGCCTGACCGACGCCATCGAAAATCCGGGACGCATAGACGGCCTGTTCATCGAGCGGGCGGCGGTGCGCGCCGGCGAACGGCTTTCCATACTTTCGGCGGAGGCGCCGGTGGGACAGCCGGTGGTGACGGACGGCGCGGCCTTTCATCATTTGCAGGCGGAGTTGCGCGGGGCGTTCGACTGCACCGTGGTCGATGTGCCGCGCGGCGTGATGATCCAGCATCCGCACCTCCTCCACGACACGACGGTCCTCGCGCTCGTCACCGAGTTCACCCTAGCCTCGGCGCGCGACGCGATTCGGCTGCTGGCATGGTTCAGGACCAGCGCCCCGCAGGCGCGCATCCTCGTCATCGCCAACAAGGTGCAGGCGGGCGCGCAGGAATTGTCGCGCAAGGATTTCGAGCAGTCGATCGAGCGCAAGGTGGACGTGGTGCTGCCGTTCGACACCAAGGCAACCGTGCTGGCGGCGCAAAAGGGCAAGACGGTCGGCGACGCCGCGCGTGCGACGAAGCTGGGGCAGGCGCTCGCGCAGGCCGGGCGGCTGGTGCTGGGCGAGGCGGAGTTGAAGGCCGAGGGTGGCGCCCCGTCGCTGGTCGGCCGGATCGCGGAGATCGGCAAGCGTTTGCCGGGGCGGGGTAGGGCAGCGGCCGGGGAATCGGGCGGCCGCTGATGGACCCCCGCATCCTCCTCCTCGTCCTGCTCCTCGGGCTGCTGCTCCTGATGATCGGCGCGCTGTTCATGGGGCCGAGCGCTTCGCGCAGCGGCGCGCGGCGGCTGTCGGACATTCAGGCGCGCCATGCCGCGTCGCTGCAGTCGGTCGAGGCGCGCATGCGCAAGGTGATCTCCAGCCGCACGGTGGAAAAGCATGGCCTGCTCGTCTCGCTGATCCCCGATCCCGACAAGCTGGCGGCCCGCATCCGCATGACCGGGCGCAAATGGACTCTGGGCCAGTATATGGCTGTGTGCGTCGGTGTGTCGGTGCTGTTCCTCGGCCTGTTCCAGCTTCGCGGCTGGCCCCTGATGCTGTCGCTGTCGCTGGCAGCCGCTATCGGGTTCGGCCTGCCGCATGTCGTGGTGGGCCGCATGATCGCCAAGCGGGTGGGCAAGTTCACCGCCGCCTTTCCCGATGCGCTCGACCTCATCGTGCGCGGACTGCGCTCCGGCTTTCCGGTGGGCGACACCATGGGGGTCGTCGCGCGGGAGATGAGCGGGCCGGTCGGCGAGGAATTCCGGCTGGTGACGGAGCGGGTCAAGATCGGCCGGTCGCTCGACCAGTCGCTGGCGGAGACGGCGCAACGGCTGGACTCGGCGGAGTTCAAATTCTTCTGCATCACGCTCGCCATCCAGCGTGAGACCGGCGGTAACCTTGCTGAGACGCTCTCCAACCTCGGAACGATGCTGCGCCAGCGCGCGCAGATCAAACTGAAGATCCGCGCCATGTCGTCGGAATCGAAGGCGTCCGCCTATATCATCGGATCGCTGCCCTTCCTCGTGTTCGGCACGATCGCCTGGGTCAATGCGAGCTATATGTCACCCTTCTTCACGCCCGACCCGGCGGGGCCGTTCGGCCTCAGCCTCATGCAGATCATCGGCATTGGCGGCATGTGCTGGATGGGGATCGGCGCCTTCATCATGTCCCAGATGATCAGTTTCGAGATTTGACGATGAACGGGAACGGCATATTGGGCCTGACGGCCACCGATATGGGCACGCTGCTCGCGGCCCTGGCTGCACTGGCGGCGTTCGTGGCGCTGTATGCCGCGAGCACGGTGCGCGATCCGATGACGCGGCGGGTCAAGGCCCTCAACGACCGGCGCGAACTGCTCAAGGCGGGCATCATCGCGCCGACTGCGCGGCGGCGGGCGAAGATCGTCCATCGCAGCGATACGACCGACCGCATGCGCGCGTTGCTGACGCGGCTCAAGGTCCTGCAGGACGACCAGCTGAGGCAGGCGCAGATGCGGCTGGCGCAGGCGGGCATCAGGTCGAAGGACTGGGCGGTCGCCGTCATCTTCTTCCGCATGATGGCGCCTATCGCGCTGGGCGGCGGCGCGGCGCTCGCCATCTACGGGCTGGACCTGGTGCCGCACTGGGGACCGCTGGCGAAGCTGGGGGGCTTCGCGGTCGCGCTTTTGGGCGGGTACAAGGCGCCCGACATCTATATCGAGAACCGCATGACCAAGCGCGCCGCCGCGATCCGCAAGGGCGTGCCCGATGCGCTCGACCTGCTCGTGATCTGCGCCGAGGCGGGGCTGACCGTCGACGCCGCCTTCGCCCGCGTCGCCCGGGAACTGGGCATGGCCTATCCCGAACTGGGCGAGGAATTCCATCTCACCTCCATCGAGCTCAGTTTCCTGACCGAGCGGCGCATGGCCTTCGAGCATCTGGCTGCGCGGGTGAAGCTGCCGCAGCTGAAGGGCGTCGTAGCGACCATGATCCAGACGGAGAAATATGGCACGCCGCTCGCCTCCGCCCTGCGCGTGCTTTCGGCGGAATTCCGCCATGAACGGATGATGCGCGCAGAGGAAAAGGCGGCGCGCCTGCCCGCGATCATGACGGTGCCGCTAATCCTGTTCATCCTGCCGACGCTCTTCGTCGTCATCCTGGGCCCGGCCGCCTGCTCGATCTCAAAGGTACTCTGATGGCGTATTTTTTTAGGGCCAGATGTGAACGTTGTTGCACTGCGGCAATTATGCTGGGACAGCCTGCAACAAGGGGTGCCGTTCGTTAAGGCCGCCCAGGAAAACCCGGAGCCAATCGCACGATGACGGCCGCCTTACCGACGCTTACCCCTGTGATATTGTCGGGGGGAAGCGGCACGCGCCTCTGGCCCATGTCCCGTCCCGAACTGCCCAAGCAATTCCTCGCGCTCACGGGCGAGGAGACGATGCTGCGCCTGACACTGAGCCGCACCATTGGCATGGCCGATGCGGCCGCGCCCGTGATCGTGGCGAGCGGCGCACATGCCGACCTGGTCGAGAAATATCTTGCCGGTGATGGGCAGATCATCCTGGAGCCGGTCGGACGCAACACCGCGCCCGCCATCGCGCTGGCCGCGCTGAGCATGGCCGACCCCACCGGCGCGCTTCTGGTGATGCCGAGCGACCATATCATCGCCGACATCGCCGCTTTCCACCGCGCGGTGGAGAAGGCGCTGCCACTGGTCGCCGACAGCTGGCTGATGACGCTGGGCATACAGCCCGACGGGCCGGAGACAGGCTATGGCTATATCGCGCTGGGCGAGACGATGGGGGAGGGTGCGCAGGCGGTCGAACGCTTCGTCGAGAAGCCCGACCGCGCGCGTGCCGAGGCGATGATCGCGGCGGGCGATCATGTGTGGAATGCGGGCATATTCCTGTTCCGCGCCGACACCTATCTCGCCGCGCTGGGTGCGTTCCGGCCGGACATGCTGGCCGCCGCGAAGGCGGCGATCGCGAAGGGCAGCCGGGACGGCAGGCGGATATTGCCCGATGCGGAGGCCTTTGCCGCATGTCCGTCGGACAGCATCGATTATGCGGTGATGGAGCATAGCGACCGGGTCGGCTGCGTGCCGGTCGACATGGGTTGGTCCGATGTCGGAAGCTGGGACACGCTGCACGACATCGCGGTCAAGGACGGCGACGGCAATGTCGCGGATGCGCGCGCGACCCTGATCGATTCGCGCAACTGCCTGGTGCGCAGCGACGGGCCGCATATCTCGCTGGTCGGCGTCGAGGACCTGATCGTGGTCGCGACCGGCCGCGATGTGCTGGTCGTGCCGCGCGGCAATTCGCAGCTGGTCAAGAAGGCGGCGGAGGCGGCCGACAAACGCCCCTCCGATGGCTAAGCGGCGGCCCCGCTTATGGCACTGGATCGCCGCTGCGCTGGTCGTGCTGGGCACGATGATCGTGGTGCCGATCTTCGCGCCTTTCCTGTTCTGAGGTCAGGATGCGGCAGGAGCGTGCGCTTACCGGAGCCGAACGGGACCTGATCGCCAGCATGTTCGGGGCCGCCCTGGACCTCGACCCGGTGCGCATCCGCCTGTGGCGCTGGTGGCCTTTTCAGCCGCGCACGGTGGGGATGGCGCCGATGGGGCATCTGCATGTAGTCCCGGATGGCGGGCTTTATCGTGATTGCTATGCGGCGGCGAGCATCGCGATGCAGGGCTTTTTCCTGCATGAGATGACCCATGTCTGGCAGGCCCAGACGCGCGGGCGATGGTATCTGCCGCTGATGCGCCACCCCTTTTGCCGCTATCGCTACGACGTCGTGCCGGGCAGGGCGTTCGACCGCTATGGGCTGGAACAGCAGGCGGAGATTGTGGGGCACGCCCATTTGCTGCGGAGCGGGCGGGTAGTGGTCGGGAAGCCGGGGCGCGAGGTTTACGAGCGATTGTTGCCTTTCTGACGGGGTGAGCAATTGTGGCAAAAGCTCTTGTGCGTGTCATTCC
>JBEVNC010000226.1:0-17794 GCA_040508315.1 Sphingobium sp.
AGCGGCACCTCACAACCGATCCATCTCTTCCCGCAGATAGCCCATCGCCCGCTCCATCAGCCGGTCGATAGCCTCCGGGCTCTGCCATCCGGTATGCGCGCTCAAGACCACGTTCGGGGCGGATCGCAGAGGATGATCGGCAGGGAGCGGTTCAGTCGCGAACACGTCCAGCCCGGCCCCTGCGAGATGCCCTTCCTCCAGAAGCGCCACCAGTGCGCCTTCGTCCACCAGCGCGCCGCGTGCGCTGTTGATCAACACGCTGCCACGCTTCATCCGGCGGAGCATGGCGGCATCGAACATGCCGCTCGTGTCCGGCGTCAGGGCGAGGTGGAGGGACAGGACGTCCGCCTCCGCGAGCACTGTCGTGAACGATACTGGCTCCGCGACGCAATCGGGATGGGGCGAGCGCGACCAGCCGATCACCCGCATGCCCAGCGCCTTGCCGATGGCGGCCATCTCGTTGCCGATCCCGCCGAGGCCGACGAGACCCAGCGTCTTGCCGCTCAGTTCACCGATGGGCGATCCGCCCCAGCCGCCGCGGCGCATGATCTCCTGCTGGTTGCCCAGGTCGCGGAACACCGCGAACATCAGCGCCGTCGCATGTTCGGCGACCGTCCGGTTGCCATAGCCAGCGACATTGCGCACCACGATGCCGCGCCGGGCGCAGGCGTCCATGTCGATATAGCTGGATGCGCCGGTGCCAAGAAAGGTGATGACCTTCAGGTCAGGGCACTGGTCCAGCACGTCCTGCGTGAAATAGCTTTCATTGTTGAGGACGGCTGCGTGCCCCTGACAACGGCGGACCAGTTCGGCGTCGTCCGGTATGCCTTCGCGGATCGTCATCCAGTCGGGGCGGCCGCCCAGCTTGTCGAGGCTGGCGAGTTGCAGGTCGGACGCATCCGGGAACATAGCGGTAATGGGGGGCACGGACATGGCCTTCCTTTCAGTCGATATAATCGGGATCGGTGCGCGCGAGGTCGCGCAGCAGGGCGGACCATTCCGGCCCGCCCACAGGCTGCCCGCCAAAGCCCTCATGCTGGCGGGCGGTCAGTTCGCGGATCGCGGGGTCGACGAGGGTGATCGGGCCCGCTGCCTGCGCCTTGATCTGTATCGCGGCGGCGCGGTCGAGGTTGAACATCAGGATGAACGCCTCCGCAACGGTGCGCCCGACCGTGAGCAGGCCGTGGTTGCGCAGGATCATCGCGCGATGATGGCCGAGATCGGCGACGAGGCGGGCCTTCTCCGCCTCGATCAACGCGATGCCCTCATAGGCATGATAGGCGATCCGGTCGTGAAATTGCAGCGCGTGCTGGCTGATCGGCAATAGCCCCTCGGTCAGGCAGGAGAGTGCGACGCCATTGGCGCTGTGCGTGTGGATCACGCAGGCCGCATCCTCCCGTGCGCCGTGAATGGCGCCGTGGATCAGATAGCCGGCCGGGTTGATTGCCGCGGCGTCCGCATCGCGCGGCTCCCCGTCGAGCGACACGGCGACGAGATTGCTCGCTATGATCTCGTGGAACAATAGTCCGTAAGGATTGATGAGGATCGTCTCCGTCCCCGGTATCCGCGCGGAAATATGCGTGGAGACAAGGTCGGTCATGCCGAAGCGCGCGATCAGGCGATAGCAGGCCGCGAGCATCCGGCGAGCGTCCATTTCGTCATGATTTTCGTGGGTCACTGGTCGGTCCTGTCGCTGAACAAGGCCGGGTTAGGCGGCGTATTTGTGACGCGCCATCAAGGTTGGACGGAATATCACGTTGTTGGACGGGGCATCATGGAAAGCCTGCGCAGGCCCGCATAGCATGGCCGCACCTGGTGAGAGGCAGTCGGGCACGCCGAAAGGCGGACACAGGAACATCAATCGCGCAAGGGTTGGGCAGGGCAATCGCCGGACAGGCGATCATCGGTAACGGAGATCAGCAAAAACTCCACCGCATGAGAGACCGGAACCTGCGCGCACAAAGGGGCTGTACATGCGGAATTTATTGCTAACGGGCGTCGCGACCGCCGCCATGATCGTCACATCGCCTGTCATGGCGCAGCAGGTCGGCGCGGATGCCGCCGCGGAGGAACAGGATGCGGGCGGCGACATCATCGTCACCGCGCGGCGTATCGAGGAACGGCTTCAGGACGTTCCGATTTCCATCACGGCCTTCTCCCAGTCGCAGCTGACCGACCGCAACATCGTGTCGGCGGGCGACATCGCGGCCTACACGCCCTCCCTGTCCGCCAACAGCCGGTTCGGTTCGGAGAAGACGAGCTTCGGTATTCGCGGTTTCAACCAGGATAACAGCACGGCACCGTCGGTCGGCGTCTATTTCGCGGACGTTCCGGCGCTGCGCGCACAGGGCGGCACGACGACCGCCAACGGTACGGGTCCGGGCGCGTTCTTCGACCTTGCCAACGTGCAGGTGTTGAAGGGGCCGCAGGGAACCCTGTTCGGCCGCAATACCAGCGGCGGTGCGGTCCTGCTGGTGCCGGTGAAGCCTACGCGCGATCTGGAGGGCTATGTCGAGGGGTCGGTGGGCAATTACGACCTGCGCCGCGTGCAGGCCGTGCTGAACGTTCCCATACTCGATACGCTGCGTGTTCGCGTCGGCCTCGACCGGCAGACGCGCGACGGCTATATGACGAACGTCTCGGGCATCGGACCGAAGGACTTTTCCGACAGCGATTATTGGGCGGGACGTGTCAGCGTGGTCGCCGACCTGACGCCCGACCTCGAGAATTATTTCATCGGGACGTACAGCAAGTCGGACACGTCAGGCTATCTGCCGAGGGTGTTTGAGTGCAACCGTTCGGTCACTGCGCCTGCTCTGACCAAACTTGCCTGCGATCAGGCGGATCGGAGCAACGCGCGCGACTTCTACACCGGCGAGAATTCGGTCATCGCCCCTTATCAATATGTCGAGTCCTTCCAGCTTCTGAACACGACCACGTTCAAGGCGAGCGACGCGCTGACGATCAAGAACATCGTGAGCTATGGCGAGTATCGCGAATCCCTGCGCAGCACCGTTTATGGCGAGAATCTCCAGATCGTCTCCGGCCCCAATGCGGGCGGCAACGGCCTGCGTGTCCTGTCCAATCCGTTCCCCGGTCGCCGCAATGTGTCGCAGTCGACCTTTACCGAGGAATTGCAGTTCCAGGGCTCGGCGTTCGACGACCGGCTGTCATGGCAGGCGGGCGCCTACTTCGAATCGAGCAATCCGCTCGGTTTCGCGGGCGTGCTGACGGGCAACACGGTGCTGTGCAACAGCACCGATCCCTATTTCGGCTGTACGGGTTTTACCCCAGCCGCCGGACAGGCCGCGACCTCCAGTTCGCTGTCCTCCGTCATCTGGAAATATGGCTATCAGGATTATGGTCTCTACGGCCAGAGCACCTACAAGCTGAGCGACCATTTCAGCGTGACCGGCGGCATTCGCTACACATGGGATTATTATCAGCTTCGCTCGCAGGCCGTGAACGCCTTCCCGTTCCCGCCGACCAGCCTGCCGCTCAAGGGCTATTGCGCCGACCTTTTCGCTTTCGGGCCGCGGAGCACGACAGCCGCGCCCAATCCGCGCAACAACGGCACCCAGACGAACGACCAGTGCGAAACCTATCAGCGTGCCCATTCGGACGCGCCGACCTGGCTGATCGATATCGACTATAAGCCGACCGACGATATTCTCATCTATGCGAAATACGCACGCGGATATCGTCAGGGGCAGATGCGCTCGGCAGGCTATGGCCGTCAGGCGTTCGGTCCGGAGAAGATCGACAATTATGAGATCGGCCTCAAGACGAGCTGGCGCGGTCCGATCCGTGGTACGCTGAACGTCGCGGCCTATTATAACGACCTTAGCGACCAGCAGGTCACGGCCTCCGCATTGTTCCGGGAAATTCCGACGCAGTCGGTCGTCATCCTGAACGCGGGCAAGTCGCGGCTCAAGGGCATCGAGGTCGATGGCTCGCTCAGCCCGTTCCGCGATCTGACGTTCGACTTCGGCTATGCGTATCTCGATACCGAAGTGGTGTCGTTGACGCCGCCTTCGGCAGTGAACGATCCGGTGTTCTCGGCCTTCAACCCCGCCGGTGCCCTCGAAGGCTATCCGGTGACCTATGCGCCGAAGAACAAATATACAATCACTGGCACCTATACGCTGCCACTCGATCCCAGCATCGGCAAGATTTCGGTGGGCGCCACTTTCTCGCATACGGATAGCCAATATGCGACATTCTCGGACAGCACGCCTGCTATCCTTGCCCTTGCCAAGCGCGACCTTGGCATCCTGCCCCCGCTGGACCTGCTCAACCTCAACCTGAACTGGCGCAATATCGGCACATTGCCGATCGATCTTGCCCTGTTCGCGACCAACGTGACCAAGAAGAAATATGCCACCTCCATCTTCGGTGGCTATGCCAGCTTCGGCCTGGAGGCCATGTCGGTCGGGGAGCCGCGCATGTACGGCCTGCGTCTGAAATACCGCTTCGGCGACTAAACGGGGGGAGGCGGCTCCGGCAGTGCCGGGGCCGCCTTTTAATCGCTCAGAGCGATACGCCGCGAAAGGCGAGAGCGAACAGTTCCGCCTGGCAACTGATGTTCAGTTTTGCGTAGATGTGGCGGCGGTGGACCTTCACAGTGGCTACCGAAATCTCCAGCTTGTCCGCGATGGCGAAGGTCGATTCCCCCGCCAGGATAAGCATGGCTATATCGAACTCCCGGCTGGTGAGCTTGTCATCGCCGATGGAATTGCGGAGATGGTCGAGCCGCCAGTCCGCCCCGCGCGGCTCCGTCGCCACGCGCGAGCGCGTGTGCAGCAGGATGACCGGCCGCAATATCTCCGCGCAGCGCAGTACGAAGGCGCGCTCCACGTCCGACCAGTCCTCCTTGCTGAGCAGCAGCACCGCTACCCGGTCCTCGTCGATGGGCGCGGCCACGCGAAGTTCCGCCTGCATCCCCAGATAGGCGTGGAAGATGCGCGTGAAGGCGAGCGTGTCCGCATTGCGCGCTTCGGGCATGATCGCCGCGCACGGCTCCGCGCCCAACTCTGCCGCGAAAATTTCGGCCTGACCATGATGCTGGAGATAGCTGAGATACAGGTCGCAGGACCGGGCATCGAAAATGTTGTTGAACAGGATCTCCGGCATCGTCCCGGTCGTGCGCGAGAAGATGGCGATGATGGATTTGTCGATCTTCAGATAGGTGCGCAGATAATCGATGGTCTGCCCGCTGAACGAGCCGGTCCCGACCGAATCCATCAGTGTCGCAAAGGCGCGGCGGCCCTCTTCCTGATGGTGGGCGACTATTGGGTCGTTCCTGAGGATTAACTCGCTGGGAGTATAGGGCAGGGTCGGCTGCAAGCTATGATCCCTCCAGATCGGTGCGACATGAATGTCTAACAGGATGCGCCGGGCCGGGCCAGTGGGTGGACCCTAAAGCCGATGGGAATGGACGTGCAGGCATGAACCGATGACATCCGACCGCTCCGTCCAAGGCCCCGTACCGACCGCATTTCGACCGTCGCAGGAGAATAGCGCATGCAACTGACCGCCGCACCCGATGCTATTGATGGCCCCAACGTCGGCGTGCCGCGCGCGGCGGCGTCGGACTGGAAGATCATCGCGACGCTCGCCTTCCTGGCGATAGCAGGCACGGGGTCGAGCGCGATCATCTATGCGGCGACGCCGATGTTCATCAAGGTGTTCGCGGAACCCAAGATCATCGGGTGGATGAGTTCCATCTACTTCATCGTGGGCGCCATCGGCGCGGGGCTGTGCGGCGGTATCGGCGATTTGTACGGACGCCGCGCCACGATGCTGTGGATTTTGGCGCTGGTGTCCATCGCGGGCATCGTCGCGGGATCGATGTCCAATCCGCTCTACGTCGTCGCCGCCCACGCGGTGCAGGGGCTGGGCGTCGCGGCGCCGACGCTGAACATGGGCCTGATCCGCGAGCATATCGCACCCCGGCGCGTGCCGCTCGCCATCGCCATCGTGACGACGGCGACCACCGCCACGGCGGGCCTGTTCTTCATGGCGGCGGGCTACATCATGGACCATTCGAGCTGGCGCTATATCTTCTGGTGCGGGCCTTTCCTGCTGGTGCCCGCGATGATCGCGCTGCTGCTCGTCGTGCCGCGCTCCGCCCCGTCGAACAAGCCGCGCTCCATTCCGGTCGTCAATGGCCTCCTGTTCGGCATGTCGGCGCTGCTGCTCATGGTGGGCGTGGGTGAACTCAGCCAGGGCGGCTTCGCCTATCGGCCGCTCGGCATTCTCGGCCTCGGCATCCTGTTCATGATCGGCTGGATCGTGAACTCGCTCAAGATCCCGGTGCCGATGGTCAATGTCCGCATGCTGGGGCAGCGCGGCATGGCGGGGATCATGGTGGTCTATGCGCTGCTGTCGCTGACCATGTTCCACTTCGGTCATGTGCTGCTGTTCGTCGGCAAGGCGGCCTCGCACGATGGCTATGGTGCGGGCCTGTCGGGCACGGCCATTGCCACCATCCTCGCGCCGCAGGGCTTTATCGGTCTGCTGATCGGGCCGTTCACGGGTGTCCTCGTACAGCGTTACGGCCACTTCAAGGTCTTCTCGGTCGTCCTGGCCTTCTCCTGCCTGCCCTATCTGACGCTGCTGCTGGTGAGCCATAGCCAGATAACGCTGCTGGCAGTCGTGCTGATCGCAGGCATGACCGGCGGCGCGCTCGGCCCGGCCTTCCGCATCGCGCTTCAGGAGGAGGTGGACGCATCACAGGCAAGCTCTGCCATGGGCCTCGCCGAATTGTTGCGGGCGCTGTGCATGGGCCTTGGCGCGCAGGTGGTGGCGAGCGCGCTCGTCCATGGCCAGGGCGCAGCCGGTCACGCCGCGGCCGGTGGCCCGCCGCTCGACCCGACACGCTTCACTCTGCTGATCGGCGGCTTCGTCGTCCTGATGGCCTCGTCTGCGGTGGTCTATTTCATCTTCGGCAGCCGCCAGGGCAAAATCGGCGACAGCCCGCACGCTTAAGTCAAGTTTTCCCAGGAGGAGACGACATTGCCTACCCTGTCCCATCTTCTCAATCACGTCGAGCTGCGCGGCACCAGCTGGTGCACGGTCGAACTGCGAGGGTCGGACGGCTTTCGCGTCGGGGCCAGCGATGGCGTGATGTTCTACGCCGTGCTGCGCGGGACCGCCCGGCTGGCCGGCGGATCGGGCGAGCCGGTCATCATGCGGGCCGGGGACGTACGCATTCTGCTCTCCGGCACTGCGCATGCCGTGCGCACTCTGCCGGACAGCCCGGCGGCCACGCTGGACTTCTTCCGCGAGTATCCGGACGTCGACAATCCCGCCGTCGTGACGCTGGGAGAAGGGCCCTTGTCAGCACGCATACTGTGCGGCAAGCTGAAGGCTGTCTGGCCCGACGGCATCAACCGCAACGCGCTGCCGCCTGTGCTGACCATGAGGGAGCATGACCTGGGCGTGATGAACGCGACGACGCGAGTGGACACGCTGCGTATCTGTGCAGAGGGGCAGGGGGCATCCTCCCTGCTGACGCGCATGGCGACCCTGATGCTGACCATCATGGTGCGCAGCCATCCGCAATGCGCCATGCTGATGCGCATGTCGGCGCACCGCGACCCCATCGCCCGAGCGCTGGAACTGGTGCGCAGCGAGCCGCAGGCCAACTGGTCGGTCGCCAGTTTGGCGCGGCGGGTCGGCATGAGCCGGTCGAGCTTTGCGGCGCGCTTCAATACGCAGATCGGCCGCACGCCGATGGAGGTCATCCGCAAGCAGCGCATGGAGTTCGCCGCCGACCTGCTCCAGCGAGGCGATCTCAGCGTGACGGAGATCAGCGCGCGCACCGGCTATCGGTCCGAGGCCGGGTTCAGCCGCCGCTTCACGCAATTCTTCGGCGTTCCCCCGCGCGAGATGCGCGATCGAACCGGCGCGGTGGATGTGCTGGAGCCGCTCGCACGTGGCTGATTATGCGGCCACGCTGAACGGGACGCGCTATCGCTTCGGCAGTCTGGCCGAATTGCTCGCCGCCGCATCGCCGCGGCGGTCGGGCGATGAACTGGCGGGGCTTGCCGCCAGCGACTCCTCGCACCGGGTCGCGGCGCAATATGCGCTGGCGGACGTACCGCTCGCGACTTTTCTGGAGGATGTCGTCGTTCCCTATGAGAGCGACGAAGTCACCCGCCTGATCATCGACACGCATGACAAGGCAGCTTTCGCTCCCATCGCGCATCTGACGGTCGGCGGGTTTCGCGACTGGCTGCTCGGCGACGATGTGGAGGCTCTAGTGCTGTCGGACGTGTCGCGCGGGGTGACGCCGGAAATGGCGGCGGCGGTGTCGAAGCTGATGGGTGCGCAGGATCTGATTTCGGTCGCGCGCCGGTGCCGGGTGGTGACGGGCTTTCGCAATACTATCGGCCTGGAAGGAACGCTCGCGACGCGGCTCCAGCCCAATCATCCCGTCGATGCGCTGCCCGGCGTGGCGGCTGCGATCCTCGACGGGCTGCTGCTCGGGGCGGGCGACGCCGTGATCGGCATCAATCCGGCGACGGACAGTGTCGGTAACTGCAAGGCGCTGCTTCAATTTCTGGACGACATGCGGCTGCGCTGCGAGGCGCCGGTGCAAAGCTGCGTCCTCACCCATGTCACCAGCACCATCGAACTCATCAATCGCGGCGCGCCCGTCGACCTGGTGTTCCAGTCGGTCGCCGGGTCGGAGGCGGCGAACCGGGCCTTCGGGGTCGATCTCGCCATATTGTGGGAGGCGCTGGACGCAGGGCGGTCGCTGATGCGCGGCACCGTGGGCGACAATGTGATGTATTTCGAAACGGGTCAGGGGTCCGCCCTGTCATCCGACGCGCATCATGGTGTCGATCAGCAGACGATGGAGACCCGCGCCTATGCCGTTTGCCGCGCGTTCGACCCGTTTCTGGTCAATACGGTGGTCGGTTTCATCGGACCGGAATATCTTTACGACGGTAAGCAGATCATCCGCGCAGGGCTGGAGGATCATTTCTGCGGCAAGCTGATGGGCCTGCCGATGGGGGTGGATGTCTGTTACACCAACCATGCGGACGCCGATCAGGACGATATGGACATTCTCGCGACCGTGCTGGCGACGGCTGGGGTGTCCTTCCTCATCACCGTGCCGGGGGCGGACGATGTGATGCTGAACTACCAGACGCTGTCCTATCATGACGCGCTGTACTTGCGCCGGGTGACGGGCCTGCGTCCCGCGCCGGAGTTCGACGCATGGCTTCAGCGGTCGGGCGTGATCGACAATCGGGGCCGGCTGGGGGTCGGGCCGGGCGCGGCGGGTCCGCTGTCGGGGCTGCTCGCGCTGCCAGTGCTTGGCAATGCCTGATCGCAACGCCGCTCTGCGGGCGGAGTGGCGACGCGCCACGACAGCGCGGGTGGGGCTGGAGCGTGCGGGGCCAGCGCTCGCCACCCAGCCGGTGCTCGCCTTTCGCGCTGCCCATGCGCGCGCGCGCGATGCGGTTCACACCGGGCTGGACGAGGACGCGCTAGCGGCCGCATTCGCACCGCGCGGCGTCATTCGCGTGCATAGCGAGGCGCGCGACCGGGAGGAATATCTGCGCCGTCCCGATCTCGGGCGGCGGCTCCACCCCGACTTCATGGCGCAATTGCCGGGCGGTCCGTGCGAAGTGGCTATGATCTGCGCCGACGGACTGTCCGCGCTGGCCGTGCAGCAGCAGGCGCCTCCCTTCGTCGCGGCGTTGGCCGAGGAACTGCCGGGTATCAGCATTTGCCCGATCATCGTTGCGCTACGCGGGCGCGTCGCGCTGTCGGACGATGTGGGCGAGGCGATGGGCGCGCGGCTGGCGATCATCATGATCGGCGAACGGCCAGGCCTGTCAGTCGCAGACAGTATGGGCGTCTACATCACTTATGGGCCGCGTCGCGGACGACGCGACATGGAACGCAACTGCATCTCCAACATCCACGGCGACGGCCTGTCGCCACGCGCGGCGGCCGCCAAGACGGCGTGGATCGTGCGGACGGCGATGGCGATGGAATGCACTGGCGTCACGCTGAAGGATGAGCAGCCGATGGTGTTGGGTGAGGCGGAGACGGGCTTGATCGCGGGGGTTTGAGGTATGGCGCTCTGCCTTGGGTGGCGTTGCAAACGGTTAGGAGGGCTATTTCGCAATGATCCAGACGGGCGAAGCCCCCCCCTATAACGGTTCCCCGCCCATCAGCGCCTTGTACGCAAAGCCGAACAACTCCCCCTGCGACCGCACGCCCAGCTTCTGGTTGAGATGCTTGCGGTGCACTTTCACCGTATTTTCGGCGATGCTGAGGTCCATGGAGATGGCGGTGGTCGAGTAACCGAACAGGATTTTCGAAGCGATCTCGCTCTCGCGGGTGGTCAACCCGCGCTCCTCGAATGCGCGCACGAGGCGGCGTTCGGCGGTGATCTGGACCGGCGGGGCCGCCTGGGGGCGCTGTTTGCAGCGGCCATGCGCGACGATGATCGAATGGAGCAGCGAGACGGACCGTTCCGTGACGTCAAGCTCCTCGGGCGTCCATGGCGGGCTGGCGGAGAGGCGACCGAAGAAGGCCACGAACTGGCGACGCTCGTCGAGCCGGGTGGTGACGCGCATCTCGTCCATGAGACCCGCCGTGCGCAGATGGGTGGCAGGCGCACAATCGTCGCAGGAATGAGCGCCCTGCGTAGCGGCCAAATCCCCGTGGCGGTCGAGCCGGATGATCGTCGTTCCCGTCTCCCGCGATACGCAGCCCAGCTGGCGCGCGACCAGCAACTGATAGTCGGGGTCGCTACGCACGCTGTCGATGCGGGGCGGCGCGCTGTCGGTCATCCACACGGTCGCCAGCCGATCCGACCGGACGATGAGATCGAGATAGGACAGCACGGCCGGCTCGAACGTGTCATTGCCGATAGCGCCGAGCACCGTGCGAAGAGCCTGGCGGCATCGTTCCCGATGCTGCCATTCATCGTCCATCGGTCGGTCGGATTGCGCCTTGTGCACCTGTTTCCCTGAGAAGGCCCCATGCCCTGATCGCAGCAGGCTATCATATGACAGTTTCGGGGCAAGCGCTTAGCTGTTGCCTCCGCAACAACAGCATGGCGCCCAAATTCTGCCATTTTCGGCTCAGCCGAACCGCTTTGGTAATTGCGCGCGAAACCTAACGTCGTTCCGCTCGTTAGGGGCCGAGGTGCGGCGAGCAGAAGATGGCCATCGTTTGAGCTGTCCAGCCCGCCATCATGCCAAAGGGGGGCGGTTTGCCGCACAGGTTCAGGAAAAGACTGTTCAATCATCTGCTCGTCGTGACGGTGTCCGGTCTTGCGATGTCATCGACGTCCTACGCGCAGCAAAAGCCGGCGGAGCCAGTGGCTGCGACGGATGGCGCGGCGGACAATCAGCCGATCATCACCGATCAGGAATTCGACGCCGCGATTCCCGCGATCGACGCCGACAGGCCGATGGGGTCCGTTGCCGACTGGCAGGCGGAGCAGCAGCGGCTGGACGCACAGACGCGCCAGCAGGATGCGCGGAGCGGCGCCGCTGCCTTGCCAGCGACGCAGGACGGCGACACGACCGAGATACTCGCCGACGCGCCCGTCAACGATCCGGAGATCGATGCGCCCCTAGGGCCGCTGAATGCGTTCGACGTGGAGCCGTTCGACGATAGCCGCTATACCGAGGCGGACGAGGCGAAGGCGGCGGCGACCCGCTACACCTATAAGCTGGAAGGTCTGGATTCGCTGCGCGACGATAGCGGCGTAGCACCCGTGTCCGGCGGGGATATCCGGACGACGTTCAAGGGCCTGTCCGCGCTGGAGGATGGCGACGGCAAGGCCGCGAACGGCGCGATGATCAACGCGCGCATGACCGAGGATCAACAACTGCTGACCGACATATTGTCGGGGCAGGGCTATTTCGACGCGACGGTGCGCGGCAGCCTGCAATTGCCCGAGCAGGGCAGCAAGGACGCCATCACCGTCATATTGGATGCGACCGCCGGGCCGCGTTACCGGCTGGGCACGATCCTGTTCGACGCAAAGCCCGTCGTGCCGTCCGACCTCATCACCCGCTCTTTCGTGCCCAAGACGGGCGAGCCCATCGTCGCCGAGCGCATTCTGGCCGCCGAAGCCAATATCGCGGTCGAGTTGCCGCGAACCGGCTACCCCTTCGCCAAGGTCGGACAGCGCGACATCGTGCTCGATCCCGAGACCCGCAACGGCGACTATACGCTGCCTGTCGAGACGGGGCCGCGCAGCAGCTTTGGCGATATCGTGCCGGGCGGCAAGACGCCCGTCTTCGATGCCGAGCATGTCGGCGTGATCGCGCGCTTCAAGAAGGGCGAGCTGTACGACAGCCGCAAGGTCGACGATCTGCGGCAGGCTCTGGTTGCGACCGGCCTGTTCTCCGTCGTCGCGGTCGAGCCAGCGCAGGCCGGCGTGCCCACTGTCCCGGCCGAGGGCGCGACCGACGTCGCGGGAACCGAATATGCCAACCTGTCCGTCGCGCAGGAAGCCGGGCCTGCCCGGACGTTGAGCGGACAGGCTGGATACGGCACCGGGCAGGGCTTCAAGCTGGAGGGCAGCTGGACGCATCGCAATTTCTTCCCGCCCGAGGGCGCGCTGATCGGCACCGTAACGGCTGGCACGCAGGAGCAGGGGGCGGGCGTCACCTTCCGCCGCTCCAACGCCGGCAAGCGCGACCGCACGGTGGAACTCAGCCTCAATGCGCTGCACAGCGATTTCGACGCTTATGAAGCGTTCACCGGGCGGCTCGCGGGCCGTGTCTCCTATGACAGCACGCCGATCTGGCAGAAGCGCTGGACCTATAGCTATGGGTTCGAGCTGATCGGTACCAATGAGCAGGATTATGACTTCGCGGCAGGTGAGCGTCGGCGGCGGACCTATTATGTGGTGTCGCTGCCGGGGCAGGTGACGTTCGACACATCCAACTCGCTTCTCGACCCCACCAGTGGGTTTCGCCTGTCGGCCAAGGTGTCGCCGGAAGGATCGTTGGGCAGCGGCGGGCAGATTTACGGGCGCGGGCTGTTCGAGGCGACAGGCTATTATCCGGTGTCGGACGGCATCGTACTGGCTGGCCGGGCGCGTGTCGGCACGATCAGCGGCGCATCGCGTGAGCAGATCGCACCGTCGCGGCGCTTCTATGGCGGTGGCGGCGGATCGGTGCGCGGCTTCGGCTATCAGGAGCTTGGGCCGAAAGATCCCGAGGCGCGTCCCATTGGCGGGCGCAGTCTGGTCGAGGCGGCGGGGGAAGTCCGTTACCGCTTTGGCGATTACGGCGTCGTCGGCTTCGTCGATGCGGGCCAGGTCTATACCAGCAGCGTGCCGCGCTTCGACGACTGGCGCTTTGGCGTCGGCATAGGCGGCCGCTTCTACACCAATTTCGGTCCTATGCGCCTTGACGTGGCGACGCCGCTCAATCGCAAAGAAGGGGAATCGCGAGTGTCCGTCTATATCTCTATTGGGCAGGCATTCTGATGGCGACTGAAGACATGACGGACCTGGCGACACCGCCTCCGCCGCAGGCCGATAGCGGACCGAACTGGCCCCGGCGCGTCCTGATCGGGCTGGGCGGATTGTTCGCGGCGCTGATGCTGATCGTGATCGGCGGCTATTTCTGGCTGCGCACGGACAGCGGGCGCGGCTTCGTGGCATCGCAGATTTCGGGCCTCGCCTTCGACAGCGGGATGAAGATCGGGATCGAGCGGATCGATGGCTCCATCTTCTCCAACATGACCGTGCATGGCCTGTCGGTCAGCGATCCCAAGGGCGTGTTCCTGACGGTACGCAGCGCCGATGTGGCTTGGCATCCGTTCGCCTATCTGGGCAACAAGCTGGCCGTGGACTCGCTCGTGATCCCGGAAGGGCGGCTTTATCGCCTGCCGGAATTCAAGCCGACACCCGTTGCCGAGGGGCCTCTTCTCCCCGACCTCGACATCGACGTGAACAAGCTGGAGGTGCGCCGTTTCCGCATCGACGCACCGGTTACGGGTGCGACCCATCTCGTCAGTCTGACCGGCCAGGCGCATGTCGCCGACCGCCGGGCGCAGATCCGCGCCGATGGACGTGCGCTGGTTGACAAGGGGGTAGCGGGCGGCGACCGGCTGGCGCTGGTGCTTGACGCCGTGCCGGAGGATAATCGGCTCGATATCGACCTGCGCGTCAATGCGCCTGCGCGTGGCCTGATCGCGGGCCTGAGCGGCGTTACCCAGCCGCTCGATGTCGCGCTGGAGGGCAGCGGCGACTGGAAGGTCTGGGATGGCCGCCTGTCCGGCACGATGGGCGGCGAGAAGCTGGCCGATGTGGCGCTCAATGCGCGCAATGGCACTTTTGCCGTGCGCGGCGACACGCGGCCCGGCCTGTTCCTGACCGGCCCCGGCCGCAACATGCTGGAGCCGGTCACGAAGATCGACCTCACCGCTGCGATGGCGGAGCGCCGGGTGCAGTTGCGCGGCGGCGCGTCGAGCGACAATTTCACCTTCAACGCCAATGGTCTCGTCAATCTGGGCGAGAGCAGCATGCGCGACCTGAAGCTGGATTTCCGCCTGTTGAAGCCCAGCGTCATCGCGGAGAATCTGCGCGGCAACGACATTGCGGCGACGGCGACGCTCAATGGCCGCTTCGTCGCGCCCTCGGTCACTTATGCGGTCAATGCCAAACAGATCGGCTTTGCCGCGACGACCGTCGAGGGATTGTCAGTGTCTGGCAGCGCGGCGCTCGACAAGGATCAGTGGCGTATCCCCGTCAGCGGTAGCGCGCGGCGCATCACGGGCATCAATGAAGGTATTGCCCCGCTGCTCGCAAATGTCCGGCTGGACGGCGACCTCGCCTATGCCAATGGCCGCATCCTGTCCGATAATCTGCGCGTGCGCTCCGACAAGATCGACGCGACCGCGGTGATCGTGGCCGATCTCGAAAAGGCGCTGTATACCGGAGCGCTGCAAGGAACGGTGAATGGATACCGGCTGGAGAGCGTCGGCATCTTCAACCTGCGCACGAACATGGACCTCAAGACCGGCGCCAACGGCTATTTCAAGCTGGGCGGACGGGTGACGGCGCGCACGACCCGCTTGCTCAATGACGGGATTGCGGGCTTCCTTGGCGGCAATGCGTCGATCGTCGCGAATGTCGGCTATGACAGTAATGGCGTCGCGACCGTGGACCGGCTGAACGTCGGCGCACCGGCCTTCCGTCTGACCGGGGGCACCGCGCGCTACACCGCCGATGGCGCGATCCGTTTCACCGCGCGCGGCAGTTCCAATCAATATGGCCCGCTTGCCGTCGACGCGACCGGGACGATAGAGCGCCCGGTCGTGCGCATCGTCGCCTCCCGGCCGGGGGTCGGCGTCGGCCTCGCCAATGTCGTCGCGACGATCCGGGGCAATGGCAGCGCCTATGCGGTCGTGGCGAAGGGTGACAGCGATTATGGCGGCTTCGACGCCAATGTGCTGGTCGGGATGGGGCCGCTGCGCGTCGATGTGCGGCAGGGCACGCAATTCGCGGGAGTCGGCCTGACCGGTCGCATCACGCAATCCGCCGCCGGACCATTTGCCGGGACGCTGTTGGCCGGCGGTTCGGGGATCAACGGGCAGGTGCAACTCTCCTCCTTCTCGGGGATGCAGCGCGCCCTGGTGGATGCGACCGCCCGCAATGCCAGCCTGCCGGGCCGCGTCGGCCTCGCCGCCGACCGCGCCATCGTGAAGGCAGACATCATCCTTTATGCGCAGCCGCAGGTCGTGGCGGACGTTCAGGTCGCTGGCGTGCGGTCGGGCGATCTGGTGATCGCGGGCGCGCGCGCCAATGTCGATTATCGCAAGGGGCAGGGGCAGGCCAAGCTGCTGGTCGAGGGACGCACAGTCTATCCCTTCCGCATGGCGGCGAATGCGGTGCTGCGCCCCGACCTGTGGCGCGTGGCCGCGAACGGCCGGTTCAACGGCATCGACGTAGCCACGAAGGGGCCGCTGCGGATCATTCCCGGCAAGGGCGGTGGATACACGCTGCAACCGGGCACGATCACGACCGGGCAGGGTAACATCCAGCTTGCAGGCAGCTACGGCAAGGGCATGGCGCTGCAAAGCCGCCTCAATGGGGTCAACCTTGCGCTCGCCAATCCGTTCGCGCCGGGTCTCGGCCTCGGCGGTGTCGCGACGGGCAGCCTCGATTTCCAGCAGGCGTCGTCCACGGCTTTCCCGACCGCCGATGCGCGGCTCCAGATCAAGAATTTCACGCGGACCAGCCTCGCCTCCGTATCGCAGCCGGTCGACATCAATGTCGCCGGGCGGCTGGTGACGGATGGCGGCAATGTGCGCGCGATCATCCGGCGTCGCGGTGCGGCCATCGGACGGTTGCAGGTCGATCTGACGCCATTGCCGCCGGGTGCGGGTGCATGGACGACGCGGCTGATGGCAGCGCCGCTGTCCGGTGGGCTGCGCTATAACGGCCCGGCCGACACGCTGTTCTCGCTCGCTGCCTTGCCCGACCAGAGCCTCAAGGGGCCGGTCGGCGTCGCGGCCGATTTCGGCGGGCGCTTGCAGGCACCGCAACTGACGGGCGTGGTGCGGGCCAACAGCCTGATCTACGAGAATACGACCTATGGCACGCGCCTGACCAACATGGCGGTGCGTGGGCGCTTCACCAACGACCGGTTGCAGGTGGAAAGCCTGACCGCGCGCGCCGGGGACGGCACGGTCAGCGCCAATGGCTTCGTCTCGCTGAGTTCCGAGCAGGGCTTCCCCATCCAGCTAGGCCTCGACATGGACCGTGCGCAGCTTGCCAGCGGTCAGGATCTGGCGGCGCAGGCGACGGGCCAGATCCGCGTCGTCAACGGTCCTGGCCAGCCGGCAACCGTGAGCGGCCGCATCGACCTGCCCGAAACGCGCTACAAGATCGTGATGCAGGGCGGCGCTGAGGTCGCGACGCTGACAGGCGTTCGCCGCAAGCCGAAGCTGGGCCGTGAGCGCATCACCGGCGATCCGGAGCCGATCAGCAGCCTTCCCGCGACATGGAAGCTCGACCTGCGGGTCGTGGCCGACAACAAGATCTACGTCAGCGGCATGGGTCTGGAGAGCGAATGGGCAGCCGATGTCCGGATCGGCGGCACCAGTGGCAAGCCCATCATCACCGGCGGCGTCGATCTGGTGCGCGGCACTCTGGGCTTTGCAGGCAAGTCCTTCGAGCTTCAGCAGGGGCGCATCCGCTTCAACGGCGGCGACATGACCAATCCCGACCTTCGCATCGTGGCGTCTGGGGATGTCGAGGACGTAACGATCAACATCACGATCACCGGCTCCGCCCAGGACCCGCAGATCGCCTTCACCTCCACACCCAGCCTGCCGCAGGATGAGCTGATGGCGCGCATCCTGTTCGGTAATTCGGTGGGTGAGTTGTCCGCGATACAGGCGGTCCAGCTTGCTGCGTCGCTCAATTCGCTGCGTGGCGGGAAGGGCGGCCTGAACCCGCTCGGCGTGCTGCAATCCTCGACCGGCATCGACCGGCTGCGTATCCTGGGCGACGACAAGGAGACGGGACGCGGAACCAGCCTCGCGGTCGGTCAGTATATCAGTAACGATGTCTATGTGGAGATCGTGACGGACGCGCGCGGTTACACCGCCACCCAGCTCGAGATCAGCCTGTCCCGCGCCCTGTCGGTGCTGAGCGAGGTCGGCAGCTTTGGCGGGTCGAGCGTCAACCTGCGCTATCGGAAGGATTATTGATGCGATTGCCCCGGACCCTCCTGCTCCTGCCGCTCGGCCTGGTCGCGGCGTGCAACAGCGATCCGGGCTTCGACGA
>JBEVNC010000257.1:0-5732 GCA_040508315.1 Sphingobium sp.
CATGATGCAGGACGACCGGCTGCGGCTGATAGAGGCGATATTGTTCGCGGCCGAGCAGCCGCTGACCGCCGCCGAAGTGACGCGCCATGCCGGGTTGCAGGAGAATGTCGCGCCCATGCTGGCGATGCTCGCGCAACACTATGCGGGGCGCGGCATCGAACTGGTCCAGCGCGGCGGGCGCTGGCATTTCCAGACAGCCGCCGACCTCGCCCACATTCTGCGCCGGGAACGGGAAGTGCCGCGCAAACTCTCCCGCGCTGCTGTCGAGACGCTGGCGATCATCGCCTATCATGAACCGGTCAGCCGCGCCGAGATCGAGGCCATACGCGGGTCGCAGGTCGCCAAGGGGACGATCGACGTGTTGATGGAGGCTGGCTGGGTGCGGCCCGCCGGGCGGCGCGAGACACCGGGCCGGCCGCTGACCTATGCGACCACCGCCGATTTCCTGACCCATTTCGGGCTGGAGAGCCGCCGCGATCTGCCGGGCGTGGACGACCTGCGCGCTGCCGGGTTGCTGGAGCCTGTCGATATGGCGCTGGAGGCAGCGTTGCAGGGCGGCGGCGCGGGCGATGAGGAAGGATAAAGCGTCCTTGTCGAGCGTCCGCATCGCAAAAAATCCGGCGTAGTCATCATTCCGACCCATTTCCCGGCGCATGGGGTTCCCACTTCGGCCCAATGGGGCTAATTACGGGTCCAAGTCAGGAGATTTGTGTCATGGGTTTCGGTTCGCCGCTCCACTGGATTGTCCTCGTCCTCGTCGTCGTGCTGCTGTTCGGCGGCGGGCGCATCTCGTCGCTGATGGGCGACGTGGCCAAGGGCATCAAGAGCTTCAAGAAGGGCATGGCCGACGACGAGGATGAAACCCCGCGCAAGGCCGTGCCGGTCCAGCATATCGAAGTGAAGGCCGCCGACCCCGCGCCGCAGCCGACCGCTGCGCCCGTGTCGTCCGAGCCGCGGCAGGGCTGATTTTGCCGGTCGCATGAAGGGATCGGCGTACTAATGTTGGATATCGGCTCATCGGAGCTGCTGCTGATCATCATCGTGGCCGTCGTCGTGATCGGCCCGAAGGATTTGCCGCGCGTACTCTACAAGGTCGGGCAAGTGGTGGGTAAGGCCCGCGCCATGACCCGCCATTTCCGCTCGGGGATCGACGAGATGATCCGCCAGGCCGAGATGGAGGAAATGGAAAAGAAATGGGCCGCCGACAATGCGCGGATCATGGCCCAGACAGAAACGCCTGCTCCGGCAGCTGCACCGGACGTTGCGACAGAGGGCGCCGATACGCTGGCATTGCCCGCGCCGGAGCCGGAGCAGCCAACGCATTTCGTCGCGGAGTCCGCGCCGACGCCGCCCGTCGAGGTCGCGCCTGATAATCGTCCTCAGGGCAGCGCGCCGGCATGATAAGGGATATCGACGAGTCCACTGCGCCGCTGCTCGACCATCTGGTTGAACTGCGCTCCCGTCTGCTGCGCTGCGTCTACGCACTGCTGCTGTCCGGCATCGTCTGCTATTATTTCTCGGACAAGATTTTCGCTTTCCTCGTCCAGCCGCTCAAGGATGCCTATGGGCCGGTTGGCGGCAAGCTGGTCTATACCAAGCTGTACGAAGCATTTTTCGTTCAGTTGAAGGTGGCGATCTTCGGGGCGTTCTTCGTGTCCTTTCCCGTCATCGCGAACCAGCTCTGGGCGTTCGTCGCGCCCGGCCTGTATTCGCGGGAGAAGCGAGCGCTGCTGCCGTTCCTGCTGGCGACGCCGATCCTGTTCCTGAGCGGCGCGGCGCTTGCCTATTATGTCGTGATGCCGACCGCCTTCCATTTCTTCCTGACGTTCCAGGGTAATTCGGGCGGTGTCGAGATCGAGGCGCTGCCCAGCACCGAATCCTATCTAGCGCTGGTGATGCAATTCACGCTGGCGTTCGGGATCAGCTTTCTGATGCCGGTGCTGCTGATGCTGCTCAATCAGGCGGGGATCGTGAGCCGTGCGCAACTGATCGCGGTGCGCCGATACATGATCGTGGCGGCAGTGGCGGTCGCGGCGGTGCTGACCCCGCCCGACGTGGTTTCGCAGCTGATGCTCGCGATCCCGCTGATCCTGCTTTATGAGATCAGCCTGATCGCCATGTGGTTCACCGACCGTCGCCGTGCCGCGGAAGAAGCCGCCGAAAAGGCTGGCGCGGTGGTCGAGGCGGATTGATCCGCTGATTTATCGTCGAAAAGTCTATGCGCACAAAAAATCAGGCCGGGAAAACCCGGCCTGATGGGCGGACCGTAGACCGGGCCGCTAAAACTCTGCTTTTGTTTTACTTGGAATCTTTGGCGGCGCCAGCGACGGCGTCGCCTGCGCTCGATACGTCGCGGCCGGCACCTTCCACCGTGTTGCAGGCGGACAGCAGCGCGAGGGCGGACAGCAGCAGGGCGGCGGCAATGGTCGGCTTCTTGGTCATGGGGTTTTCCTGTGATTGACGCCGCCCGAAAGCGACGGTTGCTGGCTTCCTACTCCGCCATTCTCAACGGATCGGACTGACGCCGGTTCCGGGAAAATCGGCACGGACATGAAAAGATTCTGGCAAGGCAAGTCGCGGCGCACCGGGCACGACAAATTCATGCTGCAAGCGAAGCGAACCGATGATGTGGGGGTTGTCCTTGGGACAATGACGGCCCGGAACGCTGGTCGGGTGGGGGATGGCGTTCCGGGCCTTGTATGTGGATAGCAAGAGCGGGGGGGCAATAATTTGCTATCCGGATTACAAAACGGCCCATGGCAAAGATGGTTCCGGAGCGAACGCACTTTTTTGGTTTTTTCCGCAGCTTTTTTGCGACTGTTCGCAACGCCCAAGAAAATAATATGAAATCATATAGTTAAAGGGTCGACATTGAAGTCGCCGATGGCCTTGAGACGACATCATGTCTGGCTGCTCGGACGCATGGAGCCGAACGGACGCCCTTTCTTCATGCGTTCCGGCCGGACGGGCGACAAGGGGGCGCGCATATTTCGGAACAGTGCACGATAGGCAGGTTAGGGCGGCGTGCAAATTTCCCTTGCTTGCCGTAGCCGGGGATCAAGCGCTACAGCGCGGCAATGACCCAGCGCCTCCTGCCTGCCGCCGCCGATGCCCTCGCCCTCATCGGCAACACGCCCCTCGTCCGGCTCGCGGGGCCGTCCGAGGAAAGCGGCTGCGATATATTCGGCAAGTGCGAGTTCGCCAATCCGGGTGCATCGGTGAAGGATCGCGCGGCGCTGTTCATCGTGAACGATGCCGAGGAGAAGGGGCATCTCAAGCCCGGCGGTGTGATCGTCGAGGGGACGGCGGGCAATACCGGCATCGGCCTGGCGCTGGTCGCCAATGCGAAGGGCTATAAGACGATCATCGTCATGCCCGAGACGCAGAGCCGGGAAAAGATGGACACGCTGCGCGCGCTGGGTGCGCAGTTGGTGACGGTGCCCGCCGCGCAGTACAGCAATCCGGGCCATTTCGTGCACACCTCCCGCCGCATCGCGGAAGAGACGGAGGGCGCGATCTGGGCCAACCAGTTCGACAATATCGCCAATCGCCGCGCGCATATCGTCGGTACGGCCGAGGAGATCTGGACGCAGATGGAGGGCCGCGTCGACGGCTTCACCTGTGCGGCCGGGACCGGCGGCACCATTGCGGGCGTGGGTATGGGCCTCAAGCAGCTGGACGAGACGGTCACCATCGCGCTGACCGATCCGCACGGCGCGGCGCTCTACAATTATTATGCCCATGGCGAGCTGAAGGCGGAGGGCAATTCCGTTGCCGAAGGGATCGGGCAGGGGCGTATTACCGCCAATCTGGACGGCGCGCCCATCGATACCCAATTCCGCATCTCCGACGAGGAGGGGTTGTACTGGGTAAGGCGCCTGCTGAGCGAGGAGGGGCTGTGCCTTGGCCTGTCGTCCGGCATCAACGTGGCGGGCGCCGTGGCGCTGGCGAAGCAACTCGGGCCGGGCAAGCGCATCGCCACGATCCTGTGCGACACGGGCTTTCGCTATCTCTCGACCCTGTATAATCGTGATTGGCTGGTGGCGAAGGGGTTGACGCCGCTGCCTTGGCTGGATCAGACTCCGGCCGAGTGACGCGGTTTACGCGGAATGCCCGGACCGATGACGGAACGGGGGAAAGAGCGCCCATGCTACGCCCGACGCGCGAAGACAATCAGCGGGAGAGCCTGCGCCGTATCCAGGTCGGGGCCGCGGGCCTTGGCGGGGTGTTGCTGCTCGTCGGGCTGACCAATGTGCTGGTGGACAATATCCGCAAGGACAATGCGCTGTCCCCCCTGATGGGTACGCAGGGCGAGAGCGTTGCGGCGCCCAATGCCGCCGTTTCAGGGCAGCAGACCACCGAGCCGCTGGTCGATCTTGGCGTGACCCCGGCATCGGGACAGGGCGCTCCCGCCGTGCCCGACCTGGAACCGGACCCGCGCCTGCGAAAACCGATGGACCGCGATCCGCGCCAGCAGCCGTGACACGGGTGTCGGTCGGTGTCGGCGTGCTGGTGGCGGGATTGCTCGCGCTGGTGACGGGACTGTTGCCGCCCGGCCTGTTGCTGACCGGGCAGCTTTCCCTGTGGGACTGGCTCTTGCCCGTCGGCATCGCGGCAGTCGTCATGCCGCTGTTGCTGCGAATGACGACGGGGCGCATCCGGCCGGTCCCGCTGATCTCGGCGCTCGGTGCCGTCTGCCTGCCGCCCTTGCTGCTGTTCGCGACAGGATCCGTGGGCGGCGCCGAGCGCTTCGCGATTGCCTTCCAGTCTTCGCCCGTGCTGTCCGGCAGCGGCGAAGGACGCGCCGTTGGCATATTGTCGGGTCCGGTCCTGCATGCCCCTTTGCCCGGCGGAGGCTTTCCGACACGGCCGCTATGGCGTGCGCTGTCGGCGATATTCCCACTCCAGCCCATCGATGCCCTCGAAACGGGGGTGCCTGACGGGTTGCGCGCGCTGCTCCTCATCCAGCCGCGCACGCTTTCGCCCCAAGAGCTTATCGCGCTCGACACATGGGTGCGGGACGGCGGCCGAGCGGTGCTGCTGACCGATCCCGACCTGCGCTGGGCGGACGAGCGGCCGCTGGGCCACCCCCTGCGCGCGCCGCCTGCGTCGATGCTGGGGCCGCTGCTGAGCCATTGGGGGCTGGTACTGGCTCCGGCGGCGGCGCGAGGGCCGGGCGATCCGGTCGACCGGCGCAATCTGGGCGATGGCCGCATGATCCAGATTGCCGGAAACTCTCGCTTTTCCGTCACCAATCGGGACTGCGCGGTTTCGGACGGGGGACTCGTCGCGCGGTGCTGGATCGGGCGCGGTACGGCGATCCTAGTCGCCGATGCGGATTTCGCGAACGACTCGCTGTGGACCGCCGCACCTGATTCGCCCCGCCGCACCGACCGGTGGACGAGCGACTCCGTGGCAGTGATCGCCGAGTGGCTGTCGCCCGGCGCCGGAGTCGCGGCCGGACGGCGGGTCTGGCTTGCCCGAGCGGATGGCCTCGCCCCTGCGATCCGACCCGCCCTCATCCTCCTCGTCCTGCTGGCGCTTGCGGCGGGATTGGCGGCGCGCGGCCCGGGAATGACGGCCGGGCGGAGGGAGGCTGCCCTCGGTTGACCGCTCTTACCCATCGTCTCCCATCTCTGCCCAAAAATTTCCTTCCCAGCCCGCTCGCTCGCTGATACAAATCAGCATCAGCGTGTAAGGGCTTTTCGTGTCTACATAATCCGGAGGGGTCT
>JBEVNC010000003.1:0-24153 GCA_040508315.1 Sphingobium sp.
TGGGGCACCTGGGGGATAGCCCTGCTTTCGAAAAAGGCGGGGGATGCGGCAACTGCCATGCGTCGCATCTGCCCCAGCGGTATGGCGATCGCATCGCTTGGTACCAGATCCGCGCTGCGCACCCCCAGATCGAAGCCCGCCGCCACGACGTCGACAAGCCGCCCCTCGGTGACTAGGTCGATGTGAACCTGCGGATAGCGTTGCAGATAGGTCAGGACCAAGGGCGCCATTATCTCTCGCGCTGCCGTCGCGAAGGCATTGATCCGCAAGGTGCCGGACGGCGTCTCCTGCTGGGAGCGCGCGGTGTTAATCGCTTTTTGGATATCCTCGAGCGCTGATTTGATCTGTGCGACGAAGATCCGCCCCGCATAGGTGAGCGAGACGCTGCGTGTGGTGCGATTGAACAATCGCACGGCAAGCTCCCGTTCGAGTTTGCCGACCGCATTGCTGATGGCCGTCGTCGACATACCGAGATCGAGCGCCGCTGCTCGAAACGAGCCGCACCGAACGATGGCAAGAACCGCCTCAAGCTCGATCAGCGAATGACGACTCATTGTCCCGCTATCCGTAACACCCCATGCCGTTTTATCTCGATTATCAAGGGATAAGTCCATCGCTAAACACGCATCGTCACCAGCGAGGAGATGAGCATGTCAATGGACCTACCCAAGCCAATCGCCGACTATGTCAAGGCAAATGCCCGCCTCGATATCGACGGTATGTTGAAACCCTTCCTCAGCGACGCCGTCTTCATCGACAACGGCAAGCATTTCGAAGGACAGGCGGCGATCCGCCAGTTGTTCGAGAAAGAAGTAATCCCGGTGAAGGCGGTCTTCATGCCCGATACTGTTCGGGAAGACGACGGCGATGTCGTCGTCGAAGGTCCCGCTCATGGCGACTTCCCCGGCAGTCCGCTGCGTTTCACCTATCGCTTCACGCTGCTGCAGGACGCCATCAAAACCCTGGAGACCACGGTATGAGCATCAAGGCAGATCCCGCCGAGTTCGCCGGCAAGCGTGTGCTCGTCAGCGGCGGCACCAAGGGTTTGGGCCGCGCCACGGTCGAGCGCTTCCTCGCTGGCGGAGCGCGGGTCATCACCGCCGCCCGTGCGATCAAGGACACTATCGCGGGCGTAGAATATGTTCAGGCGGACCTGACCACGCCCGAGGGCAGCGAAGCGCTGGCCAAGGCGGCAATCGAGCGGCTGGAGGGCATAGACATTCTTGCCCATGTCGTCGGTGGCTCGGCCTCGCCGGCCGGTGGCTTCGCCGCGTTGACGGACGAGCACTGGCTGGCCGAGCTGAACCTCAATTTGCTGGCGACTGTCCGTCTCGACCGCCTGCTGATCCCGCAGATGCTCGAGCGGGGCGAGGGCGTCGTGGTGCACGTCACGTCGATCCAGTCCGTCCTGCCGCTGCCCGAATCCACGACCGGCTATGCCGCTGCCAAGGCTGCGCTCAGGACCTACAGCAAATCGATCTCGAAGGAACTCGGTCCCAAGGGCGTGCGAGTCAACGCCGTCTCGCCCGGCTGGATCATGACGGAGGCCACGGGAGACTTTCTCGGAATGCTTCAGGCAGCCAGCGGCGGCACGATCGAGGACGCGCATCAGTCCGTGCTCGATGCCCTGGGCGGGATCTCCATCGGGCGGGGAGCCGAACCCGAAGAGGTAGCCGACCTTATCGCCTATCTCGCCGCCGACCGTGCCGCGGCGATCCATGGCGCCGAGTTCGTGATCGATGGCGGGACCATCCGCACCGTATGAGGGGCCCGCCCGGCACCTGCCCCATCAGGGGAGGCAGGTGTCGGCACGCGGCCGATGGCAATCGATGATGCCGCCGCGCAGCACCAGCCTCCCAATCCGGGATGTCGGGTGGACGGCGTGTAGCCTGTCACCCCTGACCCTCGTCGGTCGGCGCCTCGGGCGGTGCCCATCCGCCGATATGATCGTAGACGGCATTACGAAGCTGATTGATCTCGCTATTAAGTTTGGCGAGCACGGCTGGCGTCTGTCCGGACGCTTCGAGCAAGGTGTCCCCCAGGCAGCCTGCCCGGAAGCGAAGAGCATCGCCGTCTTTTGTCAGGGCGATAATCACCTGCCGCTCATTTGTCGGGTTCCGGGTCCGACGGACCAGCCCGGCAGTTTCGAGACGCTTGAGAAGTGGTGTCAACGTGCTTGATTCCAGAGCGAGCTGCTGGGCGACGCTGCCGACGGTTTGGGCGTCGTTACGCCACAGCACATTGAGAACGAGATACTGAGGGTAAGTGAGCTCGAGCGCGTCCAGCAAGGGTTTGTAAGCGCGTTGGATCGCAATCCCTGCCGAGTAGATCGCGAAGCACAGTTGGTCGTCCAGTGGCACCGGAGGTGTGGCGGCTTTCGGCAACTCGATATCCTTTCGCAGCTCTCGCAAGGCTTCAATACAAGGATATTTATCGCGATAAATTTTATGATGGACAAGCGCAATCTTGCATGCCACATATATATCGCGATAACCATTATCGCAATATATCTAGAGAAAGGTCTTCTCAATGTTCAGGACGATCCGAAATATCATTCTGGCCACAGCCGCCGTCGTCACGCTGCCGAGTGCGGCTGCCGCGCAGACCACCAAAAGCTCAAACGCGTTGGTCGCCACTCCGCCTGTAAAAAATATCGTTCTCGTTCATGGCGCCTTCGCCGACGGATCGGGGTGGCGCGCGGTATACCAAAATCTCACAGCACGCGGTTACCATGTGACCATCGTTCAAAATCCGCTAACGTCCTTGGCAGACGACGTCGCGGCGACGCGGCGCGTGCTGGATCGGCAGGACGGTCCTGTGATCCTGGTCGGGCATAGCTGGGGCGGGACGGTCATCACCGAGGCCGGGGTCCACCCGCAAGTGCGCGGCCTTGTCTATGTGTCCGCCCTGTCGCCGGATGCTGGGGAGACCACCGCCCAGCAATATGAAGGCTATACGCCTTCGCCCGAGTTCGTCATCGAAACCGATCAAGACGGCTACGGGCTTGTAAAATCCGATAAGTTCGCCGCTGGCTTCGCGGCCGACGCGAAACCCGCCGATGCCGCTTTTCTAAATGCGTCGCAGGTGCCGATCAATATGTCGGTGTTTGGCACCAGGCTGCAACACGCTGCCTGGCGCTCCAAGCCAAGCTGGGCGGTGATCGCCACGCACGACAAGGCGTTCGACCAGCGGATGTTGCAAGACATGGCCAAGCGGATCGGCGCCAAAGTCACCAACGTGCCCGCTAGCCACGCTCTCTATCTGACCCAACCCCAGGTCGTCGCCGACGTCATCGACGACGCCGCCAAGAAGTCACTCGCCAACGGGCGATAACCCGGCCGACACTCCGCCCGCGTCTCCCGGGTGCGTGGGACGCGATCTGCCGATCAACGAAAGACCTCAGAAATGACAGACTATCTCCTCTCCGGTGATTCCGGAGACCTGGATCGCCGTGCGCGCGAAAATCAGGCACAACGTGTTGCCAACCTCAAACCAGCCTATGACTTCATCGTGTGTGGCGCAGGTGCAGCAGGCTCCGTCATCGCACGGCGCCTTGCCGAGAACGCCGTGTGCGATGTGCTCCTGATCGAAGCTGGCGGTAGCGACGAAGCGGAGTCCGTGCTCGATCCAGCCCAATGGCCTGCGAACCTCGGCAGCGAGCGCGACTGGGGCTTCCGGGCCGAACCCAATCCGCATCTCGACGGCCGCGCACTTCCCATGTCGATGGGGAAGGGCCTGGGCGGCGGGTCTAGCATCAATGTCATGGTGTGGGCGCGGGGACATCGCAGCGACTGGGACCATTTTGCCGCGGAGTCCGGCGACAGCGGTTGGAGCTACGACGCGGTGCTCGACATCTATCGCCGGATCGAAAACTGGAGGGGCGCGCCTGATCCACAATATCGGGGCACCACTGGCCCGATATGGGTTGCGCCGCCTCGCGATCCCAGTCCCATCGCCGGCGCATTGCTGGATGCCGCCCAGGCACTTGGCATTCCCCGTTTCGACCATCCGAACGGCCGGATGATGGAAGGCGCAGGGGGCGCGGCCTATACCGACATGCTCGTACGCGACGGGCGACGCCACTCGCTCTATCGAGCCTATGTCCGGCCTGTGGCCGACCGTTCCAACCTGACCATCCTGACCGACACGCTCGTTCGGCGCATAATATTCGACGGGCGCCGCGCAACCGGTGTGGAGGTCGAGCGCGCAGGCGAAATCCTGTCGGTCACCGCGGGCACGGAGGTCGTAGTCTCCACGGGTGCGATTAACACACCAAAGCTGCTGATGCTCTCAGGTCTGGGTGATCGCGATGAACTTGCCCAGCACGGCATTCCTCTGGTGCGCCATCTTCCCGGGGTCGGCAGCAATCTGCAGGACCATGTCTCCTTCGGCTGTACGTGGGAGTATCGCGAGCCGATGGCGCCACGCAACAGCGGGAGCGAGGCCACGCTCTACTGGAGGAGCAGGCCAGATCTGGAGACGCCCGACCTGTTATTCTGTCAGGTCAAGTTCCCGGTCCCCAGCGAGCGCACCGCTTTGCGCGGGACCCCAGCCCATGGCTGGACCATGTTCGCCGGCCTCGCTCATCCGCACAGTCGCGGTCGGGTTCGGCTGCGGTCCGCGAATCCATCCGCATCGCCTGTCGTCGATGCGAACATGATGTCCGATCCCCGGGACATGGAAGCCGCCCGTGCCTGCGTGAAGCTCTGCCGAGACCTTGGCAACAGCGACGCGTTCTCGCCCTATGTCAGCCGTGAGGCCATTCCTGGCGTCGGCAGCGAGATCGACGACAGCTTCATCAGGGATGCCGCGGTCACTTATTGGCACCAATGTGGAACAGCGAAGATGGGTCTCGACGATATGTCGGTCGTCGATTCCACGCTCGCCGTCCATGGTGTGGAGGGCTTGCGCGTCGCGGACGGGTCGATCCTGCCGAACGTGACGACCGGGAATACACAGGCGCCCTGCGCCATTGTCGGCGAACGGGCCGCCGACATGCTGCGTAGGCAATACGGACTTTAATACCGGACGAAGGCGCTCCGGTTGGTCGAGGGGAGCCGTCCGCTTGGCGTTGCGAACGACCGCTCGTGGCTGAGGTGGTCGTTCGCTTCCTCAAGCTAGATACGCTTGGGAAGCGGTTGTCCGCGTCTTTGCGAGCGAGGGAGATCGGGCACTGCCGAAGCCGATCTCAGTAGCGCATGCCTTGCCAAGAATAGCGAAGAACCATCGGCGCCTTGTGACATCGATATAGAGGTACAGCCCTACCCGTCCGGATACTTGCCGGGCTCCCCGACGGCGGAGACGCGGGTCACCGAAAGCAGTTCATGGCGCGGCCGGTCACAGTCTCGAACCCCCGCTTAAGCCCCCTTCCCGTCTTGCGACGTCCTGCGATAGCCCAAAAAGGGCGTTCCTGGCGGAGAGGGTGGGATTCGAACCCACGTTACGTTGCCGTAAACCGCATTTCGAGTGCGGCGCATTCGACCACTCTGCCACCTCTCCGCAGAAGTCGCTATCTCAGCCCGCCGCTTGGAAAGCGGCGGATCGTGGTCGATGAGGAGCGCCCACTAGCGGATGAAACGGGCTTTGCCAAGCAGGCTGTGGCCCATTTTTCTTGCACGTGTTTCGCGGCGCACTACATCGGGACCATGAACAGCAGCAGCCATGATCGTTCGTCGCTTCCTTCGGCCATATCCGCCGCGCCGCTGGTCGCGCATGCGCGCTTCGGCATCGGCGATATCGTCCGGCACCGGCTCTACGGCTTTCGCGGGCTGGTGTTCGATGTCGATCCGGTCTTCGCCAATAGCGAGGAATGGTATGAGGCAATACCAGAGGACATGCGCCCGTCGCGCGAACAGCCCTTCTATCATCTCTTCGCCGAGAATGACGATGGCAGCTACATCGCCTATGTCAGCCAGCAGAACCTGGTCGACGACGGCGTTGGCGAGCCGGTCAACCACCCCGCCATCGGCCACTTCTTCAACCGTCAGGCCGACGGCAGCTACCGGATGCGCGGCGAGCGCTGGCATTGAGGGCGGCGCTGGTTGGTCAGGGCTTGATCTTCCACCCGCTGCGCAGCACCGCATAGGTCACACCGCCCAGCGCCAGAGTGGCGGCCAATAGCACCGCCGCGCCCGTTGTCACATGCGTGTCGGCGGCGGACAGGAAGCCGTAGCGAAATCCCGAGATGATATAGAAGAACGGGTTTGCATGGCTGATCGCCTGGAACAGCGGCGGCAGGCGGTCGACCGCGTAAAAGGTGCCGGACAATAGCGACAGCGGCGCGATGACGAAATTGGTGACTGCCGCCGAATGGTCGAACTTCTCCGCCCAGACCGAGGTGAGGACGCCCAGAAAGGCGATGAAGGCGGAACCCAAGAGCCCGAACCACAGAATCGCCCAGGGGTGCGACGGCGTCACATGCACGCCCGGCCACAGCGCCATGACCAGCCACAGCGCCAGCCCGACCAGCACCGCGCGCGTCACCGCCGCGCCGACCAGCGCGGCCAGCATTTCCCCCGTGGAAATGGGCGGCATCAGATAGTCGACGATGGTCCCCTGCATCTTGCCCGTCAGCAGCGAAAAGCTGGCATTGGCAAAGGTCGCCTGGATCATCGCCATCGCTATCAGGCCGGGCGCGATGAAATCGGTGAAGGGGACGCCCAGCACCTGCCGCGAGCCCCCGCCCAGCGCGAGGACGAAGATAAGCAGATAGAGGAGCGTGGTGACGCCGGGCGCCCAGATGGTCTGCATCTGGACTTTCATGAAGCGCCGCACCTCCTTCATGTACAGCGCCCTGGTGCCCGCCCAATTGACGGACCGGATGACCGGAACGCCCGGTTCGGCGGTGATGAGGCTGGCGGCGGGCGGCGTTGCGGGCGTGTCGATCATGATCGTCGCCTATCGTGCCGGACGGGTGATCGGCAAGTCATTGCTGTCGCCCTTTGCCATTTGACCTTTGGCAGGTCAGTCCCCATATGCGCCCGGCTCAATTGCGCATGGGGACCATTGCGCTTGGGCCAGATTGCGCAGAATTGCGCAGGGCCGGATGGAAGAAGGAACAGGCATGGCGTGGACGAACGAGCGGATAGATCAGCTCAGGACCATGTGGGAACGCGGCATGACCGCCAGTCAGATTGCCGAAGAGCTTGGCGGCGTCAGCCGTAACGCCGTGATCGGCAAGGCGCATCGTCTGGGCCTTCAGGCGCGCCCGTCACCCGTGAAGGCGGCGGACTCGACCGCAAAGGCGTCCGTGCCGCCCGTGCGCAAGCCAGCAGAGCCTGCGCCCTCGGCCGCGCCCGAACCGACGCCCGTCGTGCAGGAAGCCGCGCCGAAGCCGGTTGCCCCGCCGTTCAACCCCGGCCCTGTCGCCGCGCCTGCGCCGCCGCCCGCCGCCCCCGTGGCTGCTGCCGATGCCGCTGTGCCCGCCGATGGCCCGCCGTCTCCGCCACAGCCGCGCATCGTCTCCGTCGGCCCCGGCGGTTTCCTGCGTCAGGGACCGGGCGAGCAGCAGCAGCCCATCCCCCCTGCCCCGCCACGCCGTCTGGTGCCCGCCAAACCCAGCGCCGAAATCGCGGACAAGACGAGCCTGCTCGACCTGACGGAAAAGATCTGCAAATGGCCGCTGGGCCATCCGGGCGAGCCGGACTTCCATTTCTGCGGCGTGAAGGTGAACCCCGGTTTCCCCTATTGCGTCGAGCATTGCGGCCGCGCCTATCAGGCGCAATTGCCGCGCGGCACGCGCCGCCCTCCCCCACCGCTGCCCTTTGGCGGCCCGCGGGTACGCTGATGCTTCATCCTCGCCCGTTCTGGGGCGAGGATAGCATTACGCCGCGCTTGCCCCCGGCCCTCGCGCACCCCTATAGTCCGGCGCATGTCCGATGACCTCTTCGCCGACGCCAACAAGACCCCCACCGAAACCTATGACGCCTCCGCCATCGAGGTGCTGGAAGGGCTGGAGCCGGTCCGGCGCCGTCCCGGCATGTATGTCGGCGGCACGGACGAGCGGGCGCTGCACCACCTTGCCGCCGAGGTCCTCGACAATGCGATGGACGAAGCGGTGGCGGGCCATGCGACGCGCATCGAGGTCCTGTTGGAGCCGGGCAACCGCCTGACGATCATCGACAATGGGCGCGGGATGCCGGTCGATCCGCATCCCAAATTTCCGGGCAAGTCGGCGCTCGAGGTCATAATGACCATGCTGCATTCGGGGGGCAAATTTTCGGACAAGGCCTATCAGACCAGTGGCGGCCTCCACGGCGTGGGCATCAGCGTGGTGAACGCCCTGTCAGTCTCCACCGAGATCGAAGTTGCGCGCAACCGCGAGCTCTACCGCCAGACCTTCTCGCGCGGACTGCCGCAGGGACCGCTGGAAAAGGTGGGCGCAGCGCCCAATCGCCGCGGCACCAGCGTCCGCTTCGTGCCCGATACCGAGATATTCGGTAATCTCACCTTCAAACCGGCGCGCCTGCACAAGCTCGCACGGTCGAAGGCCTATCTGTTTGCTGGCGTCGAGATACGCTGGCGCTGCGACCCGTCGCTCATCGGCGACGACACGCCCGCGGAGGCGACTTTCCAATTCCCCGGCGGCTTGGCCGATCACCTCAGGGAACAGGTCGGCAACCGCGAGTGCGCGACGTCGGAGTTCTTCCGCGGCACCCACGCGTTTCCCGACACGGCGGGCCGCGTGGAGTGGGCCATCGCCTGGCCGCTCTGGTCCGACGGATCCTATAGCTGGTATTGCAACACCATCCCCACGCCCGATGGCGGCACGCATGAGCAGGGCCTGCGCGCCGCGCTGACCAAGGGCATCCGCGCGTTCGGCGATCTGGCGGGCCAGAAGAAGGCCAAGGATATCCAGGCCGAGGATATCATGACCGGCTGCGAACTGATGCTGTCGGTCTTCATCCGCGATCCGCAGTTCCAGAGCCAGACCAAGGACCGCCTGACCTCACCCGAGGCCGCGCGCCTGGTCGAAAATGCGGTACGCGATCATTTCGACCATTATCTCGCCGACAATATGGATCGCGGCAAGGCGCTGCTCGCCTATGTGGTCGACCGCATGGACGAGCGCCTGCGCCGCAAGGCGGAACGCGACGTCAAGCGCAAGACGGCAACGTCGGGCCGCAAGCTGCGCCTGCCCGGCAAGCTGACCGACTGCTCCATCGATTCGCCGGACGGCACTGAAATCTTCATCGTCGAGGGCGACAGCGCCGGCGGCTCCGCGAAACAGGCGCGCGATCGCAAGACCCAGGCGATCCTGCCCATTCGCGGCAAGATATTGAACGTGGCGTCAGCGACCAGCGCCAAGATCCTCGCCAATCAGGAGGTCGCCGACCTCATTCAGGCGCTGGGCTGCGGCACGCGCAAGGACTGCAATCCCGATCACCTCCGCTATGAGCGGGTCGTGATCATGACCGACGCAGACGTCGATGGCGCACATATCGCGACATTGCTGATGACCTTCTTCTTCCAGGAGATGCCCGATCTCGTGAAGACCGGTCATCTCTATCTCGCCCAGCCGCCGCTCTACCGGATCGTGTCGGGCGGCAAGAGCCTCTATGCCCGCGACGACGCGCATCGCGAGGAGCTGATGGCCAAGGAGTTCAAGGGCAAGAAGGTCGAGGTTAGCCGCTTCAAGGGGCTGGGCGAGATGAACCCGATGCAGCTGCGCGAAACCACCATGGACCCCAAGACGCGCGGCATGATCCGCATCACCCTGCCGCAGGAATATGAAGACAGGGCGGGCGTGCGCGATCTGGTCGAGAGACTGATGGGCAATAACCCCGCCCATCGCTTTGCTTTCATTCAGGAAAATGCCGCAACGGTGGAGGATGACGCCATCGACGCGTGATGATCGTCAGGCGTGGGCGACCAGTTTCGTACCCACCACGCCTGCGACGATCATGCCCATGAACAGCATCTGCGCGCCCGACAGCTTCTCACCGAACAGCACCACGCCGCACAGCGCGACGCCCACCGCGCCCAGCCCTGTCCACATCGCATAGGCGGTACTGGTCGGCAGGTCGCGCATGGCAATCGCCAGCAGGCCCATGTTGAGGAAACTAAGGCCGATCGGCACAGCCGAAGCCAGCCAGCCAGGCTGCCCGCCCGCCCATTTCAAGCTGAGCACCCACAGGATTTCGGTCACGACAGCGATGCCAAGGACAAGCCATGCCATTGGTTTTTCTCCAAATAGCGGGCTCGTTGACATGCGCTGGCCGGAAACCCGGAAGAGGCCGAGGCGCGAAATGTGGCGGTTATTTAGGGTGCGATACCCGGTTTGCCTAGGGGTGACGCGGTTCAGGCCGCCTTGCGCGCCTTCGCCAGCTTCTTGAGCACCATGTCCCGCTTCAGACGCGACAGATGGTCGATGAAGAGTATTCCCTCCAGATGGTCCATCTCGTGCTGGAGGCAGGTCGCGAGCAGGCCTTCCAGCGTCTCCTCATGAATGCGGCCCTGACGGTCCATCCAGCTTGCGCGCACGGACGCGGGGCGTTCCACTTCCGCAAACTGCTCCGGCACCGAGAGGCAGCCTTCATTGTAGATGCTGACATCGCCCGAACCCTCCAGGATACGCGGGTTGATGAAGACCATCGGCTTCTTGACCCCCGGCGCACCTTCCTCGTCGCTCTCCGGTTCCTGCAGGTCCATGACCAGCAGCCGCTTGGGCACGCCGACCTGGATCGCCGCCAGGCCGATGCCGGGCGCGTCGTACATCGTCTCCAGCATATCATCGATCAGCGTCTGCAACGCATCATCGATCTCCTCCACGGGCGAGGAGATGGTGCGCAGGCGCGGATCGGGTGCTTCAAGGATGGGACGGATAGCCATATCCCATCAGAAATATGGGATTGCCGCGATTCTTACAAGGGCCTGCCTTGAGGTCTGCCCTTCAGGAAACCGGTCTGCGGGCACGCAACGCCTGCGCCAGTGTCCCTTCGTCCAGATAATCCAGCTCCCCGCCGACCGGCAAACCATGGGCCAGCTGGGTCAGGCGGATGGGATATGTCTCCAGTCGCTCGGTGATGTAATGCGCCGTCGTCTGCCCTTCGAGGGTCGCGTTCATGGCGAGCACGACCTCGTCTATGCCGCCCGCCGCGACCCGGCCGACCAGCGCCGCGATGGACAGATCCTCCGGCCGCACGCCGTCGAGCGCCGACAACCGGCCGCCCAGTACGTGGAAACGCCCTGGGAACAGACGTGAGCGGTCCAGCGCCCACAAATCCGCCACATCCTCCACCACGCACAGCGAGCGCGCATCGCGGCGCGGATCGGTGCAGATGCCGCACGGATCGACCGTATCGACATTGCCGCACAGGTGGCAGGTCTGCATCCGCTCGCTCACCGCCGCCAGCGCGTCGAGCAGCGGCACGAGCGCACCCTCGCGCCGCCGCAGCAGGTGCAGGACGGCGCGGCGCGCGGATCGCGGGCCGAGGCCGGGGAGCCTCGCCAGTGCCGTCGTCAATGCTTCGATCTCGGGAGAGGCCATGGTTCACCAATAAAGACTTGCAAGGCGGCCTTACAAGGGCTGAGAGGCAGGCCATGCGCATCATCTTCATGGGCACGCCGGATTTCGCGATTCCAACGCTGGACGCGCTCGTTGCGGCAGGCCACCAGATCGTCTCGGTGTTCAGCCAGCCGCCACGTCCCGCCGGTCGCGGCAAGGCCGACCGTCCCACGCCCGTCCATGCCCGTGCAGAGGCGCTGGGCCTGCGGGTGCGAACGCCGGTCTCCCTGCGCGGCGAGGGGGAGCTTGCCGCCTTCTCGGCCCTGCAGGCGGACGTCGCGGTGGTCGCCGCCTACGGCCTGATCCTGCCCAAGGCGATATTGGCGCAGCCGCGGCTGGGATGCCTGAACGTCCATGCGTCGCTATTGCCGCGCTGGCGCGGTGCAGCGCCGATCCATCGCGCGATATTGGCGGGCGACGCGGAGACTGGCGTCACCATCATGCAGATGGAGGCGGGGCTGGACACTGGCCCGATGCTGGCGACATGGCGAACCGATGTCGCGGGAAAGACGGCGGGCAGTCTCACCGACGAACTGGCGAAGGCCGGCGCCGAACTCATGGTCCGCGTGCTCGCCGATCCGGCCGCCTATCCGCCGGTCGTACAGCCGGAGGAGGGCGTCACCTACGCCGCCAAGATCGACAAGGCCGAAAGCCGCCTCGACCTCTCCCTGCCTGCCGAGGCGGTGGAGCGTCAGGTGCGCGCGTTCAATCCCATGCCCGGCGCATGGCTGTCACTGGGCGGGGAACGGCTCAAGATTCTCGCGGCCAATGTGGAGGCGGCGGGCGGCCCCGCGGGCACCTTCCTCGACGAACGCCTGCTGATCGCGTGCGGCGAGAGCAGCATCCGCCCCACCCTCGTCCAGCGCGCGGGCAAGGGTGCGATGACCGCAGCCGACATGCTGCGCGGCTTTTCCGTCCCGCCGGGGACGACCGTCGATCCGGCATGACGCGCTTCGCTTTGACTGTCGAATTTGACGGGCGGCCCTTCATGGGCTGGCAGCGGCAGGCGCATGGCCCGTCCGTCCAGCAGGCCATCGAAGAGGCCATCGCCGCCGTGGTGGGCTATGCTCCGGTCGTCCATGCGGCCGGGCGGACCGATGCGGGCGTCCATGGGGCCGCGATGCGCGCCCATGTCGATCTCGAATATCGCATCGCCCCATTCCGCCTGATGGGGGCGATCAACGCGCATCTGCGCCCTGCCCCTGTCGCGATCCTCGCCTGCGAAATGGTGCCGGACGACTGGCACGCGCGCTTCTCATGCCTCGGCCGCCGCTATGAGTATCGCATCGTCAACCGCCGGGCGCAGTTGACCTTCGAAGCCGGGCTGGCGTGGCGGGTCTCGCAGCCGCTAGACAGCGACGCGATGGCGGCGGCCGCCGCGCATCTGATCGGCCTGCACGACTTCACGACCTTCCGCTCCGCCCATTGCCAGTCCGCAAGTCCGGTCAAGACGCTCGACCGGCTCGACGTGTCGCGCGACGGCGATCGGGTAACGATCCACGCGGCGGCCCGCAGTTTCCTCCACCATCAGGTGCGCTCGATGGTGGGGTGCCTGGCGCTGGTGGGCATGGGACGCTGGGTGCCGGAGGATATGCGCGATGCACTGGAGGCGCAGGATCGATCACGGCTGGGGCTTAACGCGCCGCCGGACGGGCTGTATTTTACCGGTGCGGTGTACCCGGAGGAGTAAGGATCGCGCCGCTGACTATTCAGTCACGCAATCCCCGTCAGCCGTCACCAGCATCTCCACCGCCGGACCATGCCCCAGAAAATTTGCCGGACTGGCACTCGCCCCGTAAGCCCCGGCCATGAAGACAGCGATCAGATCGCCCTCCTCCACCATGGGCAAAGCCACCTGATCCGCCAGGCGGTCGAGCGGCGTGCACAGGCATCCGACGATGCTCACCGGCCGTTCCCCACTCACCTCGCCGAAGCGGTTCGCTACCGCCACCGGATAGTTGCGGCGAACCACCGTGCCGAAATTGCCGCTGGCCGCCAGTTGGTGATGCAGGCCGCCATCCGTCACGGCAAACGCCTCGCCATGGCTCAATTTCACGTCGATGACGCGGGTCAGGTAGACGCCTGCCTCCCCAACCAGCCACCGCCCCAACTCAACACAGAAACGGCTTTTATTCAATATTCCCAAATCAGTATCGAGCAATCCTGCCAGCCTATCTCCGATAGGAGCGATCTCCAGTTCCTTGTCACCCGGAAAATAGGGAATGCCAAAACCCCCGCCCAGATTGACCAGCGGCGGCTCCGCGCCGACCTCCTCGGACAACTCGGAAGCCAGTGCTATCGTGGCCGCCTGCATGGCGATGATGGCATCGCCGTCCAGCGACTGTGATCCGGCGAAGATATGCCAACCCTGCCAGTCCGCACCCGCCGCGATCATCTCCTGCGCGAGTGCCGCAGCCCGATCCTGATCGACGCCGAACGGCTTTGCGCCCCCGCCCATGCGCATGCCCGACCCCTTGAGGTCGAAATCCGGGTTCACGCGCACGGCAAAGCGCGGGCGTCGCCCAAACCGCTCGGCCACGGCGAGCAGTCGCCGTCCCTCGCCCTCCGACTCCAGATTGACGGTCACGCCTTCGTGCACGGCGGCGGCGAGTTCGGCATCCCGCTTGCCCGGCCCCGCGAAACTGATCCGGTCGGCGCCAACGCCGGCGGCCAGCGCCAGCGCCATCTCCCCCGCCGAGGCGACGTCGAACCCGTCCACCAATCCGCCCATATGCCGCAACAGCGGAGCGAAGGGGTTGGCCTTCATCGCATAATGCACGTCGCACCGCAGGGGCAGGACCGCGCGCAATGCCGCAACCCGTGCGCTCAGCATCGCCGCGTCATAGATGAACAGCGGCGTGTCCCCCGCCTCCTCCGCCAGCGCGGCCGCGCCGATCCCGCCGATCAGCAACATGCCGTCCTCGCCCTCGAACGCGGCAGGGATCGGTCCCATGGCCTTGATTTTGGCGCTCATGACAGGGCCGCCAGAGCGGTCCGGTCGATCTTGCCGTTGGGATTACGCGGCAGTTCGGGCAAGGCGACGATCTCCTGCGGCTGCATGAAGTTGGGAAGATCCTGCCGTAACTGCTTGCGAAGTCTATCAACTATATCGTCCATGCCCGCCTCGGCGCGCACATAGAGGCGTATCGCCTGCCCCAATCGTTCGTCCGCAATGCCCAGTGCCGCTGCCTCTGCCACACCCTCCACTGCGACCGCCGCCTCCTCGATCTCGGTCGGGCTGATGCGATTGCCGGCGCTCTTGATCATCGCATCGTCGCGGCCGACGAAATAGAGCAACCCCTCGCCATCCCGCCGCACCGTGTCGCCCGACCATACCGCCGTCCCTCCATAGCGCGAAGCAGGCGGAGCGGGGCGAAAGCGCGCTGCCGTCCGCTCCCCATCGCGCCAGTAGCCCTGCGCCACCAGCGGGCCGCAATGGACGAGTTCGCCTGGCTCGTCGTCGTCCGCGATGCTGCCGTCCGGCCGGGCCACCAATATCTCCGCATGCGGGATCGCCCGGCCGATGCTGTCGGGATGGCTGTCGATCAATGCGGGCGGCAGATAGGTGGAACGGAACGCCTCCGTCAGCCCGTACATCGCGAACAGATCCGCATCGGGGAACAGCCCGCGCAGCTTTGTCACCAGCGGCCGGGTCAGCGCGCCGCCCGTGTTCGTCAGTCGGCGCAGGCTCGCGACCGCCTCGACCGGCCAGTCGATCTCGACCAACTGAACCCAGAGTGGCGGCACACCCGCCAGTGTCGTGATGCCATGCGCCACCACGGCCTTGGCAACCTCCCTCGGCAGCAAATAGTCCAGCGGCACCGCGCAACCGCCGCCCTGCCATGTCGACAGCAACTGGTTCTGCCCATAGTCGAAGCTGAACGGCAGCACGCACAGCGTCCAGTCGTCGGCCCTGATGCCAAGATAGTCCGCCACCGCCTCCGCCCCCAGCATCAGGTTCGCATGGCTGAGCATCACGCCCTTGGGCCGTCCAGTGGAGCCGCTGGTATAAAGGATTTCGCACAATGTCGCGGGATCAGCGGCGGAGGGCGGGAGGCCCGGCTGGGCAACATCCGCCATGGCGGCGGCAGCAACCGCCTCCTCGGCCAGCACTGCGTCCTGCGGCACGTCACCCGGCTCCAGAAGCGCCGCCCGCGCTCCCTGCGCGATCAGCAACGCAGCACCGCTATCGGCCAGGATATGCGCGACCTGCGCGCGCTTCAGCAGCGGATTGATCGGCACATAGACCAGTCCGGCCCGCGCCGCCGCCAGCGGCAGGATCGACGCCAGCGCACCCTTGGTCAGCCAGCTGGCGACCCGCGCGCCCTCCTGCGGCACTTTTTCCTGCAGCCACGCGGCCAGCCGCGCCGTCCGCGCCTCCAACGCGGCATAGTCAATCGTCTCCCCGCGCGGGATCAGCAGCGCGGCATGCGACGCTTCGCCGACAAGTGGCAGATGATCGAGCGGGCGTGTGACGATTGGCATGGCGTCGGGGTCTATTGCCTGCTTGCCCATTGTGCAATTGGCGCTGCGTCATCGGCGCTTGAACCGGCGGAAACCAGCGGCTAGGCGGGCTTCCGCAAACAAACGGGTCATATTGTCCGATGGAACAGAAGTCGTTGTCCGCTGAAACCGTCGTCCGCGCGATCCTGATCGATACGCTCGGCATAGCGGAGGACCGCGCCGCCGCATTCGATGCGGATACGCCGCTATTCGGCGCAGTGCCGGAGATCGACTCGATGGCGGTCGCCACGGTCCTCACCGAATTGGAGGACAGGCTCGGCATATTGATCGACGACGACGATCTAGATGCCGAGACGTTCGAGACGTTCGGCAATCTGGTCTGTTTCGCGCAGGGGAAGATGGACGCGCGTGGGTGATGGCCCCGATCCCCAAGTTCGCGGGGATGGCTGAGCTAGGGTAGATTTCTCAGCCATCCTGCGGAGAGGATTGCGCCCCTACTCCGCCGCAACCGACTCGAAATCCGCCTCTGCCAGGAACTTCTCGGCATCCAGCGCCGCCATGCAGCCCATGCCCGCTGCCGTGACGGCCTGACGGTAGATCTTGTCGGTGACATCGCCCGCCGCGAACACGCCGGGGATGGAGGTGCGGCTCGTGCCCTTTTCGACCAGCAGATAGCCCTCGTCCAAGGGCAGCTTGCCCTCGAACAATTCGGTCGCCGGCTTGTGGCCGATGGCGACGAACGCGCCGTCGGTGGCAATATGCGATTTCTCGCCCGTGACCGTGTCGATCAGGTCGACGCCGACCAGACCTTCGGGATTGCCGCCACCGACGAACCTGTCGACAGCCTTGTTCCACAGCACCTTGATCGAGGGATGCTTGAACAGTCGCTCCTGCAGGATCTTCTCCGCGCGGAACGAGTCGCGGCGGTGGATCAGCGTCACGTCATGGCTGTGGTTGGTCAGGTACAGCGCCTCCTCGACGGCGGTATTGCCGCCGCCGATCACCACCACCTTCTTGCCGCGATAGAAAAATCCGTCGCAGGTCGCGCAGGCCGACACGCCCTTGCCCTGCAGCAGATGCTCGCTCTCCAGCCCAAGCCACTTGGCCTGCGCGCCCGTCGCGATGACGATGGTGTCGGCGACATACAGCGTGCCGCCGTCGCCGCGCAGGCGAAACGGGCGCTCGGACAAGTCCACGTCCACGATCTGGTCGTACATGAACTGCGTGCCGACATGCTCCGCCTGCGCCTGCATCTCCTCCATCAGCCACGGACCCTGAATGACTTCGCGAAAGCCCGGATAATTTTCGACATCCGTGGTGATCGTCAACTGGCCACCCGGCTGCATGCCCTGCACGACGATGGGCGCCAGGCCGGCACGCGCAGCGTAGATGGCGGCGGACAGGCCGGCCGGGCCGGAACCGAGAATGAGCATGCGGGTCGAATGGGTAGCGGACATGGTGGCCCCTTGATCAAAATATATAGGCTAGATAGTATTTGCATACGCTTGCGCAACCCCGTTGCGCGCGCAGATTTCAGTCGAGGACGGTGGGAAGGGATTCGAACCCCCGGCGCAGCGCCTCGCCCCATTTCGCGGAAATACGGCCGAATTCTTCGTCATCCGGGAAGATGCGCCGCCGCATGCGAAAACCCAGATCGTCCTTGGCTATGACCGTCAGGTCGAGCGGCATGCCCACGGACAGGTTGGACCGCAATGTCGAGTCCATCGACACGCACACCGCCTTGGCCGCATCCTCCAGCGAGGTGTCGGGCAGGATCATGCGGTCGAGGATCGGCTTGCCATATTTATGCTCGCCGATCTGGAAGAAAGGCGTGTCGGCGCTGCCCTCGATGAAATTGCCGTCGCTGTAGATGAGGTACAAGCGCAGCTTGCCGCCCTTGCGCTGGCCGCACAGAATCATGTTGGCCGCCAGACTGCCGCTGCTCATGCCCAGCTTCTGCTGCATGCGCGCCTGCACGTCCTTCATCGTGTCGCCCACGATGTGCGCGGCGCGGTGCAGCGTCTTGCAGTTGAGGATCGTCTCGCAGTCGACGCCCTCCAGATTGTCCTTGATCGCGCGCGAGATGGTCGTCTTGACCTCCTGCGTTACGGACAGATTGCCCGAACACATGACGGCGACGACGCGCTCGCCCGGTCTTTCATAAGTGAAGGTCTTGCGGAAGCGGCCGATATTGTCGACGCCCGCATTGGTCCGGGTATCCGACAGCATGACAAGGCCCGCATTAACCCGCACGGCAACGCAATAAGTCACAATAGTTTCCCTTGCCCCCCGGCTCAGCGATTCGCGGACAATGGCATCATTGTCGCGGATTTGCCATCATTGCTGCTGGGACTGGCTCTGAGATTGAGTGGGTTTCTCGGCCACCTGCACGTCGACATCCATGCCGATTACCCCTGCAAGCTGGGCCACTCCGCGCAGGGGAGCGGAGTCGAACGCATCGACACCCCAGGACAGGCGAACATATTGGTCCGTCACGCAAATCTTGCGTGTGGGGTCGAACCCGATCCAGCCGAGACCCTCGATGAACGCCTCCGCCCAGCCATGGCTCTGGCCGATATCGATGCTCTCTTCCTCATCATCGCCCTCGTCATAGACATAGCCCGCGACATAGCGCGCGGGCGCGCCAAGATGCCGCGCGCAGGCGATGAAGATGTGGGAGAAATCCTGGCAGACACCGTAACCCAGGGTCAGCGCCTCGGCAGCGGTGGTCGTGCTGTCCGTCGAATCCTTGCGGTAGGTCAGCCGTTGGTGAACGATGCGCGACAATTCGTGCAGGGTGGCAAGCATCCCATCGGTCGAACGCGCCTCCTCCGCCAGTGCGGCCAGCGCCATGTCGAGCTTCGTATAGTCGCCCTGTCGCAGGAAGATGCGGGGCGATGCCGCTTCGTCGGGAAAGCCGATGATGCCCGCGCAATCGGACGTCTCGACCGTTCCCTCGGCCACGACCACGGCTTCGCTGATACGCTGCCCGGTACGCCAAAGCGACTCCGGCACGCCATAGCTGTTCATCGTGAAGCTTTCGACCGGCTCTCCATTCACGGAGATCCGCCAGTCCTCGACGCGCTGTCCCAGGCCATTCATCGGCTTCAACCGCAGGCGCATGGTCGCGCCCTGCGCTGTCCCTTCGTAGAAATAGCGGGTTTCGTGACGGATCGACAGACGCATGGAAATCCTACCCGAAATGATAGGCTTCGGCGATTTCTATGCCGAGCCGGTTTGAGTCCGAGAGGGTCCGCTGCACGGTCTCGTGCAGCCCCTGACGGAAAATGTCGCCGCTGGTCTTCTCCGCCATGCTGCTGACCATCGCATCGATGCTGGCATGGCAGGGCCGCCTTTGTCCATGCCACTGCGCCAGACGGCCGAGCCGGTAGGACAACTGGTCGAGGCAATAGAGCACGCTGCGCGGGAAACGCCGGTTGAGCATCAGGAAATCGGTGATCTGCCAGGGCGAGTAAACACCGCCATAGACATGATGATAGGCGCGGCTGCCCGAGAGCGCGTACAGTACCGAGGTCCACTGATAATGGTCGCGATTGCCGCCCACCACGTCCGTCTCCGGCAGCAGCACATAATATTTTACGTCGAGCAGCCGCAGCACCGACTGCGCCCGTTCCAGCGCGCCGCCGACCCGGATGAAGTCGTGCCGCTCGTCGCGCAGATGCCCACTCTCGGTCGCGCCGCGAAAGGTCATCGCCCGCTGCTTCACCCAGTCGAGGATCGACGCGAGCTGCGCCCGCGCCTCCGCCACGTCGTAATTCTCCAGGTTGCGCCAACCCTCGTTGAGCGCCTCCCACATATCCTGCGTCAGCGCGGTGCGGATCGACTTGCCGTTTGCCCGCGCCTTGATGAGGCAGGATCGGATCGACACCGGATTGTCCGCGTTCAGCACCAGATGTTCGACCACGTCGCTCTCGCGGATCACGGCGTCCTTGTCGAACAGATGCTGGCTGCCCGTCACGCGGATGATGGACTTCCATTCCTCCCGGTGGTGCGCGCCGGGCAGGATCGCCATGCGCTGCCCCATCGCGATCAGGCGCGCGGTCGACTCCGCACGCTCCAGATAGCGGGCGAGCCAGAAGAGATTGTCTGCGGTACGGCTCAGCATGCGTGCATGCCTCCGCGTTCCTGCGCCATTGCGCAACCCGGAATAAGTGCCCCCGCCCTCATGCCTGCAAAATCCATGTATCCTTGACGCCGCCGCCCTGGCTGGAATTGACCACCAGCGACCCCTCGGTCAGTGCGACGCGGGTCAGTCCGCCCGGCACCAGCCGCAACTGTGTACCGACCAGGCAATAGGGCCGGAAATCGACATGCCGCTCCACGATGCCGGTCTCGCCCAATGTGGGCACGGTGGAGAGCGCCAGCGTTGGCTGCGCGATGAACTCGGCGGGATTGGCGCGGATGCGCGCGGCATAGGCCTCGACCTCGGCCTTGGTCGCCTTCGGCCCGATGATCATGCCGTAACCGCCCGATCCATGCACTTCCTTGGCGACCAGATCGTGCAGGTTCTCCAGCACATAGGCGCAGTCGTCCGGCTTCGCGCAGTTCCACGTCGGGATATTCTCGAGGATCGCATTCTCGCCCAGGTAGAAGCGGATCATGTCGGGGACATAGGTGTAGATCGCCTTGTCGTCCGCCACGCCCGCGCCGGGCGCGGAACACAGCGTCACCCCGCCGCGGCGATAGGCATCGAACAGACCGGGCACACCGAGCAGACTGTCCGCGCGGAACACCAGCGGATCGATATAATCGTCGTCGATGCGGCGATAGATGACGTCCACCCGGCGCGGGCCATAGGTCGTCTTCATGAATACGAGGCCGTCATCGGCGTAGAGATCGGCAGGCTCGACCAGTTCCACACCCATCAGATCGGCGAGGAAGCTATGCTCATAATAGGCGCTGTTGAGCGACCCCGGCGTCAGCACGACCACGACCGGCTCGTCCTTGCAGGCGGGCGGCGCGACTTCCTTCAGGCTTTTCAGCAAATCGTCGGGATAATGGTCGACCGGCGCCACCACACCCTGCGCAAACAGGTCGGGGAACATGCGCGTCATGATCTCCCGGTTTTCGAGCATGTAGGAGACGCCCGACGGGGTGCGGCAATTATCCTCCAGCACCTGGAAACTGTCCGGCCCGGTCCGCACGATATCGACGCCGACGATATGGCTGTAGACCCGGCCCGGCGGGGTAAAACCAGCCATTTCCGGCTTGTAGGCGGCATTGCGGTACACGATGTCGGCGGGCATGATGCCTGCGCGGATGATCTCGCCGCGATGATAGACGTCGTAGAGAAAGGCGTTGAGCGCCCGGGCCCGCTGCCGGATGCCGAGGTCGAGCGTGCGCCATTCCAGCGCGGTGAAGATGCGCGGCAGCAGGTCGAACGGGATCAGCCTTTCCGGATCGCCACCCTCGCCATAAACCGCAAAGGTGATACCGATACGGCGAAATATCGCCTCGGCCTCCTCAAGTCGCCGATTGAGCCCGCCAATGCCCGTTTGTTCGACCCAATGCTGAACGGGTGCATAACATTCCCGCACCGCCCCATTTCGGTCCAGCATTTCATAGAACGCCATTCAGACCGCCAGCCCGCTTTTCTGTTTGTGCATTGCAGCATAGTGCGCGGGATTCGGGGAATTGCAAGGAGAAAGTTTCGCTACCGCGGCGGTTGCGCACCGATCGTTACGATAGCGGATTTAGCGGGACGTGCCGGATATCCGCCGCACGGGTTTGGCCCGCATCGGCTGCAATCTGGCAAAGGCCAGAAATGTCTGCACGATTTCCCCGGGCGCCCCGTCGAGCAATGGGACGAGCCGCTCGGCCAACGTCCGGCCGGTTGACTCGCGCGGGTCGTGATGGAGCGCGAACACCCAGCTTCGAAAATATCGCTTTTCGACGATGCGCTGGCGCAAAGTGGCGATACCGCCGACGCGCGGATCGGCCGCGATCCTGTCCCGATGCGTCAGCACGTCCGCCTCCCGGCCCTCCATATGGTAGAGCAGGCGATTGCCATTATGGACCAGAAGGCCGGTCACAGGCATCGCATCGAACAGCTCCGCCGCCGAAATCAGATGACGCAGGCCCTCTTCCTGCGAACATTCTTTCGCGCCCAGACAGCGTGTGGCCACGAAGCTGAGTTGCCAGAGGCCATCGGTCGTCATTTTCTCGCCCTTGCCAATTTCCACTGGACCATTCGGCCGCTTGGGTGCAAAATAGCCGCGCAATGGTTGACAAGGTCCTACTTCCGCGGGCAGCGCGACTTACACGCCCTTAGGCGTGCGATACCGGCTGCACCCTCTCTTTCTTTGAGGGTTGCGCCATCCGCCTAAGGGACCAATTCGCGACAGATCGTCAAACCGCGACGGGACGGCCGATCCTTACCCGCCCTCGCCTTTGCAGAAACCGGATTTCATCATGCTCATCGACCCCAGCCGCAAATATCGGGCGTTCCCGCAAGTGGACCTGCCCGACCGTCAATGGCCGTCTCGCACGATCACCCAGCCGCCCCGCTGGCTGTCCACCGATATGCGCGACGGCAATCAGGCGCTCATCGACCCGATGGATACGGAGAAGAAGACCCGCTTCTTCGAACTGCTGACCCGCGTCGGCATCAAGGAGATCGAAGTCGGCTTTCCGTCCGCCGGGGCGACGGAGTTCGACTTCATCTCCGGCCTCGTCCAGTCGGGCAAGATCCCCGACGATGTCATCATCCAGGTGCTGACCCAGGCCCGCCGCGACCTGATCGAGAAAAGCTTCGAGAGCCTGCAGGGCGCAAAGAAGGCCATCGTCCACGTCTATAATGCGGTGTCGCCCGCATGGCGGCGCATCGTGTTCCAGATGGACCGCCCGCAGATCAAGCAGATCGCCATCGACGCGGCCAAGATCATCCGCGACGAGGCGGCCAAGCAGCCCGACACCGACTGGCATTTCGAAGATTCGCCGGAAACCTTCTCCACCGCCGAGCTGGATTTCAGCCTGGAATGTTGCGAGGCGGTGATGGACATCCTCCAGCCGACCGCCGACAAGCCGCTGATCCTCAACCTGCCCGCCACGGTCGAGGCGGCCACGCCCAATATCTATGCCGACCAGATCGAATGGTTCGGCCGCCATATCCGCAATCGCGATACGGTCGTCCTGTCGCTGCACCCGCATAACGACCGCGGCACCGGCGTCGCGGCGGCGGAACTGGGACTGATGGCGGGCGCCGACCGCGTCGAAGGCTGCCTGTTCGGCAATGGCGAGCGCACCGGCAATTGCGACTTGGTGACTGTCGCGCTCAACATGTACACGCAGGGGATCACGCCCGGCCTCGACTTCTCCAACATGGAGGAGATCGTGCAGACGGTCGTCTACTGCAACAACCTGCCCGTCCATCCGCGCCACCCCTATGCCGGCGAACTGGTGTTCACCGCCTTCTCCGGCAGTCACCAGGACGCCATCAAGAAGGGGTTCGCCGCGCAGGAAACGCGCAACGACGAACTGTGGGACGTCCCCTATCTGCCCATCGATCCGGCGGACATCGGTTGCTCCTACGAGGCAGTGATCCGCGTCAATTCGCAGTCGGGCAAGGGCGGCGTGGCGTGGGTGCTGCAACAGGACAAGGGCCTGAAACTGCCCAAGCGCATGCAGGCCGACCTCAGCCGCGTCGTGCAGGAATTGGCTGACGAGAGCAGCCGCGAATTGCACGCCGCCGACATCTGGGGCGCCTTCCAGAAGCATTATCACCTGGGCGCCGACCAGCCGTACAAGCTGCTCGACTATCAGGAGAGCGGCCCGGCCGGAAACCGCGTCTTCGTGGGCAAGGTCGCGATGGATGGCGAAGAACGTACCGTGTCCGGCAAGGGCAACGGCCTCCTCTCCTCCGTCCTCGACGCGCTGCGCGAGGGCATGGGCGTGGAACTCAGCGTCGTCGACTATAACGAGCATGCCGTGGGCGTAGGCTCCGACGTGAACGCCGCCGCCTATGTCGAGTGCCGCACGCCGGACGGGCGCACGGTGTTCGGTGTCGGGCTTGATGCGGACGTCGCGACCGCTTCGGTGCAGGCGATCTTGTCGGCCGCCAACGGATTGGCGCGCCGCTGACCTTTTAAATTAGGTCGATAGGGAGGTTTTGCCCCACCCGTCTTCCTTCTCGCGAAAGCGGGAAGCCAGAGCCGCAGAAAACT